>DBQG01000048.1:0-14781 GCA_002305125.1 Patescibacteria group bacterium UBA1400 | reverse complement strand
GATGGAGTTTGTCAGTTAGCTTCCCTGTTGAATTGGGCAGCTGCAGAGTCGGGTTTGGATGTTACGGCTAAAGTACTTCATGATTTTAGCCCGGTTCCTGATGTGCCTTCTAAGCATGGTACCTCTATTAAATATACAGAAAGCAACAATATTAACTCTCAAAACCAAAACTTATATATTAAAAATAATTTTTCTTACCCCGTTGAATTTAGCTTTATTATTTCTAAGGATGAGATAAGAATAAAGGTGTTTGAAATTTCTTCCTAGGCTTGATAAATTGAAATCTTTTCTAGTATTATTAGTTAATGTTTAAGCTTAAAAGCCGCCATTTAATAATACTTTTATCCTTGATTATTTTACTTCAGTTTTTTTGGATTGAATTTCGTTTAAGAAAACTTTATCAGCGCTCTCCTGAATATTTGCAGGCATTACAGAGAAAACAGGTTGAAGAGAATCTAGCTAAAGTTGCCGAACCTGAAATTATCCCTCAAGCTTCAGGGGCGAAACTTTACTTTAAGCCTCAACAGGGTGACTTTAACGGCACGCTTAATCTTGAAATATGGGTTAACAGTTCAGAACCTTTAGTAGAAGCTGAAGTTAAAATTTTTTACCCTCCTGATAAATTAGAGTTAAATGATTATAGCTGGCAGGCAGATCCCTCAATAGGCCAGGCTTCCTGGTCTGGCAGATTGAAAGAAATCAAAGAGGGGGAATTTTTATTAACTACTATCAATTTTTTAAGTCTAAATTCAGGAAAGGTTGATATTTTCTTTGATTTTAGTCAGGGGAGCAAGTTAGATTCAAACCTTTTTAATATTGAAAAAAAGGATGTTTTAGAGGCCGTAGAAAACGGTAGTTATACAAGTAGTGTTATTACTAATGAATAATAAATTTAAGATTTTTATATTGGCAAGTTTTTCCTTTTTTTTATTTATGGGAATGGGTTTTATTGAAAAGGAGATGCGTTTCCAAACGCCACAAATATTTATTGAAAAACCTTTTGTTCCTGCAAATATTATTGTTAATGCTAATAGAGAGTTTGGTACTTTACAGAATGTTTGGGGTGCTTTAGCTCAAGGAGGAGAGGAACCTGGTAAAAGGATGCTATCTCCAACAGTGAAACATTTGAAAAAGATAAAACCTAAATTCATTAGGTTAGACCATATCTTTGATGATGATTATTATCATGTAGTAAGGGGACGTAATGCTGATGGTAGTTTAAATCTTAATTGGTCAAAATTAGATGAAACAGTTGATGATATTTTGGCTTCAGGAGCAAAACCTTTTTTCGCCCTTTCTTATATGCCTGGAACAATTGCTAGTTCTAAAATTAATCCTCCCGGCAAATGGGATGATTGGCAAGAGTTGGTAAGAAAAACAGTAGAGCATTATTCCGGTCAAATTGATGGTGTCTATTACGAGGTTTGGAATGAGCCAAGCCTTCCGATGTTTGGTAGTTGGAAAATGTATGGGGGAAAGGATTATCGTTTACTTTATCACTATGCCGTACTGGGAGCAAATCAAGCTAATGTTTCCTATGATTTTAAGATTGGTGGACCCTCTATTCCTGAACTTGATCCAATTTGGATAAGCCTACTTTTTGACTATGTTTTAGAAAATAACCTAAGATTAGATTTTATTTCTTGGCATCGTTACAGTTTTGATCCGGCTAAATTTGTTTCTGATGTTTATGAAATTAATGTTTTACTTGATGATTCTCGTTATCAATCTTTTATGGATGTAGAAAAGATTATTACTGAATGGGGACCTAACTCTTATAAAGATCAGGCTTACTCAAGCCCTGTGGCAGCATCTCATTTTTTGGCTACTGTAAGAAAGTTGTTAGATAAAGTTTCCTTGGCTTTTGCTTTTGAAATTAAAGATGGTCCTGGTCAAGATAATTATGGCTGGGGGCTTTTAACCCATGAGAGCGTAGGTATGAAAGAAAAGCCTCGTTTTTATCTTTTTGAATGGTTAGCCAATCTCGAAGGTCAAAGGCTCGAAGTATTGGGCGAAGGAAGTCAGATTACAGGTTTTGCTGTGAAAAATGATAGGAAAATAACAGCAGTTTTAGCCAACTATGATCCCTATACCTCTCAAGAAGAAGCATTTCAGTTTACTTTTGGAAATTTAGGAGGAGGGAAATATCGTTTTTTAATCCAAGAATTATTTGACCAGCCTAAAGAGTATGAAGTAGAGGTTAAAGATAGCATTGTGTTAAATGTAAATTTACCTGCTTATTCTGTGGTGAAGTTAGAATTAACAAAGTTAAGTAAGGTAGAAGTAGAAACAGAAACTGGTTTTGGAGAAGCCTATTTTAACAGTCAACAGGATATATTTTAATATGCCAGAAGACTTTCTTTTTTTAATTTTTTTAATTTTAACCACAGGTATTGTTGGTCTTATTATTTGGATTCTTTCTAAGATTAAAAATTAAGTAAGATAGTTTCTCTTTGTGTATTTTTTTGTTAGAATAAGGCTCAAACCTTAAATATTCTTATGATTTTCAAAAAGGCTATTGTTCTATCTGTTTTTTTGTTTTTCTTTTTTTCTAGCTCTGTTTGGGCAAGGGAAAATAATAAGTTTGGAATTCATATTTTAGAAACAGAAGAAGTTGAAAAAGCAGCTGAATTAGTTAACTCTTCTGGTGGTGATTGGGGATACGTAACAATTGTTTTAAGAGATGATGATTTTAATAAGGATAAATGGCAAAAGTTCTTTAATGATTGCAGAAGGCTTCATGTAATTCCGATTATTAGATTAGCTACTCATATGACAACTACTGGTGTTTGGGACAAACCGGATTTAGATAATTTACAAAAATGGTCAGATTTTTTAGCAGATTTAAATTGGCCAGTTAAACAACAAACAGTAGCCATTTTTAACGAGCCCAATCATGCTAAAGAATGGGGAGGTGAGATAAATCCTTCAGAATATGCTATGGTTTTAACAAAAATGATTAAGCTATTTAAAAGTAAAGATAATAATTTTTTTATCTTACCCGCAGGTTTGGATCAAGCCGCTGATGGAAATAACGGAACTTTAAAAGAAGAGAGTTTTTTAGAAATTATGCATAAAACGAACGTTAATATTTTTAATGAACTTGATGGTTGGAACTCTCATAGTTATCCTAATCATGGATTTATTGGTTTACCCGAAGATAGGGGAAGAGCAACTATTAATGGTTATGAATGGGAGCAGGAGAAGTTAATAAGTTTGGGTTTAACAAAAAATCTTCCTATTTATATTACGGAAACTGGTTGGCCCCATAGAGAAGGAGTGGTTGTGGCCCCTAATTTATACAATGAAGAACAAGTGTCTAGACTTATGCAAGAAGCTTTTACTATTTGGAATCAAGACGAAAAAGTTTTATCAGTTACCCCTTTTGTTTTAAACTATCCCCAGGAGCTTTTTATGGCCTTTTCCTGGCTTGACGACCAGGGTCGGCCCTATCCACAGTATGAGCTGGTTAAATCAATGCCCAAATCAAGCTGGTGGCCCGAGCAGATTAACCGCTATCAGGTTAAAGCCGTCAGTCTACCTTCATTTCTACCCGCCAATACCACCTACGAGGGGAAAATTGTTCTTAAAAATATTGGCCAATCCATCTGTGGGGACAAGGAGCCTTTAAAAGTTCCCGTTCAGGCCAGCGGCGGCCTGGTCGTTTCCGGCCTGGTTTTGGGCAGCCAGGATACGATTGAGCCGGGGGAGACGGAAGAGATCAGATTCACGATCAAATCACTTGACACCCCCGGAGAGTATCAGTTTGCCTGGGGAGAGCTGCCCCCTCAGCAAATTGAGGTTTTTCCCGCTTCTTTTGTTTATCAGGCCAGGTATAATCTCTGGGAGAGACTAATGATAAAAGTTAAGGAGGCATTTTTATGAATACAGATAAAACTAAATTCCTTTTGCCTTTTGGCATTCTTGGAGTGGCGATTTTAATAGTTTTGGGCAGCTTCATTTTTCTTAGCAAGTTTAAGCCCCGTCAAAACGGGCCAAAGGCAAGTCCAACTCCCGCCCAAGGGCAGACTCCAACTGAAGCGACCCCAACCCGGTCGCCCAACTCAGACAATAGCGATGAAGACTCAGCCTTGAGGGGAGAGATAAAAGCTCTTGAGGTCTATAAAAAAGACCAGCTTAGCCAGGAAGAACAAGAGCTTCTTGATGGCCTTGTCTGGCCCAAGCTTAAGCCTTTCGAAAGCGGGGATGCGGCAAGAGAAGTCTATCTAGTCAACTGCCAGGTTACTAATGACGAGCTTGGCTTCAGTTTAAAAGGAATTCCGGTTGAGGTTCCGAACGCCCCCAATGTTGCCGAGCTAACCTTAAAAGAGCTGGTTAGTAAAGGCTACGGCGGATTTCCCAGCCGGGAAGAAATTAGCGACTATGAAAAGGCCAGTGGCCTAAGCTTTAATAACGACCGCTCAGGCATTAACAGTCTGGCGCTAAAAAATGGGGTTTTGACTATCAATTTCTATGACTCGGTTGCCGCTTATGGGGGAGGCTCGGCCAGAGTAAGCTGTCTGTCGCTGGCGGCCAGCCTGACGGCCAAGCAGTTTCCGAGCATTAAAGAGGTTAAAATGTGCCTTGACAAAACCGACAACTGCGAACTTGATTTTCAGCCTTAAAAGTCAGGCAGAGCCGAGACATTTTGCCTCGTAAATGGTATAATTTTCCCTGAAGACTCATGAAGGGGTTCGGGCGCCAGTAGCTCAGCGGATTAGAGCACTTGTCTTCGGAACAAGGGGTCGGGTGTTCGAGTCACCCCTGGCGCACAGAGAAGTTTCGGGGCTGTAGCTCAGTGGTAGAGCAGTCGCCTCTTAAGCGATTGGCCGAAGGTTCGAATCCTTCCAGCCTCACCATTATTCATGCTCCCTGAAAGGAGAGTTAAGCTGGAAGAAATTGCTGGGATTGCCATTTTTAAGGTGTTCCTGGAAGATGAAAACCAGCTCCCGCTCATCAAAGGTTTTAAACCACTCTTCCCAGGAAACTTCTTCTAATGATTCACCCCCATAGCCGGGGAAGTCAAATCTTAAGACTCCCAGCCTGCCATCGTACTCAGTCCCGGGAACAGTGGCGGGAACAGCTCTTCTGGCTTCCGCCCAGGCTTTAATTACCTCATGACTTCTAGTCGCCAGAGATTGGCCGGGATGGTCCTCATGCTGATCAAGACTGCTAATCCATTTTGAGTTTTTAGTCGTGTAGGAGAGATTTTGAGCATGCTTTTTTAAAAACTCTATATCGCTCAAGCTTGCCCCATTTACTTTTATTCCTTTCTCTTTATCCTGATAGCTGCAGGTACTGTTTGTTTTTGCCATTAGCCTAGAGTATCCTAATTCTGTTAGTCGCCAATGGGAAGAAGGTAAGAGCTAATTAAGATTCAGCTCAAAACCCACCCAAGCTTATTTGCTGAATCGCCTCGGGGCGGGTGATATACGTTTTGCCCTCCGGACTTTGAAAAACGCCCAAAACCCCAAAGGGCTTGCCCCGATAAACAACTTCTTGCTTTTCAATCTGGTCAAAGTTTTCTCCCCCCAGGGTTAGCTTAAAAACTGCTCCCTGGTTATAACTGCCGAAATACAGATCATCATCGATAAAAGTGCTTTGAGTCGGGGTAATTACTGGCGTAAAAGTGATAATCGGATTAACATGTTTAGGACTATCCGAAATGCCCATCACCTGAGGCCAGCCATAATTACCGCCAGGCTCTATGATATTTATTTCATCGTTATCATTGGGGCCAACATCAGAAATATATAGTCGGCCGTTTTGGGGATGAAAAGCCAGACCAAAAATATTGCGATGGCCAAAAGAGTAAACGGGAGAGCCAGGAAAGGGATTATCTTTTGGAATTGTACCATTAGGATTAATTCTTAAAACTTTACCGCCGAGAAACTCAAGCTCCTGGGCTTTTTCTTTCTCCTCATTGTTTACCCCAACGCCAACAAAGAGAGTTTTGTCCGGGCCAAAAGCCATAATCCCGCCGTTATGAATTAAGCCAGCAGGAATTCCATCAAGCAAAACCTCCTCCTTTTCGCCTTCATCAACATTTATCCTGACAATTATATTAGAAAACTCCTTGTGGCTTTGCCTGCGAGTATAATAAGCGTAAAGGAGGTGATTGTCTTTAAAACCAGGGTCCAGAACGATCCCTAATAGTCCGGTTTCATGGTGTCCGGTAATGTTAACAATAGGGAAATGCCTGACTAAACGAAACTCATCGTCCCTAATCTCCCAAAGGTTACCGGTAATTCTTTCGCTAAAAAAGGCCCTGTTGTCGCTGGCGAAGACAAGAGTGATGGGAAAACCGTAAGCCTCTAATACTGCCGGAAACATATTTAGCCAATTTTATCTGCCTTGCCCCTCTGGCAATAATATTGTGACCCTAGATTGTTTTCCGCCCAAACGGCACATGTCGGGCAAACACAGGGCTTTCCAGGATCTAGATCCTTGCAAACCGCTATTCCTTGTGAACAGTAAACGCCAGGGACGTTTTCTGGCTTAGGCACTCCGGTAGGCATTTGCTCTTTTAAGATCTTCATTTTCTCGGAGGCACACTGACTTTGAGCTTGTACTGGACAAACAGTGCATTGACATTTTTTAATATTATCTAAATTAAAATCAACTTTAGGCATCTAATCACCTCCTTCTCTTCACAGCTAATCAGGGCCATAAAAACAGACAAATATGCTTCGCTTGTTTAGAAGAAAGTATGAAAAGAGTAAATTGCCTAAAGCTGCCGATAGTGATCAAGTGGAAGAGTTCTGTTAAAATGAGTCTGAGGGCAGCTTATGAAAGCAAAAATATTTGTCATTCTTTTCCTAATCCTTGGCGCTCTTTTTTCTTTAAGAGTGCCCGCTTACGCCCAGGGTATTGACGAGACCGAAACTTTTGAGGCCAAAGTGGTGGGCATTGCTGAAGAAAAAGAGCTTTTTACCGCCGGGGAAAGAAGCCAGTACCAAAGACTAATCCTTGAGATTAGCGAGGGAGAACAAAAGGGTAAAACAATTGAGGTCGAAAATGGCCTTTTCCCGATGGCCAATCAACCGATATATGGAAAAGGAGATAAGGTCATTGTCTCCCTGGCCGAGGGCCCCGAGGGCGGTCGAATTTACCAGATTGTTGACAGCGTCAGGCGTGATGCTCTCCTGATCCTTTTTCTCATCTTTGTCGGCCTGGCAGTTTTAGTCGCCCGCTGGCGAGGAGTTGCCTCACTTTTGGGAATGGGACTTTCTTTTCTGGTCATTTTTAGCTTTGTCTTGCCTCAGATTTCTAGGGGAGCCGATCCGGTCATAATCGCTGTTGCTGGTGCTATGTTAATTATTCCGATTACTTTTTATCTTTCCCACGGCATAAACAGAAAAACGACTGGGGCAATTATCGGGACAATTGTCGCTTTGCTGATTACTGGGCTTCTGGCCAATATCTTCGTTGAGGCGGCCCGACTGACTGGTTTCGCCTCGGAGGAAGCAGGCTTCATACAGTTTAGCCAGCAAGGAACCATAAATATCAAGGGGCTACTGCTGGCGGGAATTATTATTGGTGTTTTGGGAATATTGGATGACATTTCCATCGCCCAGTCGGCGATTGTTTTTCAGCTTAAAGAGGCCAATCCCAAAATGGGACGGGGAGAGCTTTTCGGGCGAGCCATGGATGTCGGCAAAGACCACATTGCCTCAATGGTTAATACCCTAATCCTGGTTTACACTGGGGCTGCCCTGCCCTTACTCCTCTTGTTTATCGGCAACCCCAGGCCATTTCGGGAACTGGTTAATTACGAAATCATTGCTGACGAGATTGTCAGAACTTTAGTGGCCAGCATTGGCCTAATTCTGGCTGTCCCCATTACCACCGCCGTGGCCACATTTCTCTTTTCTTCTAAGGGAAGCAAATAGCTCCTCTTCCATCTTAATTATCTCTTGCTTCTTTTTTTGCTCTTCTTGCTTTCAAGTTCTAAAAGAAGTCATGGTTATTGAGCGAACTAGCTTTCTGGGCGGAATTCCATTTGACATTGATAGGGGAGTGGAGGGGATTCGAAAGCTGGCCCTAGCTTGCGAAAACAAAAAGAGGGTATTGTCTCCCGGCTCATGTGAGCTAACCCCAAAAGACTGGTCGGGGTGCAAACTTTTACCAATACCTGCTTATTGTCCTCGCTGACGGGACGGGGACTTTTTGGGAAACTTCCAAAGCCTTCCCCTCAGTTACCAACAGATTAATGACGGAGAGCGTGAATCATTTAACGGCAAAATGAGAACTGAGCTTCCCCATGACCAAGAGGAGGTCTTTGTCACTGGAGTAATGGCCGACAGAAAAACCCTGGGTCTTTTTGAATACATTCGCTATCGCCCCGGTCAAAACCCGAGAAAGTAAGAAGCGGTTAGGTTAAACACAAACTCAGGCATAGCAGAAACTTGATTTATAATCAAAATAAGAAAAAAGAACTTGCCTTTTCTTCAGCTTCTGTCTAGTTTTTTGTAGTACTTCCTCCCCTTAAGCTTATCAGGGAGATAAACCTCATCCCTAAGCTCATCCTTTGAGTAATCGTGGGCATATTTGTAGCCCTTGCTATAGCCTAATTCTTTCATTAGCTTAGTTGGGGCGTTTCTGAGGTGAAGGGGGACAGGGAGGTTGCCAAACTGTTTTATATCTTCCCTGGCTCGTCCCTNNAGGCGCTGTTATCTTTAGGGGCCTGGGCCAGATAAGCGGCCAGCTGAACCAGAAAGATCCGGCACTCCGGCATACCAATCAGCTCGCAAGCCTGAAAGACGGAAACGGCCAGGAGCAGAGCCTGGGGGTCGGCGGTGCCAATGTCTTCTGAAGCAAACCTGACCATTCTCCTGGCCAGGTAAAGAGGATCTTCGCCCCCCTCCAGCATCCGGCAGGCATAATAGATGGCCGCATCCGGATCGGAGCCCCGCATTGATTTATGAATGGCGGAAATGAGGTTGTAGTGCTCCTCACCGTGCTTGTCATACAAAAGAGTCTTTTGAAGAGCACTCTCAATCGTTTTGGTCTCAATTGTCTGGGGGGAGATCTTGGCGGCAATCTCCAGGGTGTTAAGAAGGCTCCTGGCGTCTCCATTGGCTGATTCAAGCAGAAAGGCTCTCGCCTCAGGCTTAAGCTTAATTTTAAGCTCCTTGGCGGCCCGATCAATAATCTTTTCCAAGCTCTTGGACTCAAGGCTGTTTAGGACAAAAACCTTGCAGCGGGAAAGGAGGGGGCTGATGACTTCAAAAGAGGGATTTTCTGTCGTCGCCCCAATGAGAGTGATGGTCCCATCCTCAACCGCGGGCAGAAAAGCATCCTGTTGAAGCTTATTAAAGCGGTGAATTTCATCGACAAAAAGAATTGTTTTGCCCCCAAAGAGCTGATCCTTTTTTACCCGAGCCCGGGCAATGATCTTTTTGACCTCATCTATCCCCGAGGAAACGGCCGAGAAATGGATAAACTCGCTTTTAGTTTTCTGGGCAATTAAGCGAGCTAAAGTCGTCTTGCCGCAACCAGGCGGACCCCAAAAAATCATTGAGACCAACTCATCCTGGTCAATAAGTCTTTTTAAAACCCCGCTTTCGCCCAGAAGGTGCTCTTGGCCGACAAACTGGTCAAAATCCTGAGGCCGAAGCTGATCGGCAAGAGGGGAATCGCTCATAGACAGAGTATACACCGAAACTTACCCGAAAACAAAGGTTTAAAAATCTCTCTCTAAATCCCGAGACTGAAGATAAATGAAGGCGGATCAAGCCTTTTTTCTTCTTTAATCTTTTTTAAGTCCTCGCCAATGAGCTTAAGATCATTTTCAATCGCCGAAAGCTCAGGATCGGGAGTTGGGGTTGGGGAAAGGGAAACGGCAGGGCTATCGGAGCTTTCCTTTTGACTGAAGGGCAGACTGTCAATCACTGGCTTGGACTGGCGAGCGGAAAGGACCAACGTTACTATCCCCAAAAGAAAAAAGATAAAGACCATAATCATCAAAAACTTTTTCACCATTATCTTACTTTAGACTAAAAACAATATTGGCATAACCAGTCTGCAGGGCGTTTAATCTCGGCAAAGACTCGTCAGCCAGCTCCATGATCTTACCCGAAGAGCTCTTGCCCACTTTTTCATTTAGTTTTTCCATATCGCCAATTAGCTCCTGAGTGGCATTAATTTCGACATCCAGAAACCTAAGTTTTTCCTGAGCAGCAGAAACTCTTGCCGATGGCGCCTGGTTTTGGAGATAGCTGTCAATTTTATTTCTCCCTACCTTCAAGTTCTCAAGCGTTTTCTTGACTGATTCCATCGCCACAATAGACTTTACCTGATCGCTCATTTGGTCAATTGTCTGATAATGACTGGCCAGATCGGCCAAAAGCTCCTGAGCCTCGGTTAGAGAACTGATGCTATTAGCTCGGCTCTTGGATTGAGTTAAAAAAGCCAGCTCATCATCAAGCTTGATATATAGATAGTTTTCCTGATAGGCGAGAATTTGGGTTGCTTCCGCTAAAAAAGTGCGAACAAAATTAGTATAAGCGGTGATTGCCTCGACCTCAGCCCTAACTAGGTCTCGGGCAGCGGCAACAAACTCTTCCTGGGTGTCAACTGATTTATAGGCCAGATAGCGGCTCTTTTTTGTTTGGAATGGACTAACAAGAGCTTGATACTGGCGATAGTTTTGAAGAAACTGGGAGTGATAATCGGCTGACAACTGGGCAAACAGGGGCAGCGGCAAAAGAAGAAAAAAAGCTAGCAAGAAAAAAGCCGTTTCCTTTAACACAACTCTAGTTAAACAATTATTAAAAGATTTTGCAAGGGCAGACTCTTTACTCATAGCCAAGGGCCTCAACCGGATCCAGCTTGGCCGCCTTGGCGGCCGGAGCCACCCCAAAGACAATTCCCACCAGGGAAGAAACTCCCAGGGCAAGGAGGACCGACCACCAGGAGAAAGCGTTAGCGTTAAGAAGCTTGCCAACCACCATCGTTCCCAAAACCCCCAAACCAACCCCGATAATTCCCCCCACCAGGCTTAGAAAAACTGCCTCAAAAAGGAATTGGCTTAGAATATCGCTGTTTTTTGCTCCAACTGACTTTCTAATCCCAATCTCCCGGGTTCTTTCGGTAACCGAGACCATCATGATGTTCATAATGCCGATTCCNNCGGAAACGAGCATGATGTTCATTATCCCGATTCCGCCGACTAAAAGAGAAATGGCGGCAATGCCGCCCAAGGCAGCCGTTAAAACCCCGAGAATTGAGGAAATGGTGCTGAGAATCGACCCCTGGTTAATGACCGAAAAATCGTCTTCCTTAAGCGTTCTTAAAAGAAGCGACTTAACCCGAAATTTGGCCTCGTCGACTCGATCTTCGCCGCTGAATTTGACCATAATGGTCTGCAGGCTGTCCAGGCCAAAAACTTTTTGGGCGGCAGTTAAAGGAATGTAGATAGAGCGGTCCATTTCGCCCCCCATCATTCCCGCTCCCAGGCTCTCCAAAACGCCAATGACTCGAAAACGACTGTCGCTAATAATAATCTCCTCGCCAACCGGATCAATATTAGTATAAAGCTCCTCGACTACTTTTGAGCCAATCACCGCCACCTGGCGGCCAGCGAAAACTTCGGAGCTGTTAAAAAATCTGCCTTCGGCCAGGCTAAGATTGATAAAATTGGTTATTTCCGGTGAAGCGCCCGCCGCCGTCACCCGTACTTGATTGTTGCGAAACTTGGCCAAAGAGGGGATTTCAATATATCCGGTCGCGTCTTCAACCGGCTCTCCCNNGACTAAAGACTGCTTGAGCTTACTGCCACCGTAATTGGGAGGCGCTCCGAAACTAAATCCTTCTCCATCACCCCCGCCAAACTTACCGGGAATAATGTAGAGAGAATTGGCCCGCATAATCTCAAACTGGTCAGTAATATAGTTCTTTAATCCCGTTCCCAGAGAAACTAAAGAGATTACGGCAAAAATGCCGATAATAATCCCCAGCATGGTCAAAAAGGAGCGGCTTTTGTTTCTTCTTACCGCCGTGGTCGAAAGCCTGACTGTTTCCAGAAAATCCATCTTATGCGGTTACCTTGCCATCTTTAACTTTAATGATTTTTTTGGCCAGCTTGGCAATATCAAGGTCATGAGTAACTAAAACAATCGTGTGCCCCCTTTTATGAAGATCTTTAAATATTTCCAGTATCTCTTTTCCGGAACGGGAATCAAGATTACCGGTTGGCTCATCAGCCAAAATGATTGAAGGGTCGTTTATGAGGGCCCGGGCGATAGCGACTCGCTGCTTTTCGCCGCCAGAAAGCTGATTAGGAAAGTGCTCGAACCGATGACCGAGGCCGACTTCAATCAGAGCCTCCTTGGCCCGTCGATGCCTCTCCCGAGCCGAGGCCCCGGCATAAATTAAGGGCAACTCAACATTAGCCAAAGCCGAGGTTTTTGAGAGGAGATTAAAGGCTTGGAAAACAAATCCGATTTTCTCGTTTCGCAGTGAGGCCAAAGCAGCGTCATCCTTAAAAGGAACCTCTTTACCCTCAAGGTAGATCTTTCCTCTGGTTGGTTTATCCAAAAGGCCCAGAAGATGCATTAGGGTTGATTTACCCGAACCGGAAGGGCCAATAATCGAGGCGAAGTCGCCTTGATTGATTTTTAAAGAAACGTCATCAAGGGCCCGAACCTCAACCCCGTCAAGAGAGTAAATTTTTGAAACACCAACTAGGTTAAAAGTAATCATTTGCCGACTTTAACCGGTTGACCTTCCTTTAGTTGGCTCAGGTTTGAGACAATGACCTGCTCCCCCTCAGCCACCGCTCCCTCAGCAATCTGAGCCCAATCATCATTAAGCCGTTTAATCTTAACCTCAACTTTTTGAGCTCGACCATCTTTCAGTCGCCAGACATAAGTTTGGCCGCTCTTTTCGACCAGGGCAGTGAGGGGAGTAAGAAGGGCCTCATTAACCGCCGCCTCAAGAATTTGGGCATCGCCATTCATCCCCAACCGGAAATTTTCAACCCCCTCAGGAAAAGTAATCATCGTGCTGTAGGCAGTTCCACCACTACTTGTCGTTCCCGCCTCAAAATCAATCCGGCTAACTGCCCCTTTAAAGACCTGATTGGGGAAAGCATCAAGCTTAACCTCAACTTCATCACCGACTTTTATCTTGGCCACATCGGTCTCGTCCACCATTGCCTCAAAGTAAAGGCTTGTCGGATCAACAACTCGAGCCTGGGTAGCCGTGGAGAGGATATTGACACCCGGATAAGGCTCACCCAACTCAACGACAATCCCCTCAAAGGGGGAGTAAATCGTCGCCAGCCGGTAAGACAAATTGGCCAGCTCATAATCAAGAACGGAATTATTAAGGGCATACTGGGTTTTATCCAAAATCCGCTGAATCTCATCCGTGATTAGCTTTCGCTCTTTTGTTTCCTGGTAATCATCTTGAGTCTGTTCAAAATCCCAGCGCTCCGAAAGATAATCATTCATTTCCTTCTCCAGCTTCTTTTTCAACTCCCGGGTATCAAGCGAGGCCAAAGCCTGGCCTTTTTTGACTGTCTCTCCTTTTTTAACTCCAACCCAGGAGAGCAGTCCCGAGGCTTGAAACTTTAAAGAGGCATCCCGCTCAGCTTTAATCTCACCGGAGGCGGAAACAAAGGAATGCATTGCCCCCCGCTTAACCGTCTCGAGCTTAAAATCACTGTTACCAGCCCGAGAAAAGGAAACCAGATAAACACCGCCAAAAATGGCCAGAAGAACCAGGAGAATAATAATTAACTTCTTCTTCATCGATTATTTTCCATCGATTATTAAAAATTATTAGAACTAACCAGCTTAGTCGACTCAAATTAGTCAACTCAAAAACTAACAAAGATTATTTTATCAGCCTTAGTCAATTGAGCTTGTTTAAAGCTCCAACTGGTGCCGAGAGAGGGACTCGAACCCTCACCCTCATCGGACACGGTCCTAAACCGTGCGCGTCTACCATTCCGCCACCTCGGCAAGCTTTAACTACCAGCTTGCTTATTATACCCTTTCTCAGCCACAAAAAAAACCCAGTCGCATGGCCAGGAAATGACGCAAACCACTGGGTCTATCCTGTAATATAGCACATGAGTCCATTATTGTCAAGCTCTCAATTATCTTATAGTCCAAAGCAGTAAAGGAATTGTGTGAAACATGAATAACCTTATAACTAAGCAAAGAAGGTCTATTGTGAAGATTAGCGATGAAGACTAGGCCACCTTTTTGGCGAGAATAAAGATTGAAGGGCCAAAGAAAAACCGTCCTAAAGGCTGCTGAAGCTTCTTTTCCAGGAAAACTAGCAAGCTTTTGGGAAGAACTTTTTTAAGCAAGGGCGAGCGGAAGTTTGAGACAGAGAAAATCGCCTTAACCCCAAAGCCCTGGCGCTTAAGGTCGGCAATAATTTTTTTGGGATGATGGTTTAAAAAGGGGATGAGATTCTCGGCAATACATTCCCGGCTTCGTCGCTCAATTGGCCTAGTATCCCTGGTAAAACCAAAATCGCCAGAGAAAAAGGCCCTCAGACGGGCCAGAAAATGGATTTTATTAGCCACCTCAAAAACCAAAAAGCCCCCCGGTTTGAGCACCCGAGCAACTTCTCGCAAGCACTCCTCCGGCTCATTCAGGTGATGGCTAACTCGGACAATTAAAGCGACATCAAAAGACTCTTTATCCAGGGGGAGACAAGGCAAAATACCCTGCTTAAAACTAACTCTCTTTTCTTTACTCCTCTTTCTGCCAATCTTGAGAAGCTTCTCCGAAGGGTCAATCACCAGACTTTTTTTAAAAA
>DBQG01000033.1:1822-13128 GCA_002305125.1 Patescibacteria group bacterium UBA1400 | reverse complement strand
TTAAGTTGGAACAAAAACAAAAACAGAAGAGCTGCTTTTGGAAAAAAGAAAATCTTTTAGCTTTACCGGGATTGGGGAGTGATTTGGCTTATGGTTTTACTTTAAATTTAAATCAGCATTGTTTGGACCTGTCTTTTCCGCCGCCCTTTTTCCATCAGCTTGTAGGTAGAAAAAAAGAGGTTTCTCAGCTGGAAGCAGTTTTAACCAGAGCTAATCAAAACAATGTTTTATTAGTAGGTGAGCCCGGCGTAGGTAAGGATACAATTTTACTGGGTTTTGCCCGGGCGATTAAAGAAAAAAGAATTAACCCCAAGCTGTTTTACAAAAGAGTATTAAAGCTTAATATGAGTTCCCTTTTGGGTCAGTCACCAAGTTTGGGAGAAGTCAAAGCCAAGTTTGAGAGTCTTTTAAAAGAAGCAGAGTCAGCCGGCAATATTATTCTTGTGATTGATTCTTTTGATAAGTATGTTTCGGGTCTGGAAGGAATTGATTTTACTCCTGTTTTAAGCCAGATTTTACAAAATTCTAGCATCCAACTTATTGGAGTGACCACTTTGGCTGATTTTAGCCGTTTTATTTTTCCCAATCAGCAGATTATGAAGTATTTTGATAAAGTGGAGGTTGCGGCTCCGAGCAAACAGGAAGCACTTCATCTTTTAAAGCAGGTAGTTCCTGACTTTGAAAAAGGCAAAGTAGTAGTGACTTTGGCTGCTTTAAAAGAGATTGTAGAACAGTCGGATAAGCTTATTACTAACATTCCTTTTCCGGAAAAAGCCATTGATCTTTTGGATCAGCTGGTGGCTCAAAATATCAATCAAGAAAAGAAGCTGGTACTAAGAGAAGATGTCGACAAACTTTTATCTGAAAAAACTAATATCCCCATAGGTCCACTGACAACGAAAGAAACAGAAAAGTTAAAAAACCTGGATTTACTGTTGGGTCAAAGGTTGATTGGTCAGGATCAGTCGATTACAGCTTTAAAGTCAGCTTTGCAAAGAGCAAGGCTTAATTTACAGGAAGGAAACCGCCCTTTGGCCAGTTTTCTTTTTTTAGGCCCAACCGGAGTGGGAAAGACAGAAACAGCTAAAGCTTTAGCCCAAAGTTATTTTGGCAGTGAGAATTATATTGTTAGATTTGATATGTCTCAGTTTCAAGGTTCTTTAGGGGTTGCCACCTTGATTGGTTCTTCAGTGGCGGAAAAACCAGGACTTTTGGTAACAGAAGTCAGAAACAGGCCGTTTGGCGTTTTGCTGTTAGATGAATTTGAAAAAGCCAATCCGGAAATTTTAAACCTTTTTTTAACAGTATTGGATGAAGGTTATTTAAAAGACTGGCAGGGAAAGAAGGTATCTTTTGAAAATATGGTTATTATTTGTACTTCCAATGCTGGAGCTGAATTTATAAGAAATAAGGTTAAGGATAGCAGGGTCGATTTTGATCAGTTGCAAAGCTTGGTATTGGAGTATGTGCTGGAGCAGGGTTACTTTTCACCAGAACTTGTTAATAGATTTGATGGGGTGATTATCTACAAGCCTTTAGATGCTGTTAGTGTAGAGGAGATTGCCAAAAACTTACTTAAAAAACTACAGCAAAGGGTAGCAAAAAAGGGCATTAATCTGGATATTGATAAAAGTATTTATGCTAACCTGGTACAAATAGGGTTTAGTCCCGAGTTTGGAGCCAGGCCTTTAAAAAGAGCGATTGCTGAAAAAGTGGAAAGTCTGATAGCAAAGTATCTTCTGGAAGATCAGTTGAAAGCGGGAGATAAGGCAAAATTAACCCTTGATTTAAACACGCAAGCTTTTAAAATAGAAAAGGTATAAAAGTTTTTCCAAAGGAGAAAAATGAGCATTCATCCGGAGCAACAGTATTTAAATTTAATGCAGGATATTTTAGACAATGGAGTTTGGAAGGAGTCTCACTCAACCGGAGTAAAATTAAAAAGTGTTTTTGGCCGTCAGCTTCACTGGGATCTTTCTCAAGGATTTCCTCTTTTGACCACAAAAAAGGTCTTTTTTAAAGGAATTGTTCATGAACTTTTATGGTTTTTGTCAGGCAGTTCTAATATCAGGTATTTAGTGGAAAATAATGTTCACATTTGGGATGAGTATCCTTATAAAAACTACAAACAGCAGATGGAGCAGGGTAAGGTACCTGAATTGAATTTTGAAGAGTTTATGGAAAAGATGAAACAAGACAGCAGATTTATGGATGAATGGGGAGATATTGGGCCTGTTTATGGAGTACAATGGAGAAAGTGGCCAACAGGTGACGGCCGGCAGATTGATCAGTTGCAGTGGGTTATAGATAAGATAAAAGAGTATCCTCAGAAAAAACACTTTTGTGTTTCAGCCTGGAATGCTGCTTATATTTATGAAATGGCTAAGTCAAGAGAAGAATCTATGGCTATTGCTCCTTGCCACACTCTTTTTCACATAGTGCTGCATGATGGTAAGCTTTGTTTGCAGCTGTATCAGCGAAGCGCCGATCTTTTCTTGGGAGTGCCTTTTAACATTGCCTCTTATGCTCTTTTAACCCAGATGCTTGCTCAGGTTACTGGTTATCCTCCGGGAGAATTTGTTCATACCTTTGGGGATGTTCATATTTATGAGAACCATTTTGATCAGATAAAGGAGCAATTAACGCGCAAACCCAATCCACTACCCAAACTTATCCTTAATCCAAAGGTAAAAAGGATAGATGATTTTAAGTTTGAAGATATAAAAGTGGAGGATTATAATCCTCATCCTCCTATTAAAGCTAAACTGACAGCAGTCGGCGGTTTTTAAAATGAGGCAAGCTAAGCTCAGTTTAATTGCGGCAGTGGCTCAAAACCGGGGCCTGGGTAAAGATAATAAGCTTCTTTTTAATATTCCTGAGGATTTAAAAAGATTTAAACAGATTACCCTTAACCATCCCGTTATTATGGGAAGAAAGACGTTTGAATCTATAGGCAAGCCTTTGCCCGAAAGAACAAATATAATTGTAACCAGGAATAAAAACTATCAAATTAAAGACGGTTTTGTTTTTGACAGTTTAGCCAAAGCCATAGCTTTTGCCAGAAAAAAAGACAGTCAGGAGATTTTTGTCATCGGAGGAGGAGAAATTTATAATCAGGCGATAGCTAGTGCCGACAAGCTTTATTTAACCATAATAAAAGAAAATCCTGAAGCAGATACTTTTTTTCCTGAATACAAAAAAATTTTTAGCAAAGTAGTTTTGAAAGAAAAAGGCCAAGGCAACTATATTTTTTTGGAGTTGGAAAGAAGTTAAATTTTATGACTGTTAGAAGAATACTTCTTTTTCCCCTATGGTTTTTTTGGGAGAAGATATTTGGACCTATTTATAGAAAAAAAGTAGCCGGCAATTTAGCTTCTTTATGTGAAGAGGGTTCTTATATTCTTGATTTTGGCTGCGATGATGGAGGAACAGCGGCCTTAATGATGAGGCTTAAGCCCTCTTTAAGAATTGTAGGACTTGATATTCAGGAAAACAGACCCTGTTTTATTCCAAGGACTGTTTACAATGGGAGAAAAATTCCTTTTTCTGATAAAACCTTTGATGCAGTTTTGGCCATAGACGTTTTACATCACACAAAAGATATCTCCTATCATTTAAGAGAAATGAAGCGGGTTTGTAAAAAACATCTTATTATCAAAGATCATGGTGTAGAAAACAAATTTTCTCATTTACTGGTTTGTTTAACAGATTTTTTATCTAATCTTCCTTATGGAGTTAAGTGTGCTTTTAACTTTCCCAGTTTAAAAAGATGGCAAAAAATGTTTCAAAACTTGAACTTAAAGCTTTTAAAACAACCTAAAGATCTTTATTTTGGCTTTGGACTGAATAGTCGGTACAATCTTGTTTTTAAACTGAAGAAAAATTAAAAAGATATTGACATCCTTTTTTGTTTTAGTTAGGATGAAAAAAGTTTGACAATTCAGCTTATCAAGAGTCTTTGAAAAGTTTTTTTTAAACCTTTTTTAAAGACAGCAACCTTTTGTTTTAAGGTGCTTGCTCCCTTTTAGGGAAGATAAGCCTCAAACGAGGAAAAACATTTATAGCTTTCCTTTTTTGAGGAAAGTTTTTTTGTTAAAAAGAGGATTTTAAAAAATTTTAAAGTTTAATTTTATTATTAATTTTTAAATACTTTTCAGTATTTAAACAAGGAGTTTTTAATGAATTACAAATATTTTACTTCAGAATCAGTTTGCTCCGGTCATCCTGATAAGATATGTGATCAGGTTTCTGATGCAGTTTTAGATGAAGCTTACCGTCAGGATCCGGGATCCAGAGTAGCATCTGAAAATTTGGCTACCAAAAACCGCTTTGTGATGGCCGGAGAAGTGACCACTAAGGCTGATCTTGATTTTGAACAGATTGCCAGAAAGGTAATTAAAAGATTGGGTTTTAACGATCCCAAATTTAACTTTCATTGGCAGGATACTCCCATTGATGTTTATATTCATAAACAGTCTCCTGACATTGCTCAGGGTGTGGATGAGGGTGGAGCCGGAGATCAGGGGATGATGTTTGGTTATGCTTGTAAGGAAACGCCTCAGTTAATGCCGGCTCCGATTATGATTTCCCATCGTCTGGCGCAAAGAATTGATGAAGTAAGGGAAAAGGGTATTATTCCTTATCTGCGTCCGGATGGTAAAAGTGAAGTGACTTTAAAATATGAGAAGGGAATGCCGGTCTCAGTGGAGCATATGGTTTTGGCCGTAGCCCATCAAGAAGGATTTGAAAACGGCAGGCTTAAAAAAGATTTGTATCAACAGGTAGTTGTTCCGGTTTTGGAAGAGTTTAAGTTTAAGATTGATGAAGATGATTTGATTGTTAACGGTGGTTGGACATGGCATATCGGCGGGCCGGCATCTGACACAGGTGAGACGGGCAGGAAGATTATTGTTGATACTTATGGGGGTATGGGCAGGCATGGCGGTGGCTGTTTTAGCGGTAAAGATTTGACTAAAGTTGACAGGTCCGGTGCTTATGCTTGTCGGTTTTTGGCCAAAAACATTGTGGCCGCTGGGTTGGCGGACAGAGTAGAGGTTAAGGTGGCTTATGTAATTGGTCAACCCAATCCTTTGAATAGGGGTGTTGATGCTTTTGGAACCGAGAAAAAGTCTATTAAATATATTCAGGACTTTGCCTTTAACCTTTTAGATCTGTCAGTGCCCAATATTTTAAAACAATTAAACTTAAGACAGCCGATTTATCAGCAGACAGCAGCCTATGGTCATTTTGGCAAAGAAGGTCTGCCTTGGGAAGAGATTGTAGCTTAATTTGGTTATTGCATTAAGCAAGTGAATTTTGTTTAAATTAGAAAGACTTATGACTGTACTTGCAGATATTGATATTAAAAAAGCCCTGAAAAGCGGTAGGATTAAAGTTGAACCTGAACTTGATCTTACCTCACAACTTGGTTCCTGTTCTTTAGATTTAAGGTTAAGCAGTGCTTTTAGGATTTATAATCACGCCCAGGTTCCTTACATAGACCCGGCTGATAAAAATGTTTTGGATGAGTTAACCAGGCAGATTAATATAGAAGATGGTAAGGCTTTTATTATTCAACCTCAGGAGTTTGTCCTGGCTTCCACTATAGAGAGTTTAACTCTGGCAGATGATCTTTTAGCCAGACTTGAGGGTAGGAGTAGTATTGGCAGGCTGGGCATTGTGGTACATTCCACAGCTTCTGTATTTGATCCCGGCTGGCAAGGTAAGGTGGTTTTAGAGCTGGGTAATTTGGGTAAAATGGCCGTGGCTTTGTATCCCGGCACCAGGATTTGTTCTTTGACGTTTGAAGAGTTAACCAACAAAGCTCAGGTTCCTTATTACAAAAAAAAGAGCGCTAAGTATGTTCATCAGGATGGACCGGTAGTCAGCCGGCTTTCTCAGGAGTTTGAGCTGAAGAAATAAAAATGAAAAAAATACTATTCCTGCCTTTTAAGGCAGGTTTTTTATGGCAGAAAGATTAGAACTAAAAGTATTGCCAAATTTATGTCCGGAAACACTTACTGGAGTAGAAGAAGTGATTCAAACTTCTGTTAGTCACCTTTTCTTTAGAGATGAGCCCAGAAATGTTTTTAAAGTTTTAAGTAATCACAACCATCCTTTAATAGGTTTAAAAGCTTATACTGCTCGGTTTAATGCTTTGTTGGGTGAGATGCAAAAGGGTGATAACACCCATGGTATCAATAGAGGAAACTCCATTGATCCCTATCAAGGTATTTGTAATGTTTATGCTGAAGAAACAGGACCTGATTGCGCCCTAAAAATGGTTAGATTTCCGGACAAGCAACGAATGGATAAAGTGCTTAAAAGAGGTGATCTTTCAGCTGAGACAGTACAAACAGCTGTAGGGATGATAATTGACTATCATCGTAGTCTTGAAGTTACTGAAGATGCGAGTCAAAGGGGAGAGGCTAACCATTTTAAAGCTAGGGTAATGGAGCCTGATTTGGGTTTAATTTTACATTTAATAGAAGGAGGAGGGCTTTTTAATGGAGAGGGGGAAGCTGTAGCTTTACAAATTCAAGTGGAGTTATTAAGGGAAAGGGAAAGAGAATTTTTAGATGAAAGGGTTGGTGATTTTACCAGGGCAATTGAATTAGGAATGGTTAAAAATGCTCATGGAGATACAAAGCTTACCAACTGTTTTGTTTCTGACGGCAGTATAGGTAGGGCCGGAGAGGTTTACTTTCTTGATGCTATTGCTTTCAGGGACGACTGGAGTTGCGGAGATCTTCGTTCAGAAATTGCTTACTTTTTGCTTAATTTTGATTTTGAAAGAACTCAAGAGTTTAATTCTTGGCTAAAAATAGTGGCAGAAGAGTACGACAACAAATTGGCAGACGCTAACGGTTCCTTGCTTAAGCAACCCCTTTTCTGGTTTTATTTAAACTATAGAGCCTGGGTTGAAGCTAAAGTGGCTTTGCTTGAGGCAGGAGAAAATTCTGACAGACTTAATGATGCTAAAAAATATTTAAATATGGCCGAAAAATATTTGCACAAAGCTTTTGATTTAGCTCCTGAACTTGAGTGGGATAAGGAGAGGGTAAGGGATAGTAGTACGGGAGAAGTTATATTTTTTTCTTAGTTTTGTTTTTTAGTAACTTATTATATGATCAAAAAAGATGTTAGAACGGTTTTTTACTTCTAAAGAACTAAAAATTTTAAAAAGCCTTCAGGTTGTGATGATGTGTGGCATGGTTGGTTCCGGAAAAAGCTTTATTGCTAAAAAGCTGGCTCAGTTTTTAGGCGCTGTTTATCTGTCTTCGGACGGAGTTAGGTGGCACGAGGTTATGCCTTATGACTTAGGTTTTGATTATGATAACTTATTTTCCTTTGATAGGATGGATAAAAAAGGATTTGCCAAGGTTTACCAAAAACTTTGGCAAAAAACTAATAAATATGTTTTAAAAGGGAAGAAAGTTGTGCTTGATGCTACTTTTTTAAATACAAGAAGAAAAAATTGGGCAACTAGATTATCTAAAAAAGTTGCCGGCAATTTGGGTCTTGTGTTTGTGCAAACAGATATGGACATTATTTTAAAAAGAGTAAAAGCAAGAGAAGCTTTGAGAAAAAAAGATAATTTGTATGAACCAGGACTAAAAGCAATTTTATATTATCAGGAAAAGATTAAAAAGGGCGAGGTTAATTGGCCCAAAAAAGGTGATGCGCCTTTTGTTTTTTTTATTAACAACAATGCAGAATCTAAAAAATAAAAAAATTAGCTGGTTAAAAGATATCAAATATTTAGTTTGGGATGTAGATGGCACTTTTTATGATTTTAAAAAGGCTAAAAAATATGAAAACCAGTTTCAAAAACTTTTTTTTAAAGGTTTACAGGAAGTTTGGGGAATGTCTTTGGCTGAAGCAAAGCAAAGGTTTTGGCAAAGACATAAAAGTTTAAATGGTTTTAGTGTTACTTTAAGGTCATTTGGCATTGACCCTCCTGAATTTAATAGCTTGAAGGTTTATAGTCGGCTTGATCTTGAAAATCTGATGCCAAAGGCAGCAAGATTAAACAGGGAGTTAAAAAAAATATCTTTAAAACAGGGGATAATGTCTAATAATGATAAAAAAACTTTAATCAGAAAACTTACAAGCCTTGGTATTGATCAGACAACTTTTTCTTTTATACTTTCTTCTTTTGATTACAATATTTTTAAGCCTGATATAAAAATTTTTCAAATTATGCTAAAACAGACAAAAGTTCCTGCCTCCAAGGTTTTATATATAGGTGATTCTGTAACAAAAGACATTCTTCCTCCTAAAAGTTTAGGTATAAGAACCTGCTTGGTTAGGGGAGAGAGTCAAGAGGCCGATCTTTGCTTTCCTTCGCCTTTAAATGTGGTAGAATTATTTTTATGAAAAAAGGCAGGTTTATAGTTATAGATGGCCTTGATGGGTCCGGAAAAACCACCCAGTTAAAACTTCTGGTGGATTATTTTAAGCAAAAAAAGATTAAAGTAGAAACAGTTGATTTTCCCCAGTATTACAAGACCTTTTTTGGACAAACAGTAGCCAAATACTTAAAGGGTGAGTTTGGCAGTCTTAAGGAAACTAATCCCTACTTGGCATCTTTAACTTATGCCGGTGACAGGTGGCAAGCCAAAGAAAAAATGGAAAAAGCTTTAAACCAGGGCAAAATCCTGCTTGCCAACCGCTATACTTCTTCTTCCCTGGCTTTTATGGCAGGCAAGTTTAAGAGTAAAAAGGATCAGGATAAAATCATCAACTGGATTAGAAAATTGGAACAGGAAGTTTATGGTTGTCCCTGGGAGGATAAACTTATTTATCTTTCTGTTCCGGCTGATTTGGGACAAAGATTGGTTTTGGGAAAGGGAAAGAGAAAATATATTGGTAACAAAAGCAAACTTGACCTTCATGAAGAAAACTTAAGTTATTTACAGAGGGTAGAGAGGGTTTACTTAAGGCTGGTCAAACGATATAATCACTGGATAAAGATAGACTGCCTTGATAAAAAAGGTAACCTTAAAACTAAGCAGGAAATTCATAAAGAAGTTATAAAAAAGATAAAAAATAAATATGTCATCAGGGCCTGAATATCGTCAGATAGGTGGTGAATGGGGACCTAATCCTTGGGGGGCGGTAGAAGAATATTTTCAATTCATTTATGAGTATCCACAGATTGCTGATTTATTCCCCAAATTGGAACAAGGACATACTTTGCCGGAGTGGCAGCGGGGAAGTGGTCGCTTAGAAAGTACTGCTGATTCATTAAGACTTATTGGAACTTCAGCTGTAAACAAGGTAGAAAGAATTGTAAGAGCCTTGTTTGCAGTAGAAGCTTTAGCAGACGACTCTCTTATTTACTTTACAGCTTCTAGAGGAGAAGAGAATCAAGCATATCCAGCTGGTCTTATTTCCTTTGAAAAAGCCATGGAAATAATCCCCCAGGCTGGAAAAGGTCGCTTAGTTTTTGCTCAAGGAACACTTGAGGAAACAGAATCAGGCTTCAAGTTAACACCTCAAAAACTTGATAATGCCATTTTAACTGCTGATAGTTTATTGGCCCGTGCCGGCAGGGTAGGTTTAGTTTATACTTGTGATGCTCGTTATCGGTTACCAGCTACCCCTCAACATCCTAAAGGGAAAATAATAACTAAAGTTGGTGGTGGTGCTGATTTGATGGAAAAAGCGGTCAGAGAAAACTTATGTGGTAAGGATGGTGAAGATAAAACCATTATTCTTGAAAGCGGTGGTTTTTTCTTTTCTCCTGAATTGGGAGCATGTATAAACTTTACTGTTTTTGATGAGATGGTTTTAGCATCTTTAACAAAAGAGGAAGTTGATCACATTGTTGGTAATGCTAGTCTTTATGCTGGTGCTCCTGGAGGAATTGACATCTGTTCTTTAATTATGAGAGGGAAAGTAAAAGAGGTTAATGGTATTGGAGTTGCAGAGCTTGAAGAAAAATATGGGACCAGTTGGCGTTGGTGGATTGACCAAGCTTCTAAAGGTTTTCATTTAGGATTGGTGGCCTTTTTGGGTGCACTGGAGGATAAGGGTCCGGAAACACAGCTTGCCACTATGGATAGATCAAAAATGGCCCAAATTTTAAAACCTAATAGCGCAATTTTTGACTATCCCATGAGTGGAATTGAATGGCTTTCTTCTCCTCAGGAATTTGCTTGGGCAGGTAGGGAAGTAAACTATCATGAAATACCGGGCAATATGGACGGAGGTAGTTGGAGGAGAGATTTTTTTGAAAGAGCTTTAGCTGCCATGACAGCTGATAATTATATAGCAAGGGCAAAACTTGTTGATCCTAATAGGAGGTATTGGCAGGGAGAAAATCCAGCTGATAGTAAATATCAATTATTTAATTCTGTTACCTTTCCTTCTTTGATGGCAAAACTTAGTTCTTAAACTAATTCAAAAACGTATCGTAAATTATTGTTGCTGTTGGTTTTTTATGTTACAATAAAGATATTAAAAATTTTAAATACGCACACCCAGTTGTTCTCCTGAGAGCTTCTGGCTGGGTGGAGGAAAAAGGAGAAAAATGAAAAAAACTGATTTACAGGAGTCTGGTTTTTCTGTGTCTTTACAGTCTTTGCTTGAGGCTGGGTGTCATTTTGGACACCAGGCTAAACGTTGGAATCCCAAAATGGAGCCTTATATATGGAAAAGTAAGGATGGAATTCATGTGTTTGATTTGGCAGTAACAGCTAAAAAACTTGAGGAAGCTTGCCAGGCAGCTCGCGATCTTGTAGCTTCAGGCAAAGTAATTGTTTTTGTAGGTACCAAGCGACAAGCAGAGGCAATTGTCAGGGAAGAAGCGGAAAAAATAGGCGTTCCTTACGTAACTTACCGCTGGCTGGGGGGAACGGTAACTAACTGGCCGCAGATTAAAAAGAGTATTGATAAGCTTAAAGACATGGAGGAGAAGACAAAGTCCGGAGAGTATAAAAAATACACCAAAAAAGAAAACATTTTAATCCAGAGGGAAATTAACAGGTTAAGGAAGCTGTTTGGCGGAGTGATTGGCCTTAAAAAAGAACCCGATGCTTTGTTTATTGTTGACTCTCATAGAGAGCAGTCGGCTTTAAATGAGGCTGAACAAAAAGGAATCACAACTTTTGCTATTGTTGACAGTAACGCCGACCCTGATTTGGTTGATTATGTAATTCCCGGAAATGATGATGCCGTCAGGTCTATAAAAGTTTTAGTGGAAACTTTTGCTAAAGCTGTAGCTCAAGGGCTTGAACTGCAGAATAAAAAACAGCCTGAAGAGGCGGCAAAAGCTGTAAATGCAGAACCAAAAAAAGAAA
>DBQG01000033.1:0-1699 GCA_002305125.1 Patescibacteria group bacterium UBA1400 | reverse complement strand
GCTAAAAAAGCTGATAGGGCGACGGCGGTAGGTTATATTGATGCCTATATTCATGCCGGTTCTCAAGTTGGAGCTTTAGTCAAACTTTCCTGCGAAACTGACTTTGTAGCCAGAAATAAAGATTTTCAGAAACTGGCTCATGAAATTGCCATGCAGGTGGCAGCCATGAAGCCTAAAGATGTTGATCAGCTTCTGGATCAGGATTATATTAGAGATCCTAAGGTTAAGATTAAAGATCTTGTTAAAGAGGCTATCGGTAAAATTAAAGAAAATATCAAAATAGAAGATTTTAAAAGACTGGAGGCTTAAATGCATACCATTTTAACTCAAGCTGAATCCCAGCTTAAAGAAGTTGTAAGTCTTGTAGCTGATGATTTGAAGGGGGTTAAAACAGGTAGGGCTAAGCCCAGTTTAGTTGAAGATGTCAGAGTGGTTGCCTACAACTCTAATATGAGTTTAAAAGAGCTGGCTTCAATTACGGCTCCGGATCCTCATTCTCTGGTCATTAGTCCTTGGGACAAATCAGTTTTAAAAGATATTGAAAAAGCCTTAAGTATTAGTGAGTTAAATATTAACCCTGTCAATGAGGGAGATATTATCAGAGTTAAAATTCCTCCCCTAACCGAAGAAACAAGAAAAGATTTGGTTAAACTTGTATTTCAAAAGATTGAATCTGGTAAAAAAATGATAAGACAGGTAAGAAACGATGCTAAATCTGGGATTGAAGCCAAGGAGGGTGAGCCGGGCGTTTCCGAAGACGATGTTAAACAAAAAACAGAAGAGCTTCAGGAGCTTGTTGATAACTACCACAAACAGCTTGACGAATTAGGAAAAATCAAAGAAGAGGAGTTGATGACAATCTAATGATTGCCCCAGGATTTATATTTTTAATTGTTCTTTCCCTTCTTGTTTTTGTTCATGAATTGGGCCATTTTCTGGCTGCAAAAAAAGCCGGTATTTTGGTTGAGGAGTTTGGCTTTGGTTATCCTCCCAAGGTTTTTGGTATTAAGGTAGGGGAAACAGTATATTCTTTAAATCTTATTCCTTTCGGCGGTTTTGTCAGGTTGTTTGGTCAGGAAACTTTGGACAAAAAAACTTTGAGCAAACAAAAACAGAAAAGAGCCTTTTTTACTCAAAGCAAGAAGACCAAAACTATGGTCCTGTTGGCGGGAGTTATCGGAAACTTTTTATTGGGAGTAGTTTGTTTCACTTTTATTTATTCACGCCTTGGTATTCCAACGCCTTTA
Organism: Patescibacteria group bacterium UBA1400; assembly: GCA_002305125.1. Classification (GTDB taxonomy): domain Bacteria; phylum Patescibacteriota; class Microgenomatia; order UBA1400; family UBA1400; genus UBA1400. The sequence goes on along the minus strand of DBQG01000033.1, from coordinate 452 downwards.
GATTATGTTAAAGTTGTGGATGTAGTATCGGAGTCTCCGGCTTATCAGGCAGGATTAAGAGGGGCAGATAAGATTTATGGAGTAAACGGTCAAAGAACGGAAAGTTTGGCCAAGTTTGCTGCGTTAATCGAAGAGCAAAAGGGGCAAACGGTTACTTTAGAAGCCCAAAAAGGAGAGTTTGAAGTTTTAGTTAGAGAAAATCCTCCTGAAGGAGAGGGAAGGTTGGGAATTGTTATTACTGATACGGAAAATAAATTCTACAGTTGGTGGCAAATGCCTTTTCTGGGTGCCTGGGCTGGATTAAAAGAAGCTTTTGTTTGGGGGGCAACTATTTTGGGAGGGTTGGCATTAATGATTAGGCAGCTTTTTTCCGGTGTTGCTCCTCAAGTTGCAGGACCGGTTGGTATTTACCAGTTAACCTCCATGGCGGCTGAAGCCGGATTTCTTCAGCT
>DBQG01000045.1:10393-14894 GCA_002305125.1 Patescibacteria group bacterium UBA1400 | reverse complement strand
TTTTTTATTGAAAAAGAGCCTTTCTTTTTAGGAAAGGCTTTTAAAAACTTTTTCTTTAACTGGTTTTTTTGTTTTCTTTTTTCTTTTGTTATTCTTGATCATTCATCATTCCATCTTCCACCATCTCTACCCTATCTGCTACTAAATAATAACCATCTTCAAAATCCATCAGCATATCCTCTTGATCCATGTCTAAATCATATTGGGACGTAACATCATCTATTACTAAATCCCTATATAAAATTCCTTCTACTTCCCAAATATCATCTCCAAACACATCCTGATCTTCAAAAACATTATTAGGATCATCGGTAATTACCAGAAGCTGATCACCAATTATGCCAGGAGCATCAAGTGTAAAAACTCTGGGAGCCAACCAATCCTCAACTTCCGCCCTAACTGTTACTGTTTGTCCCACATATTGTTCCGGGTTTTCTGTTAAATCTTCTATTGACATTATTCCCTCTATGCTTGCCTGAGGAGAAAGCTCTTCATCTATATTATCTACTATAGGAGTGGAGGGAGTTACTTCCTCCTGAGTAGTTACTTGGGTATTAAAAGAGTCAGAACTCATTGCCACCGCCGCCAGAATAATCAACAAAACTATGGCTCCGATTACCCACCATAAAACATTGGACTTTTTTGGTTTGTCTTCTACTGCCATTTTTTTCTCACCTCCCTTCTCTGTTTTTTTCTTTATCTTTGTTTCTTTTTCTTAATTTATCAGTCAATCATAAGAACAAGGTAAAAGTTTGGTAAGAAATAAATAATAAACAATAAAAAGTTTACAAATGGAACTTAAAAGACTGTATTTACTGTTACACATTAGTTGTGTAACAGGTCTTTTTTAAAAGAAAGGAAAAAATGAAACAATTAAGATATTTTGCTATAGGAACTATAGCATTAATCAGTTTAGTTTTACTGCCTGCACAAACCATAAAAGTTATGGCTCAGTCTGAAATAGAAGCCTCTGCCTCACCTCAGGAATCAGCCAGTCCCTCCCCTAGCCAAGAAGCATCACCTTCTCCTAGTGTAAGCCCAGGTCCAACCGGGCAATGTTATAGTAAATGTGAGGGTTGGGAAGAAGGTTGCTTTAAAATGCAAGCAGGACCAAATGGTCCATACACTGCCACTGCTCCAGATGGCCAGATTATTGATTTTCTTTATATTAAATCAAGTACTTCTTGTTATCTTTTTACTGAGGATGTTTCTGGTGGTTGTTATTCTATAACTGGTCTTGGCACCCAAACTGTAACTGTCATCAGAACTGAAGACAGCAATGAGTGCAAGGGTATTTCCCATGTAGAGTTTGTGGCCGGAGATCCTGAAACCTCTCCTTCACCAAGTGCATCAGCCAGTCCTTCACCATCTGAATCATTCAGCCCTTCACCAAGTGCATCAGCCAGTCCTTCACCATCTGCTTCAAGCTCATCCAGCCCATCACCATCCGCCAGTCATAATGACGATGACGACGATGACGATGATGATGACAATAACGATGACAATAAAAGCGTAGGCGGTCCCTCCAATACTACTCAGGAAAAACAAGGAGAAGTATTGGGAGCCTCTACCATGGCTGGAACTGGAAATCTCATGGGAAATATTTTAAACTTAGGTCAATTGTTGGGTTTAACTTTAAGTACCATTGCTGTTTCCCTTTATGGTAAAAAGAATAAATAAACTAATAAATAAAAGTTTTAAAAAAGCTTTAAAGCTTAAAAAAACCTTTGTTAAACAAAAATTAATAATTACCCCCAAGATTTTATTTTTTGGGGGTCTTGTTATTTTTTTAAGTTTTAGTCTTTTAAACTTTAAAAAAAATCTTTCCCCTCTCTCTCCTTCCCCATTCCCAAATCCATCTCCAAGCCTCTCTATTGAAGCCCAATACAGTCTGCCAGCCGAAATTAATATTCCCAGGTTTAAACTTAATCTTCCTGTTCAGCCTGGAGGTTTTAAAGAAGATAACTGGATTTTACTTGAAAATGCCGTTATGTTCTTGGATACCAGTGGTCTGCCTGGAGAAGGTTATAACACGGTTTTATATGGACACAACTATTTAAACCTATTACAGAACTTAAAATATTTAAAAACAGGTGACCAGATTATTGTCAAAACCCAGAATGAAAAAGAGTTTGTTTATGAAGTTAGAGAACTAAAAAAAGCCAAGCCTTCGGAGGTTTGGCAGCTTAAATCAGAGACTCCCAACACCTTAACTCTTTTTACCTGCCAGGGGGCTTTTGATCAGGAAAGACTAATAGTTAAGGCTTTATTAAAAGAAAAAGAACCGTAAACTTAATTTATCTGGATGGGTTAAGTTAACTAATATATTTATATTAGTTTTTTAAAGTTTACTAACCTTTGTTCCTTTAGAGGTGTCTTCTGCCTGCCATCCTAGCTCTTCAATTTTTTTCCTTAATTTGTCTGCTTCCTGCCATTGCTTGTTTTTTCTGGCTTCTTCTCTTTGTTTAACCAGATTTAAAACTGCAACCGGTACCTCCTCCTGCTTCTTATCTTTCAAAAGATCCAACCCCAATACTTGATCCCATTCTTTTATTAAGGTTAATTTTTTTTCTAAAGGCAAACCAGATTTCGCTACCTCCCAAACTACTGCTAAAGCCTGAGACGTGTTTAAGTCATCATTTAGGGCCTCTAAAAACTTGTCTTTTAACTCTTTTATTTTTATGTTACTGTCCCCCAATAATCCTGCCTCCTCTTTTATAAGCTTCCTTAAGTTGTCTAAGGCCTTTTGGGCTCCGCTTAAGGCTTTCCAGGTAAAGTTAAGCTTACTTCTGTAGTGGGCTGATAAGTAAAAATATCTTAAAGCCAAAGGATCAAAACCTTTTTTCAGAAGATCATCAAGAATAAAGATATTTTTTAGGCTCTTACTCATCTTCCGACCATCTACAAGCAAATGATTGGAGTGAAACCAGAAGTTAACAAATTTTTTTCCGGTAGCTGCTTCGGATTGAGCAATTTCATTGGTATGGTGAACTGGAATATGTTCAATACCGCCGGTATGAATATCCAGACTTTCTCCCAAAGTTTCCATCGCCATAGCACTACATTCAATATGCCAGCCGGGAAAAGAGTGCTGACCCCAAGGAGAAGACCACTCCATTTGCCTTTGTTCCCCTTTTTTGGCAAACTTCCAAAGAGCAAAATCAGTTGGATTTTTCTTTTCCGGATTAGCCTCAACTCTGGCACCCTCCTGCAAGCCTTCAACATCCAAGCTTGCCAGTTTACCATAATCTTTAAACTTTGAAGTATCAAAATAAATACCGTCTTTGGTTTTATAGGTATAGCCTTTTTGCTCTAATTTCTCCACCAGACTTATCATAGGCTTGATATAATCAGTAGCTTTACAAACAATATCCGGCTTTTTAATATTTAAAGCTCCGGTAGCATACCAGAAATAATTCGTATATTTTTTAGCAATATCCCAAATGTTAACTTTCTTTTCTCTGGCCGCCTTTTCCATCTTGTCTTCTCCCATATCCCGGTCACCAACCAAATGCCCCACGTCAGTAATATTCATCACTGTTTTAACTTTAAAGCCGTTATATCTTAAAACTCTAAGCAAAATATCATTATTAACATAAGTACGCAGATTGCCAATATGGGGATACCAATAAACCGTTGGTCCGCACATATAAACTTTAACCCCACTTTTGCTCTGAGGCTTAAACTCCTGTTTGCTCTTTCCTTGAGTATTGTAAAGATAAAGCTTCATCCCATTTTTCCTAATTTAGTTTCTCTGCTTCCTTTTTTTTGTTTGGCAAAAATGCCAATGCCTTTACCTCCCTTGCCTTTAGGCAAAGCAACAGAGCCGGCATTTTGCTCCTCTTCTATCTTCTTTTGCTGTAACTCTTGAACTTCTTCCTGTTTTTTTTGCATCTCCTCTTGTTCCCTTTCTTTACCTTCTTTTAAAACATCCTGCTGCATCTGTCTATATCGCTGCATTATAAGCCTGTTTAAAGCGATTCTGGTGGAATTAATTTCCTGCTTCTGTTTGCCAGCATCATTTTGCTTCATCTGCTGAAGCTGAGTAGAAGTTACTTTTTTCCCTTTTAAATCTTCCAGCCCCGGAGGTACATCAGAACCCCCAGAGGCTTTAGTTACCTGCTCTGCAGCTGTTTTAACAATTTTGCCTGGAGAAATCTGTTGAGCCTGCTTAACCACGGCCTTACCTGTTTCCAGCAGTTCACCGATAACTTCACCACCTAAATTATTAGTCATACGCTTATCTTATCATTTAAAAAAAGGGGCTGTAAATACAAAATGTTCAGTAACATAAATTATTAGAGGTAAAATTCAAACCAACCTTAAAAAAGAGGTTAAAGGAGGATTATAAGACCAAAAAGAATTATAACCGCTAAAGTATTGTTAATAACCAATGCCCAGGCTATTTTTTCAAAAAATTTTCTTGACAAAAAATATTGATTATTGTATATTATGGCTCAACGAAACGGTACAGGCTCCCCCTTGCCGTTTCGTCCCCTTT
>DBQG01000045.1:4970-10275 GCA_002305125.1 Patescibacteria group bacterium UBA1400 | reverse complement strand
GCAAGATCAATTCATAACAAATATGAACATAAAATATGTATCCAGGAAGATTATTTACTATAGTTCTCTTTTTTCATAGCTTCTTCAATCAATTTTCTTAAGTAAACAGATCTTGGTGTTTTTTTGGTTTTTTTAACCCAGGCTAAAAAGTTATTGATTTTAGGATCAATAAAAAAGGTAAATCTTATATCTAATACTTCTTTAGCCATCTCTAAAGCTGATTCTAAAATCTCTTTTAAATCTCCAAGGCTGTATTCATACATCTGCAGCTTATCTGACTTTATTCCTTTAAAGAAAAGAGGGTTTGAGTCTTTTTGAAATAAAAGCACAACAGGCTTACCCATCTCTAGAGCCAGATTAACACAATAACCTATGCCCAAACTGTGAAGAGTAACTTCAAAAACACAAATGTCGGCTTTTTTCAGCTGCTGGACCAGTTTTTTATAGAATTTATTAAAATCCGCCCCTGTCTTTCTCTTGTAGTAATCCGCCGGATCAGCTTCCAGCAGAAAATCACTGGTATGTTTATAATCAAGGTTTTTAATGGTTTTATAGATTAACTCAAACTCTTTCTGGTAGAGTTTTTTGGCACGTAAAGATGATGAAAAATATACTTTCATGAAATAAAAGCAAGGCTTTAAAGCAAAAAGGCAGCAAAGCTTGCTTCTCCTCTACTACTATTCTTTATATTCTTTGTTTTTCTGCATATGCTCCTCAATCAACCGACGCAAGAACACAGCTCTGGGAGTTCTTCTGTGTTTAGCTATCCAGTCAAGATAGGAACCAATTTTTGGAGAAATAAAAAAGTTAAACCTAACATCCATTTGCTCTTTTAAATCATCAACATTGCTCTCAAGCGTAGCTTTAAGTCCTTCCATTTCATAAGGAACCAAAGCTAAACGATCATAGGCAATTCCCACTAAAAGAACAGGAACCTTATCTTTTACATAAAGAGCTAAAACAGGCTTCTCCCTTTCAAGAGCTAAAGAGATTTCATAACCCACGTTTGTACTTGAGTGAGACACCTCAGCTACCATTATTTCTGCACCGCTAATCCATTTCTTAACTTTATGGAAGTGTTTTTCTCTTTCTTCCTTACTCTCCTCCTTTAAGTCTTTTGCATCAACTCCTAAGACATGATCAGCAATAACGTTGTGTCCCATTTCCTGCAAAGTATCTACAATTTTCTGGTAATGAGAGCCTAACTCTTCTTTACCCGACATTGAGGCAGTGAAGTATACTTTCATATATCTCCTTTTGTTTAAACTTTAGGAAGAAGCATTAAAAATCCATTTACTTCTTTCCCAAAATTTAACTTTATCAATAAGTTTATTCTGCCATATTTTTTCCACTGAATCAACCTTAAGATCACCTACAATATAATCTTTCTCTCCATGACTAACATAAACCTTTCCACTGGGAGCAATGGCAAAATAAGATCTCTCCATATCCTGGTTAGTTTCAAAAACAACCATTTGCTTTGAATTCTCAAATAAGGGTAAAACTTCTTCTTTTATCCTTAAAAAGTCACTTTCCTTAATAGAAAATATCTTAGAGTTTTTAGCTCCTGTTTGCCTTATAGGATAGAACTGAAAAATCTTCCATCTTTTAATTTTCTCTTTTTTAATAATTGTGGCAATATTAATAATATCGTCTTTGTTCAATTTTGAAGCTACCGTATTAATCTTCAGTTTAATATCAAGTTTATTATTATTAATATAATCAATAACCTTCATTGTTCTGGAAAAATGTCCTTCTTTTCTAGTCATTAAATCCTGAACCTTGTCGCAAGAACCATCTAGAGGAAGATTTAACCAATCCAAAACCTTTTCCATTTTTCTGATCTTTTCAAAATTTAAAAGCTCTCCATTAGTAATAATCATGGTGGTAATACCCAGTGATTTAGTATATTTAATAAGATCAAAAATCCTTGGCCACAACAAGGGCTCTCCGCCTCCCCAGGATATTTTTTTTAAACCAGCCTTGGCTAGTTTGTCAATAATCTTTTTAGCTTCCTCAAAAGAACATTCCTGCCCAAAGTTGGGCCTAAAACAAAATTGACAGTCATAGTTGCACTTAAAAGTTATATGCCAGCTGACATTAATGGGTTGAAAATTATCTGGAAAGTTAAGACTGTTTTTAGTTTTCATTTTTTAAAATATTAAATAAGTTTTCATTTCCCCACCCTGATAAACTCAATGCTGATAGCAAAACTCCTAACCTTGTGGCATTAATCATTTTTTTAAAATGAATAAGGCCAAGTACTGTTCCGGCCGCAAAAACATCTCCTGCTCCGGTTGTATCTTCAATTTTTCTTGTCACTAAAGAATGTATTTTATCACCTCTCTTACCTTTTGTAAAAAGCAAAACTCCCTTTTTTCCACAAGTTATAAAAAGAGTCTTTTTAATTTTTTCCGACAAACTTTTAAAGCTAATCATTTGTTTTTGGCCTAAAAAAGAAAAATCCTCTATACTGGCAAATAAGTAGTCGATTTCCCCTAAGATTTTCTCCCAACTTTTAAAAGATTTTTTATCAAATTGGCTTAAGTGAAGCTGCAAAGAAACAATTGCTTCATTGTTTTTCTTTTTTAAAATTCCTTTAACTAAATTAATACTCAGGGGGCAGATATGAAGCCAATCAAAAGAAGACAGCTGAGATTTACAGATAATTTTTGCAAGCGCTCTGTTATTATCTTTTTCATTTATAAACTTAAAAGTTTTTACCTGATGTTTATAATCATAAATAGTAGTAAAAAGAGGTGTTTTTGTACTATTGGCGTTAATAACAGTAACTTTATTTTTTTTAAGTATTTTTAGGGCTTTATCAATTTCTTCTTTCTTGCCAGTATTAGTAAACAAAAAAAGAGACTGTTTAAACAAGGCCAGGGTGGCAGCAAAACGGAATCCTGAACCACCAATGATTTTTTTATCTTTATTTTTAAACTTAATTACATCCAAACCAAAATTACCAATGCAAGCTAATTTAAGTTTTTTCATAACAGTTTAACAGCAATTACTTTAATTCAAATTTAAAATCCTGATTGTCCTAGCTTTAGGTTTATCTGATTAAAAGTTTATAATCATTCTTCTTAACTCTATTCAAGAAGCCAGAAGAAATTTTTCCTGTTATTTTGACTACTATCTTTTTGTTTAAAAATTAACCCTACCCTCAAAGGCTTTGTTTAAAGTTAACTCATCCGCATACTCTATATCTGCTCCGGTTGGTAGTCCTCTGCCAATTCTGGTAATAATAAGACCGTTGCTTTCCGGCTTGCTTTTAATCTGACGGGAAAGATACATCGCCGTAGCTTCGCCTTCCATCGTGGGATTGGTGGCAATAATAAGCTCCTTAACTCCATTATTTAATCTGGGTAAAAGATCATAAATATGAAGATGTTCGGGTCCAATATTTTCCAAAGGATTTATTACTCCGTGTAAAACATGGTAAAGACCCTTATAAAACCCTCCCCTTTCAAGCGTTAGAATGTCCAAAGGCTGTTCCACCACACAAATTTTTGTTTTGTCTCTTTGTGGACTGGAACAAATAAAACAAGGGTCATTCTGAGAAATGTTAAAACAGAGAGAGCAGGTTTTTGTCTCAGTTTTAAGCTTGCTCAAACTTTGGGAAAATTCATCAAGCTGAGTCTGGGGTACATGCAGAAGATAAAAAGTCAGTCTCTGAGCTGTTTTAGGACCGATGCCCGGCAGTTTTTCAAAAGCTTCAATTAAATTCTGAATCGGCTTGGCTATTTTCATTATTAGATTATAACAGCAAGAATCAGGGAAAAAAAGAGATTATGTTCCTTCTTTCCAAGAGGAAAGATATTTACCTTGCTCTAATGTCAGTTTATCAATTTCCACTCCCAGACTCTTAAGCTTTAAACCCGCTACTTTTTGATCCAAAGCCTTAGGTAAAACATAAACTCCATTCTTAAGTTTGCCTTTATTTTCCAGCAAATACTCCACTGCCAAAGCCTGATTGGCAAAGGACATATCCATTACTTCAGCCGGATGACCTTCGGCGCTAGCCAGATTAACCAGTCTTCCTTCGGCCAAAAGGTAAATCTTTTTAAATCCACCACTTGTTTTAATTTTATACTCAACTAAGTTATTTCTAATTTCCTGGCGGGAACCAGACATCTTCACCAAAGCCTTAGTATTAATTTCAACATTAAAATGACCGCTGTTGGCAAGCACAGCTCCGTCCTTCATAAGTTTGAGATGCTGCTCATCTATTACGTGTTTATTGCCTGTAGCCGTAACAAAAATGTCACCGATTTTAGCTGCCCGGGTTAAAGACATAACAGCAAAGCCATCCATATATGCTTCCAAGGCTTTAACCGGATCAGTTTCGCACACTACGACTCTGCTGCCCATACCCGAAGCTCTTTTGGCAATTCCCCGTCCGCACCATCCATAACCACAAACAATGAAGTTTTTTCCCGCCAAAAGCAGGTTAGTTGCCCTCAGAATTCCGTCTATGGTTGATTGTCCGGTACCATAACGGTTATCAAAAAACATCTTGGTCTGACTATCATTAACAGCTATAACCGGCAGTTTAAGTTCACCGTCTTTTTCCATTGCCCTTAACCTTATTACTCCCGTAGTTGTTTCCTCACAGGAACCGATCATTGCTGACATTTGCTGTTTTCTTGATTTATGAAGTAAACTTATCAAATCTCCACCATCATCAAGCGTAACCTGAGGTTTAAAATCAAGCACCTGATTAAGGTGTTTATAATAAGTTTTATTATCCTCACCATTTTTAGCAAATACGGGAATATTAAAATCTTTAACCAGAGAAGCTGCCACCTCGTCCTGGGTCGATAAAGGATTTGAGGCAGATAAAAACACTTTCGCTCCAGCTTCTTTCAAGGCAATCATAAGATTAGCTGTTTCTGAGGTAACATGAAGACAGGCGGCAATACCTAACCCCTTTAAAGTTTTATTTTTGCCAAATCTCTTTTTAATTAGGTCCAAAACTTGCATTTGCTGTTCAGCCCACTGAATTTTTAACTTACCTTTTTTTGCTAAAGATAAATCTGCAACATCATAATTAACCATATTTCTCCTTTAAAATTTCTTGTTTACTATTTTTTTAATTTTTTAAACTTTAAAAAGTGTGCCTTTAATTTTAAAACATCAGTTTTTTGCCAAATTCCATTGTATACTTTTTGACAAAATTTTTCCTGGTAAACTTATGAGTGGTCGTTCCTTTTTTTGCCACTGTATAAGAAGCTGTAAGCGATCCCATCTGACCGCAGGTCTGCAGATCAAAGCCATTTAAAAAACCGGCCATAAATCC
>DBQG01000045.1:0-4791 GCA_002305125.1 Patescibacteria group bacterium UBA1400 | reverse complement strand
GGGTAGCTGCATACCTGGATCAAATAGGTAAGGAGTTCCCAATTCCTGACACTCTAGAGCCAGTTTAACCATTGCCTCGGGCTGAGTAGGAGAAATAATAACAAAGGAAGGCTTAATACCTTTATTTTTAACTGTTTTTAAAGATAAGGTCTTAGCTTTGCTCATAGCTCCAGCATAAAATCCGCCCATCTGATTATCTAGTTTGTCAACAATGGCAAAGTAGTTAGAAGTATAATCCGATTTAATGGTTTTAATAAAATCAGTATTAATACCTGACTGGGTTAAAAACCGGCGGTAAGAGGAAAAATCCTTGCCAGCCGTAGCTAAAATAGCTGTTTTTAATCCCAAACAAGACAAATTATAAGCAATATTAGCGGCCGTACCGCCATAATTTTTATTAAGTCTTGTAGTTAAAAAAGACAAATTTAAAAGATGAACCTTCTCGGGCAAAATATGATCTTTAAAAAACCCGGGAAAGTTCATCACTTGATCAAAAGCTAAGGAACCAGCTACAATAATCATTAGCCTCCCAGAAGGCCGGTCAAGCCTCCTCCCATCTCCTGCATTTTTTTTGCCGCTACCTTCTGTGATTTTTTCAAAGCCTTGTTTAAAACATCAACTATTTTCTGATTCTGCTCGCCGTCAATCTCCAAAGATTTAATATTCTGATCTCCAGTAATAACTACTTTAACTCCCTTATCCTCATAATCAATCTCTTCCTGAGCTAAAGCTTTCTGCAGTTTAACAGCCTGATCTCTCAGCTGTTTTAATTTTCCCAACTGTTTAACTTTATCAAACATCCTAATCACCTCCTTTATTGGCTAAAATATATTTTATCTTTAAATTGCTTCCGGTCAAGCTTTCTAACATGGCTTCAACTGTTTGTAAAAACTCTTTATTTTCAAGTTTGTCTTTATGAAATGGATACAATACTTCAACTGTCAGAATATCTTCGCTTACCTCCAGAGGATTGCCGGCTTTAAGCAAAGCTTCCAGACTGGGATTCTTATCTTTAACCAGTTTTAAAAATTGACTCCAGTTTTCTTGAATAAAGCTTAGACTGCTTTTTAACTGATTGCCCCCTACTACCTTGGGGAGTTTTTCTATACCTTTCCCCTCTTTGTCTTTATCTGCTTTAAACTCTTTTTCTTTGTTTTCAACAGAAGCTTCTTCTCCTTTATTTTGATCACACCAATCAATTATCGCCAACTCCAAAGGCAGAGTGGGAAGAGCTGAACCTTTTAACTGTCTGGAGGCCTGATCAAACAAAAAAATAAGTTCTTTTATGTCTTTGATTGAAAGATTATAATCAGGAACCTCTTCTTCCAGTACCTGATACTTAACAAGAATAATTTTTCTAAGAAGTTCCAGTAAAGATATTATCAACTCCTTCAGATCAGCTCCGTTTAACCAGGTTGTCTCCAACCATTTTAAGGATTTTTTAGTCTGTTTTTTAACTAAAAGATTAAGCAGTTCTTCGCTTAACCCTGTTTCCTGGTTGAAGAATGTTTGAACTTTATCAAGTTGAAGATTCTTACCATTTAAAGAAACCAATATCTCCAGGCTTTTAGTGGCATCCCGGAAACTGCCTCCGGCTTTTTGGGCAATCAGTTCCTTAACTCCCTTTGCAAGCTCTAACTTCTCTCCTGCCTCAATCCTTGCCAATGATCTAGCTATTTCCTGAGTATCCGCTCTTTGAAACTTAAACTGATGACAACGGGAAATAATAGTATCCGGCAGCTTATGAGGTTCAGTGGTACATAAAATAAAAACTGCATGAGCCGGAGGTTCTTCCAAAGTCTTGAGCAGAGCATTAAAAGCCTCTGTGGTCAACATATGAACCTCATCAATAACATAGATTTTTTTATCAGCTGTGTGGGGAGACAGTTTTATCTTCTCCCTTAAACTTCTAATATCGTCAATTCCCCTATTTGAGGCCGCGTCAATTTCAATTAAATCTAAGGCTGTCCCTGAAGTAATGCTTTGACAAAGATCACATTTATTACAGGGTTCAAAACTGCCCTTTTCTTTATCTTTACAATTTAAAGCTTTAGCTACAATTCTGGCGGCACTAGTTTTGCCCAAACCTTTGGGTCCGGAAAATAAAAAAGCATGGGGAATGTTTTCACCGGCAAGAAGCCGCGATAAATTTTCCCTAAGACTGGTTAAATCAAGCTGGGAAATTGTCTGGGGTCTATACTTAAGATAAAAAGTTTTACTCATGATGTAGTCCCAGCAAACTTAAAACCCCATGTTCTACCAAGCGGCCAATCTCCTCATCAACAGTAACATTGTGCTGACTGGCCTGTTTTCTGGCCTGGGGATAAGAAATAACAATATCTCCCAATCTTAAAACTTGATCAGGAAAATTTTGGTTTAAAGGAAAAGAGATTACATTGGTTGTTCCCTCTCTTTTAAGCCATTTCTTATTCAGCTGGGTCATCTTTCTGTCCCCTACAAACAAAATGCTAATTTCCATATCTCCGGTAGTAAAACGGCTGCCTAAAACCTTTTTAACCACCTCTTTGACTTTTTTTCTGTCAATAGGATATCGGGAACTACTTTTTATTAAAACTTTAATCATGGATTTGTTTTAATGTCTTTTTTTTCTTCTTCTTAATTCAGCCAGCTTCTCTTTTTTGACAACAGAAGGTTTTTTATAAAACTCCCTGTCTCTTATGTTGGTTAAAAGCTGGGCTTGTTGTACTTTTTTCTTAAACTTTCTGATAACCTGATCTGCTGATTCATTTGGTTTGGCTCTAACAATTATTGTCATCGCTTAAACTAGACACCTCCCTCCTTATACCTCTTTTAAAGTTTGTAACCTATTTTACGTAAAAATTCTTTTCTTTCCCTAACTTGAGCTGGTTTTTCGATTCCTTTTGGGCCCTCTCCATCAACAACTCCCAAAACAGCCCTACCCTGTTTGGTTTCATAAACAATCACTTCAACCTGATTAGCAGTGGCGCAAAAAATTGTTACTACCTCATCAACTTTTTTTAAAGCTGACATAATGTTTATCGGAAAACTGTCTTTTAAAATAATTAAAAAGCTATGTCCTGCCCCAATTTCCAGGATATTTTCCGCTGCCAGCTTTTCCAGACTTTTATCCGTACCCGAGGTCCGGATAAGCCTGGGACCTGAGGCTTCGGCAAACGCCAGGCCAAACTTTATTCCCGGCACGCTAGCCACTAAAGCCTCATAAATATCTTCAACCGTTTTAATAAAGTGACTTTGTCCCAAAACAATATTTAACTGTTTGGGATTTTTAATCTTAATTTTTTTTATCATTTATAAACTTCCTCTAAAACTTCAATAACTTTGGTTAAACTTAAACTACTTGGTTTCATCTTTTTATTCTTACTCGAACCGTTAAGTAACATTTTTTTAGATATATGTAAAAACCAGGTTGCTTGAGGATCAAGCTGGGCTAAAACTTTTTTTGCTCCGGTCAGATCAATCTTGCTGTCTGGCCTGGCTTTTATTCTAACATGTTCTGTTTGACTATCTTTCTGGGCTACCAAAACATAACCCATCTTCTGTCCTAATTTTAAAACCTCACTATTATGAGACAAACAGCCGATTGCCTTTCCAAAACCAGTGTTAAATCTATACCCCTGAGACAAGGCCTCCTCAGCTTTGACTTTTATTTTTAGAGTATTATAAACAGCCTCCAAACATTGGCTACCTTTTTTAATAAGGCTTTTATCATTAACAATCCCAGCTGTTTTAAGACCGTTTAAAACTTCAGGTAATAAAAAATCGTACCAATCAGCTGTTGGATTTGGCCAAGTAACCTCTTCAAAATTATCAATCTTTTTTACTACTTTAATTAATCGAATTAAGGCCTCGTCGTCTTTTAAATATTTTTGCTTCTTCTTTAAATATTTAAATACCAACTCTGCCGCACATGTTTTTCTTTCCAACTGGTGATGATCAAACTTTCCCATACCTGTGTCAACATGAACTACATCTTTATCACTATCCACCCTGCTATTATTAAGGGTTAGCCCGGCGGCCACAAAATTAACTCTAGCATCGGTAAATTCAGGATCAAATTTCTTTAAAAGCCATACCGAGCAAATAGCATCCAGATCAGGATTGGCGTGAGTAACAATAGTCTTCATATAATAAAACCAAACAAAAAAACTTCTTAAGGTACAGTCTTAATTTTAATATTTTTAAGCAAAGAAAACAAGCTTTAAAAGCATCTAAAAAAGCAGAAAAAGAAAACTAAAAAAAGTTAAAATTATACTTGATTTTACCTTATAATTTTAACCTATCCTATATTGGTTAGTTAGTAAGTAGTTTAACTGTTTCCTGGAATGTCAAAAGCTTTGTTTGTTCATTTTCTCTAGCCTTCCACTCAACCTTACCTTGGTTTTTACCAGATACTACCAATCTTATCGGTGCCCCCATGAGATCAGCATCAGCAAATTTGGTTCCGACAGACACATCCTGCCTATCATCCCATAAAACCTTAACATTATTCTTTTCCAGTTTTTCATATAACTTATGAGCTTCCTGTTTTTGCCCACTTCCTCCAATATCGATTAAATAAACAGTAAAAGGAGCTACCTCTTTGGGCCAGATAAGCCCTTTATCATCATTTGATTTTTCCGCAATTACTCCCATAAGCCTTGAAGTACCAATACCATAACATCCCATTATGGGATAAATTTTCTTACCCCTCTCATCTAAAACATAAAAATCAAATGCTTTGGTATATTTTTGCCCTAAATCAAAAACATTTCCTACCTCTGAAGCTCTAGCCTTTTTTAAGCTGCCCTT
>DBQG01000044.1 GCA_002305125.1 Patescibacteria group bacterium UBA1400 | reverse complement strand
GTTTAGCTCTTACTTTTTGTTTTCTGGCTATTAAACTAGTTTTTTTAGTAGAAATTGCCATATCCTTATCCTCCTGCCTCGCCGGCTTTAGCTGCCTTACCAGCTTTTCTTCTAATCTTCTCTCCTTTATAAGAAATGCCTTTGCCTTTATAAGGTTCAGGCTTTCTGATTAACCTTATATCAGCCGCTACTTGACCAACTGTTTGTTTATTAATTCCGGACACTGTAATTAAAGTATTCTCTTCAACTTTAAACTCAATTCCCGGAGGAGGTTCCACTATCACCGGATGAGAAAATCCAATCATAATTTTAAGTTTGCCCCCTTCAACAGAAGCTCTGTAACCTGTACCATGCAACTCAAGGTCTTTGGAAAAACCTTCTTTTACGCCCTGAATCATATTAGCTATTAGGGTTCTTAAAAGACCGTGCATTGATTTAATCTTTTTTGTTTCTGATTTCCTCTCTATGTTAACTTTGCCTTCCTCGATTTTAATTTTAATAGCTTCTGGAAATTTTTGACTTAGTTCGCCTTTTGGACCTTTAACTACAATCTCATCTTTTTGAAGTAAAACTTCAACTTGATCTGGTATTTGTACTGGTTGTTTTCCTATTCTACTCATAATTATTTACCAAACTTTACAAATTAACTCTCCTCCTAAACCTTTTTTTCTGGCCTCCTTGGCAGTAAAAACTCCCTGAGGGGTAGAAACTATAGAAATACCAAGACCGCTTAAAACTCTGGGAAGATTTTTCCGCTGACTGTAAACTCTGCGGCTTGATTTAGAAATTCTTACAATTTTGGTCAAAACCGGTTTTCCTTTTCTATACTTTAAGGTAAGCAGTAAATCTTTTTTATTATTATCTTTTGCTTCCTCCTTAATCTCCTTAAGAAACCCTTCTTTGACCAACACCTTAGCAATTTCATGTTTAAAACCAGAGTAAGGCACTTTGACTTCTTTTTTAGAAGCCATATAGCCATTTTTAATTATTACCAACATATCTGCAACTGTATCAAATAACATATTTCTCCTTACCAACTAGCTTTGGTAACTCCCGGTAATTGACCTGTATGAGCCAGCTTTCTAAAACACAACCTACAAACATCAAACATTCTGATATAACCTCGGGGTCTACCGCACAATTTACAACGGTTTACCCTTCTGGTTGAATATTTTGCTTTTTTTGCTTGTTTTGCTATCTTACTTGTTTTAGCCATAATTATTTTTTAAATTATTAAATTCTCTTTAATTTTCCTCTTTGGCGAAAGGCATACCTAAAAGTTCAAGAAGTCTTAAAGATTTTTCTTTGCTTTTAGCAGAAATCACAAAAGTAATTTCCAATCCTCTAACTTTATCAATTTTATCATAATTCACTTCAGGAAAGATAATTTGCTCTCTTAAGCCCAGTGTATAGTTACCATGTTTATCAAAAGCCTTCCTATTTACGCCACTAAAATCTCTTACCCTGGGAAGAACAATAGAAAACAATTTATCTACAAATTCATACATTCTTACACCTCTTAAAGTAGCCTTTAAGCCAACAACATCTCCTTTTCTTATTTTAAAATCAGCTATGGCTTTTTTTGCCTGCTGTAAAGATGGTTTCTGGCCTACAATCTGGGTAAAAGTAGCTGTAGCTTTTTCTAAATTCTGCTTATCTGTTGAAACATCTCCTACGCCCATATTAACAACTACTTTTTCCACTCTAGGAACAGCCAAAGAATTATCAATATTAAATTCTTTTTGTAATTTTATTTTTATAATATCTTGATATGTTTTTAACAATCTTGCCATTTTAAACCACCTGTTTACATTTTTTACAAACTCTATGTTTTTCACCTTTTTTATCAATCATATAACCAATCTTTGACACTTCTTTGCATTGAGGACAAACCAAAGCCACGTTAGCTACAGGCAAAGGCTTGGTAATATCAATGATTCCTCCTGGCTTATTCTGACCCTGAGGTTTAACATGTTTTTTATATTTATTGACTTCAGCAACCAGCACCCTATTCTTTTTAGGATAAACTTTTTCAACTTTACCAGTTTTACCCCGATCTTTACCGACTGTCACTTTTACTGTATCGCCTTGTTTTATTTTCATTTTTAAATTTATTTTTTAATTTTTTATAAAACTTCCGGAGCTAAAGAAACTATCTGATTTAGACCGGCATCTTTAATTTCTCTAGCAATGGGACCAAAAACTCTAGTACCAATAGGTGCTTTATTTTTCAAACCATCAATTACCACAGCTGCATTATCATCAAAACGGATATAAGAACCGTCTTTTCTACGAATTTCCTTTTTAGTTCTTACTACAACTGCCTTAACTACCTGAGAGTCTTTTAATTGACCCTGGGGGTCAGCTTGATCAACCACACAGGTAACAAAATCACCTACAGAGCCGAACTTATGTTTAAAACCTCCATGAATATGGATAACTCTTAATCTTTTCGCCCCCGAATTATCAGCTGGTTTTAAAACCGATCTTAATTGTATCATTTTTTCTTTTTAAGAACCTCGATTATTTTAAATCTTTTTCTTTTACTTAATGGTCTGCATTCTTCAATAATCACTTTATCGCCTTCTTGAGCCTTAACCTCATTATGAACCAAATACTTTTTGCTTCTCTTAATCCTTTTTTTATACAAAGGATGCTGCCATAATCTTTCTATTAAAACTGTCGCTGATTTTTCCATTTTAGTGCTGGTTACAACACCTTTAAACTGCTTCATTTTTCCATCTCCTTTAATTGTTTTTCTCTAATGACTGTTTGCAGCTGAGCAATTAACTTTCTTTTCTTTTTTGGTTCATTAACATCCTTAAGTTTACCGATACTTAACTGCATTTTTAAATCCATCCATTCTTTTCTTGCCTGTGAAAGCAAATCGTTGAGTTCTTCAACATTTTTTTCATTTAAATTTAAGTTGTTCTTTTTAGCAACCATATTTTAATCCTTTTTAACAAGCTTAGTTTTAAGCGGCAGTTTAGCTCCGCCTCTTTTTAAGGCTTCAAAGGCAAGTTCTTCTTCTAAGCCTCCAAGTTCAAAAATAATTCTGCCCGGCCTTATAACTGCCACATAACCTTCAATTTCTCCTTTACCGCTTCCCATTCTTGTTCCCGCAGGTTTTTTAGTATAAGGTTTATCTGGAAAAACCCTAATCCATAGTTTTCCGCCTCTTTTTGTATAATGCACAATTGCTTTTCTGGCAGCTTCAATTTGCCTTGAATCCAGCCAGCCCCTATCCAGACTTTTCAAACCATATTCACCAAACTCAACGTGAACACCTGATTCCCTTACACCTTTCATTGTTCCCCGAAAGTGTTTACGGTATTTTTGTTTCTTAGGTTGCAACATTATTCAATCTCCTGCTCACCTTTATATATCCATACTTTAATACCCACATATCCAAGTTTTGTCAAGGCAGGATCTTCAGCATAATCAATATCAGCCCTTAAGGTTTGCAAAGGAATTTTTCCTTCTGAATATTTTTCAGTTCTGGAAATCTCTGCCCCGCCGATTCTTCCAGCTAAAACAATTTTAACTCCCTTAGCTCCTGCCGCCATCACTCTTTCTATGGCTCTAGCCACAGCTCTTCTGTGAGGATATCTTCTTTCTATTTGATAAGCTAGTTTATCTAAAACTAATCTTGATGACAAGTCCGGATTTTTTACTTCCCTAACTTCTAGATCCAACTTAGATGATTTTTTATCATTAATGTTGATGTTTAATTTTCTGGCGATTGTTTTTTTCAACATCTCTAATCCCGACCCTCCTCGACCAATTACCACACCTGGTCGAGAAACATACAAAATTATTTTCATCGTGTTAATGGATCTTTCAATCTCAACCTTAACAACGCCTGCCATCTGAAGTTTGCCCATCAAAAACTTTCTCAAACTAACGTCTTCGTGCAAGAATTTTTTGTAATCACTTTTACTTGCAAACCAACGAGAATCCGATGAATAAAGCTTGCCAATTCTCAAACCCTTAGGATTAACTTTTTGTCCCATCTTTTGCCTCCAAAACAACTTTTATATGACTTGTTCTTTTTAAAATTGGATGGGCTCTACCGCGGGAAACGGGTTGCCACCGTTTATAAGTAGGTCCTTCCATGATTTCTATGTTAACAAATTTTAAATTCTTCTTATCTAATTTTTTATTATTAGCAGCATTAGCAATTGCCTGCTTAATGGTCAATGCTAAAGGTCTGGCCGCCTGTTTGTTTAAAAATTTTAAATAATCCAAAGACTCCAACGGATTAAGTTTTTTAATAGCTTTAACAACTAATCTCAGTTTCTGAGCACTCATTCTAATATAGTTTCTTTCTGCTTTAATCTGCATAATTTTACCTTAAGTTTTTGTAACAACTCTTTTAACAACTCTTCCATGACCCCTAAATGTTCTTGTTAGGGCAAACTCTCCCAATCTGTGTCCTACCATGGTTTCGGAAATATAAACTTCTTTAAAAGCCCTTCCTGTATGAATCATAAAGGTATGGCCTACAAATTCTGGAGGAATTTGAGAAGCTCTGGCCCATGTTTTAATAGGCTCTTTTTTGCCCATACTTTTTTGATTCATAACTTTTTTTAATAGTTTTTCATCAATATATGGTCCCTTTTTTGAACTTCTTCCCATTATTTCCTCCTTGAAACAATGTCTTTATTAGAATATTTCTTCTTTTTCCTGGTTTTTTTACCTAAAGTCTTCTTTCCCCATGGAGACTTAGGGCTAGGCATACCAATACCGCTTCTACCTTCACCGCCACCGTGAGGATGAGCTCCCGGATGCATAGCTACTCCTCTAACAGAAGGTCTTATGCCTAAAAGCCTTTTTCTCCCAGCTTTCCCGTACTTTATGTTTTTCTTATGAATATTACCAACCCTTCCAATAGTAGCATAACAGTCAAGAGGAACTCTTCTTAACTCTCCTGAAGGAAGTTTAATAACTGCATTTTTTTCTTCTTTAGATTGAATAACAGCAAAACCTCCTGCCCCTCTAACCATTTGACCTCCCTTTTTAGGTGTAAGCTCCAAATTGTGAATCGGCATTCCCAAAGGGATATTTTTTAACGGCAAACTATTGCCGACTTTAATCTCAACCTTATCGCCGCTAATAATTTTATCGGTAATTTTAAGATCAACAGGAGCCAAAATATAACGTTTTTCTCCATCTGAATAATGAACCAAGGCAATGTGAGCAGATCTATTGGGATCATACTCTATGCTTACAATCTTTCCCTCAACATTATACTTGTTTCGCTTAAAATCAATTTGTCTCAACATCCTTTTTTGCCTGCCACCCTGATGTCTTACCGTAACTTTACCACTAGAGTTTCTACCAGAATTTTTAGGCAACAGTTTAGTTAAGCTTTTCTCTGGCCTTTTATCAGTCAAATCAGAATCAATTCTAACTTGATGTCGCCTACTTGGTGTTACTGGTTTAAAAGTCTTAATTGCCATTTTTATAAAATCTTTCTTATTTGCCTTCTACTTCAAAAAGGTCAATTTTCTGATCTTTCTCTATTTGAATAACAGCTTTTTTCCAATCAGGCTGTCTTGTAACTCTTCTTAATTTTCCCTTCCTTTTACTTTTTCCTAGAACGCTAATGGTTCTAATATTTTCAACTTTAACTTTAAAAAACTTTTCCACTGCTTCTTTTATCTGATCTTTACTGGCTTGCTTAGTTACTATAAAAGTATATTTGCCCTGCTGAGCATTTTGCAAAGATTTTTCTGTGATTAATGGTTTTTTAATTATAAAGCTTAAATCCATTTTTATTTTAAAATTTATTTTATATTATTTTTTTGCTGATACTTTTCCTCTAAAGCTTTAACAGTATCTTTGACAAAAATCAAAAGATTATTGTTTAAAACATCATAAGTATTAAGCATTTTAGCAGATCTAATAGTTAAATTACTGATATTTTTGGCCGACCTTACAATGTTGTCTGCCTTCATGTCAGGCAAAACTAAAGTAGCCTTAAGTTTAGCTTTTTTTTCATTTTTAACAACTTTTTCCTGGATTGTTTGTAAAACCTGAACCATTTTTTTTGTTTTTGGCTCTATTTTCTCTAAGCCTTCCAAAGCTATAAATTGGCTATCTGCTACTTTTTTAGATAAGGCACTTAAAAAAGCTTTTTTCTTCATAGCTTTACTCATCTTTAATTTAAAATTCTGTTTACCTGTGGGTCCGTGAGCAATACCTCCCTTAACAAAAATTGGCGCCTTAATGTCTCCGTGTCTAGCTCTACCAGTTCCTTTTTGTTTATAAATCTTTCTTCCCGAACCAGTTACCTCTCCTCTTGATTTAGTTTTAGCAGGAGCTTGTCTTTGATTACTTAAATAAACTCTTATTGCCTGAGCAATAAGCTGTTTATTAAACTTAACGCCAAACAAGGAGTCAGGCAACTTAATTGTTCCTGTTTTTTCTCCGTTAATATTATATAAAGTTATACTAGTCATTTTATTTTTTATGTTAGTTTAGTAATTTTAATTTCCGTCCCTCTTTTTCCTGGAACCAAACCCTGAATCCATACTTCATTATTTGCTTCATCAAGTTTAAAAACCTTCAAGCCCTTAATAGTGATATTTTCCTGACCCATTCTGCCAGGCATCTTTTTACCTTTCCACACTCTTCCGGGATCAGTTCCTTGACCAATAGAGCCAGGGGCTCTTTGCCTATCTGATTGACCATGAGTTTTAGAACCACCTTTAAACCCCCATCTTTTAACCGCTCCGGCAAAACCACTTCCTTTACTTTTACCAGTTATTTTAACTGTATCTCCTTGACTTAAAACATCAATTATTTTAATCTCATCACCAATTTTTAACTCAGGATCATTGTTAAACTTTATCTCTCTCAAAGTTTTACCCTTTTTAGCCAAATCTTTACTTGTTTCTATTTTATAAGCCTGGTAACCATCTTTTTTCTCATCCTTGATCTGTTTTACTACAATAGGGTAAGTCTTAATGCTGGTTATTACTACCCTTACACCCTGATCGCTAAAGGTTTGAAACTGCTCTTTTTTAATACCGTAAAATGTATCTATTTTCATTTTAATATTTATTTAGTCAATATTTTTTAATAACTTTCAAAAAAAACGGCCCTTTACAACACCGGGCCAACTCTAATCATACCTAACAAAATCTTACATCTTGATTTCAATACCGACTCCAGCCGGTAGTTCAAGATGCATTAAACTATCTATAGTTTTGTTGGTTGGCTGAATAATATCAATCAACCTTTTATGAGTTAAAACCTGAAAATGTTCTCTTGCATCTTTATCAGTATGAGGACTTGTTGTTACTGTCACCAACTTTCTTCTAGTTGGTAAAGGTACGGGCCCAATAACCTTTGCCCCAGTTGATAAAGCTGTTTGTAAAATCTTTTGACAAGACTCATCGATTACTCGATGATCAAAAGCTTTCAGTTTTATTCTAATTCTTCCTTTTGCCATAATTATATAAAAGTGCTTTTTTTAATAATTTAAAATAAAAATGTTAGTCCTCCAAAAATTGGAGGACTACTTTTATTATTTTAAAATCTTTGTAATAACTCCTGCCCCGACTGTCTTTCCGCCTTCTCTAATAGCAAACCTAAGACCTTCTTCTAGAGCAACTGGCACAATTAACTTCACATTCATATTAGCACTGTCGCCAGGCATAACCATTTCTACACCCTTGGCTAAAGTAACTTCTCCAGTTACATCGGTAGTTCTAATATAAAATTGAGGTTTATAACCGGTAAAGAAAGGTGTATGACGTCCCCCTTCTTCTTTGGTTAAAATATAAACCTCAGCATCAAAATCCAAATGAGGAGTAACTGATTTTGGCTGAGATAAAACTTGACCTCTAACTACCTGCTCTTTTTCTACACCCCTTAAAAGGATACCGACATTATCGCCGGCTTGACCTTCATCAAGGCTTTTTCTAAACATCTCCACGCCGGTAACAGTAGTTGTTTGAGTATCTTTAATACCAACTATTTCAATGGTATCACCAACTTTTACTTTACCCCTGGTAATTCTACCAGTTACTACTGTTCCCCTGCCTTTAATTGAAAAAACATCTTCAACAGGCATCAAAAATGGTTTGTCCAGTTCTCTTGTAGGAGTAGGAACATACTCATCCACTTTACTCATAAGTTCAAGAATAGGACCACACCATTCACATTCTTTTTTACCGCAACCACATTCCAAAGCTTTCAAAGCAGAGCCTCTCACTATAGGAATCTCATCTCCGGGAAATTTATACTTACTTAAAAGTTCTCTTACTTCCATTTCAACTAAATCCAAAAGCTCCTTGTCATCGACAACATCAACCTTATTTAAGAAAACTACAATTGCTGGCACACTTACCTGACGGGCCAATAATATGTGCTCTCTTGTCTGAGGCATAGGACCATCTGCTGCTGAAACAACAAGAATAGCGCCATCCATCTGAGCAGCGCCAGTAATCATGTTTTTGACATAATCTTTATGACCAGGACAGTCAATATGAGCATAATGTCTGTTTGCTGTTTCATACTCAAGATGAGTAATAGAAATTGTAAGGCCTCTTTCTTTTTCTTCAGGAGCCATATCAATTTTATCAAAAGGAACAAACTCTGTACCTGTTCCTGCTCCTGCTAAAACAGCAGTAATGGCAGAAGAAAGAGTTGTTTTACCATGGTCAACGTGACCAATAGTTCCAATGTTTAAATGTGGCTTTGTTCTTTGAAATGTTGCCATAAATCCTCCAATTAATTTTATTATTTTTCTATTTCTTGTTCTGGTTTTTTTCTCTGAGCAATAATCTGACCAGCTATATTAGTAGGAACCTCTTCATAATGACTGGGCTCCATGTAAAATGAAGCTCTGCCAGCAGTTAAAGTTCTTAATCTTGTTGCATACTGAGGCATTTCAGCCAAGGGCACCAAAGCTGTAATAACTTTAACATTACCTCTTGTTTTAGTTCCTAATATTTTTGCTCTTTTACTAGACAGGTCGCCAATAATTTCACCCAAGTACTCTTCGGGAGTCGTAACTTCTGTTTTCATAATAGGTTCTATTAAAGCGGGATTAGCAGATTTAACTGCTTGTTGTAAAGCAAAAGATCCAGCAATTTTAAAAGCTATCTCTGAAGAGTCAACTTCATGATAACTACCATCATAAACAATTACTCTCATGTCTACTAAAGGATAACCAGCAACAACACCATTCTCCATAGCTTCTTTAACTCCTTTTTCTATTGCTGGAATAAACTCTCTAGGAATAGCCGCTCCTTTAATTTCTGAAGTAAACTCATAACCTTCACCTCTATCTCTTGGCTCTATCCTTAACAAACAATGTCCATATTGACCCCTTCCTCCTGATTGACGAATATACTTTCCTTCACCGGTTGCGGTTTGCTGAATGGTCTCTCTATAAGCAACCTGAGGACGACCAGTATTAGCGTCAACTCTAAATTCCCTTTTCATTCTATCAACTAAAATCTCAAGATGAAGCTCTCCCATACCCGAAATGATAGTTTGACCTGTTTCTCTATCACTACTGACTTGAAAAGTAGGATCTTCTTCAGCAAGCTTAGCTAAAGCATAACCTAATTTTTCTTGATCGGCTCTAGTTTTGGGTTCTATTGATAAAGATATAACGGGTTCGGGAAAAGTAATGATTTCCAGTAAAAACGGATTCTTCTCCTCTGTTAAAGTGTCACCCGTTGCCGTATCCTTCAAACCAACTACAGCCACTATTTCTCCAGCTACAGCTTGTTCAATTTCTTCTCTTTTATTGGCATGCATTAAAAGCAACCTACCTACTCTCTCTTTTTTATCAGCAGTAGAGTTTAAAATATAGCTACCAGATGTTAATGTGCCAGAATAAATACGCACATAAGTCAACCGTCCCACGTGAGGGTCGGTTTGAATCTTAAATGCCAGTCCTACTAAATTAGGACTTTCTACTGTAATCTTACCTTCTTCTTCTGTTTTAGGATTATAGCCAGTAACAGGAGGGATGTCAAGAGGAGAGGGTAAGAAATCAACTATACCATCCAATAAAGGTTGAATACCTTTATTACGCAAAGAAGTACCACAGTAAGTAGGAATAAGCCTGTAGGCAATAGTTGCTTGTCTTAAACCCTTTTTTAATTCTTCGGTACTAATCTCCTCCCCTTCAAGATATTTTTCTAATAACTTATCATCCCCTGAATGCTCACAGATTTGTTCAATCAACGCAGATCGTTGTTTTTCGACTTCTTCTTTCATATCTTCAGAAATTTCAATTTGGTTAAATTTAGCCCCTGTCTGATCACCTTCCCAAACTAATGCCTCTCTCTCTAAAAGCAAAATAATACCTCTAAATTCTTTTTCCGCACCAATTGGTAAAGCCATAATGGCAGGTCTTGCTCCCAGCTTATCTTTAATCTCCTCAATGGTGTTTAAGAAATTGGCTCCAATTTTATCCATTTTATTAACAAAACAAAGTCGGGGAACATTATATTTATCTGCTTGACGCCAAACAGTTTCTGACTGAGATTGAACCCCTTCCTCAGCATCGAAAACAACAACACCTCCATCAAGAACTCTCAAAGATCTTTCAACTTCTGCAGTAAAATCAACATGTCCCGGAGTATCAATGATATTAATTCTGTGAACTTGACTATCATCTTTATCATCATCAGCTGGCGGCCAAAAACATGTAGTGGCAGCAGACTGAATTGTTATTCCTCTTTCTCTTTCTTGATCCATCCAGTCCATCTGAGTACTACCCTCATCAATATCACCAATCTTATAAGTTTTACCTGTATAAAAAAGAATTCTTTCTGTTGTAGTGGTTTTTCCAGCATCAATATGGGCAATAATTCCAATATTTCTTACCCGTTGAATCGGAATTTGTTTTCTATTATCTTTCATTTTTCTTACTTCTTTTTATAATTTTTATAAAAATATTATTATATTTTATATCGTTTTCAATTAAAATGCTTCCCCTAAAGGGAAGCATATTTTTAAGGCTTCTTCCAAATTGTAACAAAAAATTAAATAAGTTACAAGTTTTTTGCTAGATTTAAGACAATTTTACATTAATATTCTAATGAATTAAAATAGGTTTCGATAAAATTAAATTTTGCCTAAAATATAATTAAAAAATAAATTAAAATTACTATATGGAAAAAATCAACAATTTTAAACAGGCAGAAGATTTTTTACATAACTCAGTTCCAAGAGGTATAACAAGGAAGTTTCCTGGTTTAATGGGAATAAAAAGAACAAAATATTTTTTAAAGCTTTTAGATAACCCCCAAGAAAAAATAAAAACTATTCATATTGCCGGCACTTCAGGAAAAGGATCTACTGCCTATTTGCTAAGTTTAATGTTGACAGGGCTTGGATTTAAAACGGGCCTAAGTATTTCCCCCCATTTAACAGATATAAGAGAAAGAATTCAATTGAATAATAAGCCTATTAGTAAAAAAAAGTTTATTTATTATTTAAACCTTCTTCTTCCTTTTATAAAGGAAATGAAGAAAAAATCCTTTGGTCCCCCTACTTATTTTGAAATTATGATTAGTCTGGCTTTTTTTGTCTTTTATAAGGAAAAAGTTAATTGGGCCATTATTGAAACAGGAATGGGTGGCCTTTATGATGCCACCAACACTATAAATAATAAAAATAAAACAGTTATTTTAACTAAAATAGGAATTGACCACACAAATGTATTGGGTAAAAAACTGAAAGAAATTGCCAATCAAAAAGCTGGAATTATAAAACCAAATAATCAAATAATTTGTCTTTGGCAACATAAAAATATAAGAAAAGTTATTAAAAGCAGGGCTAAAAAAAACCAACTATATTTTATTAAAAAAGGAATAAACTTTAATAATTTAAAAATAAACAGACAACAAACAGTGTTTGATTTTAATTTTTTAAATTATAACTTAAATGAAGTGAAACTTGGACTAATAGGAAGCCATCAAGCTGAAAATTGCAGCCTCGCCTTGGCGACAATAATTTTATTAAGCAACAGATATAAATTTAAGATTAATGATTATAAAATTAAGAAATATTTAAAAAAAGCATTTTTTTCTGGCCGGCTGGAAATAATTAATTTAAATAATCAAATTATAGTTCTTGATGGGGCTCATAACCCCCAAAAAATTACAAATCTTACAAATAATTTAAAGCTTTTATTTCCTAATCAAAAATTCATTTTTCTTTTAGCTTTTAAAAGGGGAAAAGATTATCAAAAAATGCTTGACAAAATCGCTCCCCTAGCAAAAGACATCGTTTTGACTAAGTTTAATCTAAATCAAGATTATTTAAACCTTGCCGAAAGCCCGGAAAAAATAAAAAAATTCTTACTGGCTAGCTATAACTTTAAAGCTACTTCAGATAATAATCCTAAAAAAGCTCTATTAAAAGCAAAAAGTTTAGGCTACAATTGTCCTATAGTAATAACTGGATCTTTGTATCTTTTAGGAACTTATTTAAAGAAGGTAAAAAACTTAAATTAAATTTTTAGATAGCAATAAATTACCATCTAAAATGAGCAAAGGCTTTATTAGACTCAGCCATTTTGTGAGTTTCCATCTTTTTCTTAACAGCACCACCTTCATTATTATATGCATCTTTTAATTCTGCTGCTAACTTACTACTAAAGCTTTTGTATTCTTTATTCGCTCTAGCCCTGGCAGCAAAAATAAGCCATCTTATTGCTAAAGATTCTTTTCTTTCTCCCCTTACAGGCATAGGAACCTGATAAGCAGCTCCTCCAACCCTTCTTGACCTAACTTCCATAATAGGTTTAATATTATCTAAGGCTTGCCTTAAAACATTTAATGGATTATCAGCTTTAAGTTCTTGCTTAACCTGTTCTAAAGCTGTATACACAAGATTGGCCGCCACCTTTTTTTTGCCATCTTTCATTATTCTATTTATCAAACTAGTTACTAGTTTGCTTGAATAAATAGGATCTGGCTGAATAGGTTTTCTTCTAGTTTTATTTGATCTTGCCATGTTGTTGTTTAAGTAGCAGAAGTAGAAGTAGCATTAGGAGCAGCCTCCTGAGCCGCCTCGCTAGATTTAACTCCTGTACCTCCTCCTTTACGAGTACCATATTTTGACCGAGCTTTTTTTCTTCCCTCAACGCCCAAAGCATCATATTTACCTCTAATAATATGATATTTTACGCCAGGTAAGTCCTTAACTCTTCCTCCCCTAATCATAACAATAGAATGTTCAGCTAAATTATGACCAATACCAGGAATATAAGCAGTTACTTCTTGTTTATTGGAAAGTCTCACTCTAGCTACTTTTCTTAAAGCAGAGTTTGGTTTCTTTGGAGTCATTGTTTTTACCACAGTACAAACTCCCCGCTTTTGGGGATTAACTGTATCAACCATTTTTCTATCTTTGGCATTAAAAGATTTTCTTAAAGCTGTAGCTTTAATTTTTTTAGGTCTTCTTGTTCTGCCTTTTCTTATCAGTTGATTTATTGTTGGCATATTTTATTCTTCAATTCTAGCTCTATCTTCAGATGTGGGAATGAGCCTTCCTATTATAACATTTTCCTTCAAGCCTAAAAGATCATCTGTTTCACCTTTTAAACTAGCTTCTGTCAATACATTTGAAGTTTCCTGGAATGAAGCAGCAGATAACCAGGAATCAGTATACAAAGAGGCCCGGGTAATTCCCAAAATTATCTGTTTAGCTGTAGCTGGCCTACCACCCTTTGCTAAAGCGGCTGCATTCTCTTCTTCAAATCTTTGTTGAGAAACCAACTCACCAGGAAGTAAAGATGTATCTCCATCCGTTTCAATCTTAACTTTATCGCTCATCTTTCTAACAATTACCTCAAAATGTTTATCATTAATAGGAATTCCCTGGGATTCATAAATTTTTTGCACCTCATCCACTAAATAAGACTGAACTCCTCTTATGCCTTTCAATCTTAAAACTTCTTTAAGATCTAAGCCTCCTGAGGCTAATTGAACACCTGAAGGAATTAAGTCACCTGTTTTATACTTTAAGGTACTGGTTAAAGGAATTAAATACTCTCTTTCTTCAACTGGTTTTACTTGAGTATTCCTAATAGTTATCTTATATCCCTGATCCGTTTCTTCAACTTTAACTTTTCCTGATATTTCAGAAATAGGAGATAATACCTTAGGAATTCTAGATTCAAATAACTCTTCAACTCTTGGCAGCCCCTGCGTTACATCAAGACCAACAATTCCACCTTTATGTCTTACCCTCATTGTTAACTGAGTTCCAGGCTCACCGATACTTTGAGCAGCTAAAACTCCTACTGGAACACCAATCTCTACCATTTTTTTGGTAGAAAAGTCCCAACCATAACATTGCTTGCACATTCCATGAGGAGCCTCGCAGGTTAAAGGTGACCTTATTATTACGGTTTCAATATTAGCTTTATCGATTTTTTGCGCTACTTCTTTGGTAATTATCTCTTTTGCATCAACAATAACTTTTTTAGTTTTAGGATCAATAACTTTTTTAGCTGCAACCCTTCCTATAATACGAAGCAAAAAGTATTTAGCTCTGGGTCCTTTTTTTTCAATAGGAATTCCTTCCGAGGTTCCACAATCTTCAATACGAATAATTACATCATGAGAAACATCAACCAGTCTTCTTGTTAAATAACCAGCATCAGCAGTTTTCAATGCTGAATCTGTCAAACCCTTTCTTGAACCCCTTGTAGAAGTCACATATTCAAAAACAGATAATCCCTCTCTAAAGTTTGATTTTGTAGGTAATTCAACAATTTTTCCCAAAGGATCTACTACCAAACCTCTCATTGCAGCCATTTGTTTAACTTGGTCCTTAGAAGCTCTTGTTCCTCCTGAGTTAATGATTAACTTAACACTATTTTCTTCATCAAAATTATCCCAGGTTCTATCTGCTATCTCTTCTGTTGTTTCCATCCATAATTCGTTAGAAAGTCTTCTTCTTTCTTCCTCTGTAATTAAGCCTAAGGAAAAGTTTTTTTCAATCTCTTCTGCTTTTTTATTAGCTTCATTAATAATTTTATCTTTTTCTGGAATCAACTTACAATCAGACACAGCTACTGATAATCCAGATAAAGTGGCATATTCAAAACCTAAATCTTTTAAATCATCAATAAACTTAGAAATTTCCTTTTTTGTTAAATGCTGCATTGACTCTTCAATTAACTGCTTGATTTTACCAGAATTGATCGTGTCGTTTAAAAAGTAAAAGTAGGAAGGAATGCTTTGATTAAATATAACTCTACCTACAGTTGTTTTTATAATTTTACCCTGAATTCTAACTTGAATTGGTTGACGCAAATTAATTGCATTCTGTTGATATGCAGTTATTGCTTCTTGTTCACTACCATAAATTTTACTTTCATTAAACTCAAGCTTATTGTCAACAGAAGTTAAATAATAACAACCCAAAGCCATATCTTTATTAGGGAATGTAACTGGTGAACCATCTGCTGGTTTTAATAAATTATTTTCCGGCATCATTAATTTAACTGATTCTTCCATAGATTTTTCTGATAAAGGAAGATGAACAGCCATTTGATCACCATCAAAATCAGCATTATAACCAGCACAAACACAGGGATGAATTTGAATAGCATTTCCTTCAATTAAAACAGGATAAAAAGCCTGAATCCCTAACTTATGTAAAGTAGGAGCCCTGTTAAGTAGAACTGGATGTTTTTTAGTAACTTTTTCTAAAATATCAAAAACCTCAGGGGGTTTTTGCTCTAAAACTCTTTTTGCACTCTTAACGTTTGGGGCCAAACCATTTGCTATTATTTCTTTCAATACATAGGGTTTAAATATTTCTAAAGCCATTTCTTTTGGCAAACCACATTCATTTAATTTTAATTCAGGACCAACAATAATAACGCTTCTTCCAGAATAATCAACTCTTTTACCCAAAAGGTTTTGACGAAAACGTCCTTGTTTGCCCTTTAACATCTCTGATAAAGAACGTAGTTCTTTACTCCCCCTTCTTCTGGGCCTACCACTTTGAGAAACATCAATTAAAGTATCAACAGCTTCTTGAAGCATTCTTTTTTCATTTCGTAAAATAATCTCTGGAGCTCCTAAATTAATTAAATGCTTTAAACGATTATTACGGTTAATAACTCTTCTATAAAGATCGTTAAGATCTGAGGAGGCAAATCTTCCACCCGAAAGCTGAACCATTGGCCTTAAGTCAGGAGGTAAAACAGGCAAAATTTTAGAAATCATAGATTTTGGATCAATAACTGCTTTTCTCATTCCTTCTACAACCCTTAATCTCTTTACCGCTTTAATCTTTTTTTGACCGCTATATTTTTGAGCTGTTTTTCTCAAAGAAACAGCTAGTTTATCTAAATCAATTCTCTTTAAAATTTCTAACAGACTTTCTGCTCCCATACCAACTTTAATAAAAGAAGTAGCTTGATAGTCTAAAAGAGTTAGGTACTCCTCTTCCGAAAGAACAGTTTTGGTTTTAATTTTTTTAACCATTTCAACAACTCTTTTATATAATTCTTGAGCTGTTTCTTTTTCTGAATCTAAATTATCATTAATGTTAATAACTTCTCTTTTAATTTTAATTTTAGCTTCTCTTATAGCTAATTCTTGTTGCTCTTTTGACTTAACTTTCGTTTGAATTTCTTTAATTCTTTCTTCCCCTTCTTTTTCAGCATCTTTAATGTCAATTTTAGTTTGCTTTTCTAGTTCAGAAAGTCTTTGTTCTAGAGATTTATCAAGTTGAATCAAAGCTTCATTTCTTTTTTCTTTATCAAGTTCTAAAACTACATATCGAGCAAAGTAAATAATGGCAGCTAGATTTCTGGGAGTAATATCTAAAATCAAAGATAACTTAGATGGCGCCCCTTTAAAATACCAAACATGAGCCACTGGACAAGCCAAAACTATATGCCCCATTCTTTCTCTTCTTACTCTACTTTGCGTAACCTCAACACCGCACTTATCGCAAATAATTCCCCTATATCTTATTCTTTTATATTTGCCACAATAACATTCCCAATCTTTAGTAGGGCCAAAAATTCTTTCACAAAAAAGACCATCTTTTTCCGGTTTTAATGTCCTATAATTGATAGTTTCTGGCTTAGTTACTTCTCCGTAGGACCAACTTTTAGCTTCTTCAGAAGAAGCAAGTTTAATAGTTAGGTTTTTAAAATCAACAATATTTTTCATTAATCATCCTCTTTCTTTTCTTCTTTTACTTCATCTTTTTCTAGTGCATCAACTTTTTCTTTAACTTTTATCTCATCTTTTTTATCTAATTCTTTCTCTTCTTTAACTTCTCTTTCCTCTCCATCTTCATTCTCATCTTCTTCAATATCCTCAACTATTCCTCCAGGAATAATATTTAATGACAAACTATTAAGTTCTTTCATTAAAACCTTAAATGATTCTGGT
The DNA here is from genome assembly GCA_002305125.1 of Patescibacteria group bacterium UBA1400. GTDB lineage: Bacteria > Patescibacteriota > Microgenomatia > UBA1400 > UBA1400 > UBA1400. The sequence continues at coordinate 22,116 of DBQG01000044.1, read as the reverse complement.
ACAGTAGCCTGGGGGATATCAGTTCCCTTAACAATAGCTTCAAAAGCTTTGGCCCTACCCACAACATCATCTGATTTAATCGTTAACATTTCTTGCAAAGCATATGCTGCCCTATGTGCTTCTAATGCCCAAACTTCCATCTCTCCCAATCTTTGACCACCCATTTGAGCCTTACCCCCTAAGGGTTGTTGGGTTACTAAGGAATAAGGTCCTGTTGAACGCGCATGAGTTTTATCCTCTACCATATGAATTAGTTTTAAAATATAACCAATACCAACTACTGTATCTTCTTTAAACTTATCTCCACTTCGACCATCGTAAAGTCTTGTTTTACCGCTAACCGGAAGACCAGCTTTTTTAAGTTCTTTCTCAATTGTATCTTCTGCTATCTTTTCAAAAACAGGTAAAGCTAATTTATAACCTTGTTTTTGTGCCGCCCAACCCAAATGTGCCTCTAAAAGTTGACCAAGATTCATTCTCGCCAAAACAGACAGGGGAGAAATGATAATATCAACCGGAGTTCCATCTTCTAAATAGGGCATATCAGCAGCAGGCACAATTTTAGAAATAACTCCTTTATTTCCATGTCTTCCAGCAACTTTATCGCCAACAACCAGTTTTCTCATTTGAGCCACCTGAACTTTTACTATCTGCCGCACTCCAGGTTCTAACTCATCTCCATCTTTTCTATCTAATACTTGAACATCTATTACTGTACCTTGTTCACCGTGGGGCATTCTTAAAGATGTATCTCTTACTTCCCTTGCCTTTTCACCAAAGATAGCCCTTAACAGTCTTTCTTCAGCTGTTAGTTCTGTTTCTCCTTTAGGGGCAATTTTACCTACTAAAATATCATTAGGTTTTACCTCACTCCCAACAACTACAATTCCATCATCTGCTAAATTAGCTAAATCTGCTTCGCTAACATTTGGAATATCACGAGTTAATTCTTCAGGACCAAGTTTTGTATCCATAACAGCCGTTTCATATTCATTAATGTGAATTGATGTTAAAATGTCTTCTTTAACTAATCTATCAGAAACGATAATAGCATCTTCATAGCCCAATCCTTCATATGATGCATAAGCAATTAAAAGGTTCTTTCCAAGAGATAACTCTCCATTGTCGCAAGCTGGACCGTCAACAATGATAGTATTTTTATCCACTTTCTGTCCTTGAGAAACCATGGGTTTTTGTGAATAACAAGTACTTTGTGCGCTTCTTCTAAATTTTTGAATGTTATAGGTAATCTCTTTCCCTGAAACAGAAATTAACTCAGCTAGGTCCTCTTTTTTCATTAATTCTTCGATTTCTTTTTTGCTAGATTCTATAACTATTTTTTCTGCATCAACATAAATTACTTTTCCTGAAGTTAAAGACTTAACTACTCTATTCATTGCCTGAGGAGCTAAAGCCTCTATTCCTGTTCCAATAATTGGTGATTCTGTTTTAACTAAGGGAACAGCCTGACATTGCATATGAGTTCCCATCAAAGCTCTATTAGCTTCATCATGAGATAAAAAAGGAATCAAAGAAGCTGATGTTCCCACTACCTGCCGAGACACTACATCTATCAGTTGAACCTGAGTTACAGAAGCTTCTTTAAAATCTCCTTCATATCTTACAGGCACCCATTCATCAATAATAAATCCATCTTTATCAATATTAACCTCTGCGTGAGTAACATAATGTTTTTCTTCATCATCAGCGGTAATATATACAATTTCATTAGTAACCTTCATCTTCACTTTTCCATTAACCTTAACCTGTTCAACTTTACGATAAGGAGCCTCTAAAAAACCGTATTCATTAACACGCGTATATAAAGCCATATAAGTAACCAAACCAATATTAGGTCCTTCAGGAGATCTAACAGGACAAATTCTGCTATATTGAGAAGAATTAATATCTCTCATAGAGAAAGATGTTCTCTCCCTTGTAACACCGCCCCTACCCATAACTGAAAGTCTTCTTAAATTATCAAGTTCAGATAAAGGATTGGTTTGATCAAGAATGGTAGAAAGTCTATTTCTTTTGAAAAAATCATTTATAACCGCTACTAAGGGTCGTGGGTTAACCAGATTAGAGGGTGTCACTAAAGTATCAACTTTGGCTAAGCTCATTTTTTCTTTTATAGAACGTTCTAAACGTAAAAGTCCTGGTTGAAAAGCATTAGCTAAAACTAACTCCCCAACTCTACGAACTCTTCGATTAGCTAGATGATCAATATCGTCGACTTTACCTTCACCATTTTGTAATTTAATCAAATAACGTACTGCTGCTACTAAATCTTCCAATGTCAACACTTGATTCTCTGGATTATTGTTTATATTTAATTCTAATTTTTTATTTAATTTAAAACGTCCAACTTTTCCTAAATCATAACGTCTTAAATTAAAAAACATATTAACAAACATCTGTCTAGCATTCTCTAATACTGCTGGTTCTCCAGGTCTTAACTTTTGATAAATTTCTATTAAGGCTTCTTCACTAGTTTTAGAAGAATCTTTTTCTAAAGTTGTTTCGATAAATTTATGATCCGGATCAGTATCTACTTCTTTAAAAGCATCTATTAAACTATCATCAGAAGTTAAGCCAGCTGCTCTTAAAAAAGTCGTTACTGTAAATTTACGATGACGATCGATTTTAACGGTTAATATATCGTTTCTATTAACTTCGAATTCAAGCCAAGAACCACGCAAAGGTCTTAATTCAGCTGTGTGTAGAAGTTTTCCCGTTGACATATCTACTTTAGCAGAATAAAAAATACCAGGACTTCTTACCAATTGATTTACAACCGCCCTTTCAATACCATTAATAATAAACGTTCCAGCAGAAGTCATTTGAGGAATATCTCCCAGAAAAATTTCTTCTTCTACAATCTCTCCTGTTTGTTTGTTTAATAATTTAGCATTTACTTTAAGAGGAATAGCATAGGTTGCACCTTTGGAAATAGCTTCTAGAGAACTATGTTTTGGCTCACTAAAATTATGCTTAAGAAATTCTAAACTCCAATTTTTACCTGTAAAATCTTCTACAGGAGAAATGCTAGTTAAAACTTCTCCTATACCAAATTTTAAAAACTCCTTATAGGAGTCTTTTTGTACTGCTAATAAATCTAATTCTGGTAATTTTTGATAGTCTTTTCCAAGAAGAATTCTTTTTTTATTAGTTGGTGTATTGATCAATGTTTTTCCCCTGGTTAATTTTATTTAGCTTATTCTATCAGTAATAAGAAAAAAACGACGTACAAAAATACGCCTCAACCTCTTAAAGGCTACTAAAAATTTTTAACTTATTATTTTTATACCACAGTAAAAAAATATTGTCAAGGATTTTAAACTTAATCTAAATAGTTTCTTATGTTCTCATTATGCTCTTCGTTTGTTACAGCATAATACGTTTTACCTGAATTATCTGATAAATAAAACCAATATTCAGAATCTACGGGGTTAGCTGCTGCTTCTAAAGAATTAAAACCTGGATTACAAATAGAAGTAGGTGGTAAACCCTGCTGTTCATAAGTATTATATGAAGAGGAGAGCTTTAAATCTTGAATATTTACAGGGGCCCACCATTGACAACTACTTTTTGCCTGAGATGAACATCTTAAACCACCTTGAACATATTGAATTGTAGCATCAACTTGTAAGGGCCAACCTTTTTTAAGTCTTTTTAATAAAATTCCTGCAACTAATTTTCTATCTTTATCATACTTTGCCTCTCTTTCTACCAAAGAAGCCAATATTATTGTTTGTTCTCTAGTTAAGCCTGTCTCAATATTTAAACTTGCAAATTTTTGCTCAAAGTTTGCAGTTAAAATTTTAATGATACCCAATATGGATGTTGTTTTTGGAATTAAGTAAGTATCAGGAAATAAAAAACCTTCTAAATTAGCTGTTTGTTCGATAAATTCTTCTTGAGAAAAATCTATTTCTTTTTCTAAAAAAGCCTGCTTTAACAAAACAGCTATTTCCTCTCTTCTTAATCCCTCAGGAATCGTAACCCAAATATCCAAAGTTCCGTGAGTTAAATTTTTTACTATTTCTGATAAACTCATCGAAAAAGATAAGCTATAATCTCCCGCTTGAAGACTTTGAGAAACATTCTCTTTCATTACTAAAAGTCTAAAGGCTAAAGTACTTTTTATTAACCCTTTATTCTTTAAGACTTTGCCAATTTCTTCCACTCCAAGACCTTGAGGAATCACAATAATCACAGATTGTTTCGAATCCTTATTTATGGGCTTTGAAACTTGATTCCACCAAAAAAATAACACTAAAGGAAAAAGAATAAAAAATAGCAGGAAAAAGAATAAAATTATTTTTTTAAACATACGGCTTGAATCAAACTTCTTCAAACAAAGCTCTTCTGTATTTTTCTGTACCCTTACTATAAATAAAAATTCTTCCACAGCGACAAATTATTCTATCGTTATCATTATCAACTACTTCCTTTTTACCTTTTTTCAAAGGCATGCCACAACCAACACATTGACCTTTAGCAAGCAACCAAGCCTGCACAGGAGCAATAATATTTTTAAACATCCTTCCCTCCTTTAAACTATCTTAACACGTTTATTTTTTTTTGGTCAAGATAGGATTGCAATATGAGACAAGCTGCAATAATATGCTCTTGTTGTTTTCTTTTTTTTTGCGGCTTACCAGATTCAACCATCAATTTAATCGCCTCTTTTGAAGTTAATGTTTCATCTTGAAAATCTACGCTTAAGCCTATTTTTTGTTCTATGTTTTTAGCAAATTTTTTAACTTTAGCTCTTAACTCTCCATCTGGTAAACCAATAACAATTAAATCAATTTTATTCTGAGTACAAATTCTATCAAGCTGTTGAAAAAGTTTTTTCTCTCCTGTAAATTTAAGAAGGCCTAAAGGTTCTACTAACTCTCCCTCAGTATAAGCTAAACCAATGTTTTTTAATCCAAAATCAAGGCCTAAAATTCTCATTGAGTTACCAACCTAGCCTTTACTATTCCTCTTTTTTTATAAGTACCCGGGGGAACACAAGTAACTAAACTTAAAGTTTGTTCATTAAACCTCTGCTCCAACACTCTTACATCTTCTGGTTCTACTTCAAAATAATCTTCAACTTGATAAAGATAACTAACACCGTCAAAAAAAACTTTAATTATATCTCCCGGTTCAAGAGTAGGAATAGTAGAAAAAATTGTTTCATAATTTTTAGGGTTATAAAAAAGAGGTAGCACTGAATGACCAAAAACAACACCATTACCATATTCACCGGGCAAAGCAGTACCAGGATAATGAACAAGAGTACTTTTTACCTCTCTTCCACCAATAGTAATTACAGCATCTTTTATTTTAAGCTTAGGAATAGATACATTATAAGTGGTAATTTTACTTGGCTTAACTCTAGGTAAAGAAACTGTTGGAAACCAATTATCAATTAAGTTATAGTCAGGATTTTCCATAATTTGAGGCTGCATTTGATCCTCTTTGGCAGACAAAACGGTGGGGTTTCCAAGAGGATTAATTAGTCCTTTTTGTACTAAAAATAAATTATTATTAGAGATTGGAGCTATTAACTTCTTGCTATTTTTAGATAAAAGAAGCCATTTATAAGAAAGAAGGGGGAAAGTAACAATCAAAAGCAATGCTATGCCTGTTATTAAAAAACCATAAGGTACAAACTTAGGAATAAAGGCGGGCAGTTTTAACTTTTTTTTAAACCCACAATCTTTAACAGTAGTAGGTTTTTTAATATACACATATAAAGGCATCTAATTATCCTCAATTTTTATCTCAATATTAATGTTTTTTATTATTCTAGGCAACGTATTTAACTTAGTGGGAAGCTTAGGGCTAATTTTAATATCTGCATGAGAAAAATTAGGCAAAGTTTCAAAGTATTCTTGAATAACTTCAGGATAACGACCTTTAATATCTTGTCTTAAAGCCTCCTTATCAACTTGCGGTACTAATTGAGCTTTTATGGTTGTACTTAGATGGGCCTGATTTTCATCAATATCAACTTGACCAACTATAATATCAGTATTTTTATCGTTAAAACTAAAATTTGGTGGAACAATATCCGCAATTTGCATTAAAATTAGTTGGTTTAAATCATTATTTTTAAAAGTTAAAAAGATAAACTTAACATTGAGGGTTAAGTTTAAATTTTCTGCTTCTTCTCCCTCCTCGTGGCTAAAATCCTTTTCTAATATCTCTACAGTAATACTATCCTCTAATACTCGCTCTTCAGAAGAGCTTTTGGACCCTACTTCTTCTTTTGCCTTCATTCTCAACTCTTCTGTTAACTCCTGAAGCAGTATTTCCTGATCTTCTTTAGAAACAGCCGTTATTTCCTGGCTTTCTCCTCCAGTCAAACCACCATCAACTGTAGCACTATACAAACTAGATGGATACTCTTTAAAACTTAACTGAGCGTCAGCAGCAAGATTGAATTCTGAACCAATTGAGACGGCAGTAACATTAGCTACTGACTTTCCATAAGTTACCTGCTCTCCATCATCAGAAATTTGAGCAGATTTAGACGCTATAAGAATATCTTCATCCAATTTAAAAGCTAGCTTATCAGGTCCTATTAAAATAGTATCTGCAGAAAAATTTTTAGCTAAAGAGGTTTTGTTATAAATTACTATTTTGCCCTTGGCCGGTTTTCCTACTAGCTTTTTACCCGTAGGCTGTTTCGCCTTACTACCTTGTATTTCTATTTCCTTAAAACTGCCAGGAATAATATTATTTTCAATACTTACTTGCTTTATTTGAGTATCAACGGTTAGCTTAATTTCTTTCTCTAAATTTTTTGGTTTGAGATAAATATCTATTTGAGCTTTAGGAATATACCAATAAAAAGCAAAACCACTAATTAAAAACAAGCTTAAAAAGATCAAAAAATAAACGATAACCATATTTGATTTTTTTAATTTAGGAAAAATTAAAGAGAGCTTTCTAAGTTTGCTTAAAAACGATATTTTAGAAAGTTTGTTTTTAATTATGCTCAATTTATTAAGCTTAATTGTTTCAAAAGGTTTTTTAACTTCTACTTCTGTTCTGTTTAAGTCATTATTTTCTAATACTTCTTCTTTCTCTATATCTATATTAGAACTTGTCTGTTGTAAGTTTTGCTCTGTTTCTTTTAACTCAAAAATGTCTTTATCATTAACAAAACCCAAATCAGATGCATCTACAATCTTATGCTTTTCTTTATCTAGCTCATTATTTAGAACAACTTCTGACTTCTTACCCTGTTCATTAAACATCCCTTGGGCTAAGTCATTTACCTTCTTCTTATCTTCATTTGTAGTTACTATAGGTAATCCCATAGATTTGGCTGCTTCTGCCCCCCCGGCAATAGCAACTGCTTTTACAGGAGTTACTACTTCTAAAGTTTCTACCTTAGGAAAGTGTAAAAAAGGAAGTTCTTCTTGCCAGTCAAAAGAAATCAATTGCTGCTTAGCTTCTTCAAAATCTGCCACACCATTAAAAAGAATCATACGAGAAGGAAGGTTATCAATCTGACCAAACCTTGCCAAACCCTCCCTAACATCTGCGGCTAAATCTTCACTTCTGCCGACATTCTGACAACCTAATATTCTTCCTAATTGTACTAAGCTAACTATAATTTGAGTATCTGCTAAATAAATAAAAATAGCACTTAAGGGAGTCCCTTCTTTTTCTTTTAAAAATGCTACTAATGCCTCTAAAGTAACCACAAAACCTATTGGTTTCAAATGAAGCTTAGAACAAATTTCACCTAAAATTTTTTTCTTGCTTAGTTTTATTTCATTGCCTTTAACCCAGTTTTCTGGTAAACCAAAAATAACTTTTTCTGGCTCAGGATTTACACCTTCACTGGCACTAGAAATGGATTCATCTACCGCTTGAAGTAAACTTTTTTCATCATTATCGTTCCATTCTTCTACCGACCCAACCTTAACCACTGATGTTTTACCATTTTTAACTGTCCAAACAACACTTTTTACTACCTCAGGAGAAATTTCTAAACTTAAAAAATACTCCTTTTGTTCTTCAGAAGATCCAATTTTAGAAATAATACTTTTAATTTCCATAGTTAATAGAAGAAAAGGGTAAATTTAAGCTAAAATAGCATAAATACGACGCTTACCCGCACCACAAGACTCTTCTTTCTTTATAATAAACTTTCCCAATTCTCCTGTAAAGTCAACATGCGGACCTCCACAAACTTCTTTAGAAAAGTTACCAATACTATAAACTTTAACTTTTTCTGGATATTTCTGACCAAAAAAAGCTAACGCATTTTGCTCTCTAGCCTGTTTTAAACTCATAATAGAAAATTTTATTTCCAGATTTTCTTCTATCTTTTTGTTAACTAGTTCTTCTACTTTTTTAAGCTCATTTTTAGTTAAGGAGCGAGAAAAAGTAAAATCAAAACGTAATCTTTCCCTATTAATATTAGAACCCACTTGCTGAATATTACCCTTCAAAATACTTCTTAACGATTGATGTAAAAGATGAGTAGCAGTATGAAGTTTAACAACCTCAGAAGAGTGGTCCTGCAACCCTCCACTAAACTTTTGCCCCATACCCTTTTTAGAAACTTTCTGATGTTCTTTCATTTTTTTCTCAAGTGCAAGGTTATCAAATTTATAACCCTGATCACGTAATTGTTCGGGCGATACTCCATGAGTAGTAAATAAGGTAAATACTTGTTCACCTGTTAGTTTTTTTTCAGGAGCAAGTTTTTTAATTTGTCTTAATATTTTAAGGTATTTTTCTACCTCATCTAAAACTATATTCTTAATTTCTTGAAATTTATCCAATTCAGTATAAGCAGAAGAATAAATGTCTATTACTTTTTTAATAGCTAAAGAATAAAATTCTTGTTTATAAATACCAATAAAGCTTAAACTGTCAACAGTTCTTCTAATTAACCTTCTTAAAATATAACCTCTATCTTTATTAGAAGGCCTAACTCCATCGGAAATAATAAAAACAACCGCTCTTAAATGATCGGAAATTGTTCTAAAGTTAGCTTTATTTTCCTGATAATTTTGACCGCTTTCTTCCTCTAAAAGCTTTATAATATCAATAAATAAATCAGTTAAAAAAGGGTCAGGATTTTTAACATTATTTTCAATATACTCAGTTAACGCAACCACTCTTTCAAGTCCCATGCCCGTATCGACGTTTTTTTGTTTTAAAGGAGTAATGTTGCTATTATTATCTTTATAATACTGCATAAAAACGTCGTTCCAAAATTCAAAGAAACGACCACACTCACAATTGGGATGGCAATGAGGACCATATTTTTGATCATGGGGCTTTCCTGTATCATAAAACATTTCTGTATCTGGACCACAAGGACCCGTCTTTCCTACCGGACCCCACCAGTTTTCCTTTTTACCGTAGCAAAAAATTCTTTCTCTAGTAAAATCAGGCTTATCTTTATCTCCCACCTCAGCCTTAATTCCGACTTTAGCAAAAACTTCCTGCCAGATTTTTATTGATTCATTATCCTTAGATGCATCTTTATCTCCAGCAAAAACAGTAACATAAACTTTTTTAGGATTAAATGCTAACCACTTTTTTCCTATAATAAATTCAAATGACCAGTTAATTGCTTCTTTTTTAAAATAATCTCCCAAGCTCCAATTTCCAAGCATTTCAAAAAAAGTAAAATGAGTTAAATCTCCCACTTCCTGGATATCATCGGTTCTTAAACATTTTTGAACAGAACACAATCTTTCCCCTAAGGGATGAGGTTCTCCCATTAAGTAACGAACTAAAGGACTCATGCCGGCAGGAGTAAATAAAATAGTTGGATCATCTTCCGGAACCAAAGAAGCTGAAGGTAAATATTTATGATTTTTGGAAACAAAAAAATTAATAAACTTTTTTCGTAGAGAATTAGACTTCATATGATGATTCTATCAGAAAAAAGCAGTTAATCTCAAGAAGTCTTTTTCAAACTTTTGCCATTTTTTTGAAAAAATTTCAATTTTTTACCAGAATCAGCAGGATCTATTTTTCCCTCCTTTGATTCTTTTTCTTCTTCTAAAAAGTCGTCTTTAACAAATTTAGAAATAGACTTTATAAAATTGACTCCTTTTTTAACACCATGAATAAATTCCGATGCATCCTCAACCGGCTGAGCAACAGCAGAAGACATTCGATGAGCATCGTCTAAAATAAAATTCATCTTAACTATACTCTGTTTTAACTCTTTAAGAATTTGGTAGACTGCCAAACTGATAACTGTCACTAAAACAGTTAAAACGCTAATAACTACAGCTAAAAGTATTTGAATAGAATCAACCATTAATTTTAGTATTGATGATGAAGCTGTTTTTGTCAACTCTTTTTATTTTTCTTTCTATAACCGTTTCTTTAGATTGTCTATCAATAGCTTTAATTTCAATAGTATTCTCTCCCGGATATAGTTTAAATCTATAGGAAAATGAGCCATTTTTATCTGTAGAAATAAGCTGATCATTAATATAAACACTTGCCTCTTCATCAATTGATCCTCTTACTTCTATTGTTTCCTGGTTCACTTCTTGATAAGCTGTTGGCGACTCTACTTTTAAACGGGGTGGTAGTAATAAATAACGAAGCTGAAAACCAAAATAAACAAAAAAAAGTAAAACAACAAAACTGAAAACTAAAATTAAAGTTGTTTTGGGAGTAAAGCTAAACTTAAATTTATCAGCCTCTACAGATAAACCTTTAGGAACTATTTCTCCTTGTGAGTTTTGCTCCCAATCACGGCGGAAAAAAGCTAGGGTTTTTTGAGGATCAAGACTTAAAACTTGAGCATAGTTTTTTAAAAAACCTTTAACAAAAGCTGCAGATGGCAGCTTGGTAAAATTATCTTCTTCAATTGCTTTTAGGGTTTCTAGAGGAATTCTTGTTTCCTGATGTATTTGATTTAGAGTCTTCTCTTGTTTTTTTCTTTCTGTTTTTAAAATCTCTCCAATGGTTTTCATCTTAGGCTTCTTGTTGGGCAAAAAATTCTTCAGCATCTTTTATTAAAACCTCTCTTGGCTTTGAACCTTCTGGAGCTCCAACAATACCGGCCACCTGAAGCTGATCTAAAATTCTCGCTGCTCTAGCATAGCCTATAGATAATCTACGCTGTAGTAAAGATGCCGAGGCCCTATCATGACGGCAGATAACTCTAACCGCCTCTTCAAAAAGATCATCTTTGTCTTCATCCATCCCTTTAATTCCAACCACTGATTTTGCCGGAAACTTGCTAGTAACCTCTTCTGTATAATTGGGTTCAATGCCTGTTTCCTTCAAAAACTTAATTAAACTCTTTATATCTTCATCAGCAACATAAGGACCCTGTATTCTTGTAGGTTTGGCTTGATTTGGCGGAATATAAAGCATGTCTCCTTTACCCAGTAGTTTTTCTGCTCCAGGCATATCTATAATAACTCTTGAATCAATCATTGAAGAAACATTAAAAGCAATTCTACAAGGAATATTAGCCTTAATTAAACCTGTTATAACATCCACACTTGGTCTTTGTGTAGAAACAACCAGATGAATTCCAGTTGCTCTTGCCATTTGAGCAATTCTGGTAATGGCATCTTCAACATCAGAAGGGGCAAAAAGCATAACATCAGCAAGCTCATCAATAATAATAATAATATATGGCATTGCCTGAAAACCAGAAACTTCATTATAGCTTTCAATCTTCCTAGCTCCAACTTTAGCAAATAATTTATAACGACGCTCCATCTCTTCAATTGCCCATTTTAAAGCCGAAACTACTTTTTCCGGTTCTACAATCACAGGAGTTAAAAGATGAGGAATACCATTATATTGGGTTAATTCAACTCTCTTGGGATCAACTAAAATAAACTTTACTTCCTCTGGACTAGCTCTAAATAAAATAGTAGCAATAAAACTATTAATAGCTACACTCTTACCAGATCCTGTAGCTCCAGCTATTAAAGCGTGAGGCATATCTGTAATATTACCCACCACTGTATTCCCGGCCACATCAAAACCTAAACCAATAGCTAGTTTAGATTTAGCTCTCTTCATCTCATCCGAGTTCAAAATCTTTTTTAAAGGAACTATTTCTAAAGATCTATTGGGAACCTCCACGCCGATTAAAGAACGTCCTGGTATAGGAGCTTCAATTCTAATCTGTCCAGTTGGAGCAGCTAGGGCTAAAGCTAAGTCATTAGCTAAAGCTGTAATCTTAGAAAGCTTTGTCCCTCGGCTAATTTCCAGAGCATATTGAGTAACAGCAGGACCAGGATGAAAATCGGCTACTTTAGCAGCAATTCCAAAACTTTCTAAAGTTTGTTCAATAATAGCTGCATTTTGATTTAAATTACCCCTATCTGCAGCTGTATGTTCGATATCTGTTAATAAAGAAAGAGAGGGATACTGCCAAATCTTTCCCTGCGCTGCAGGAATATTACGAATAATTTGAGGCTTTAGCTCCTCTTCTTTTTCCTCTTTTTTATTCTTGAGCATATTTTCGTTACTATATTCTTGTTTTTTTTCAAAATTTTGCATATTTAAGTTAGGCGTTTTAGATAAAAAAACTGTTTCTTTTTTATCTTTAAAAAGTAAGGAAAAGTTTTGTTTAAAAAATTTAAAAACATGAATTAAAAATGAAAGTACATCTTCTAGTGACGTTTCAAAAAGAACAATAATACCAATAAATAATGATCCTGAAAGCATGATAACTGCTCCTACCCCAGTTACCAATGCTTGTAAGCTTTCCCAAATCTGTCTTCCTATACTTCCTGATTTGGTAAAACCAATACTAGCAATAAAAATTAATATTCCACCTACTAGATTATTAGATTTAGCAAACTTCCATCCTAGCTTTGTAAACATAAAACCGGCAATCATAAACAAAAAAGGAAGAAAAATAACTCCCCAACCAAATAAAGAAATGATTAATTTATTAAGAGCAACTAAAAGATTTCCCTGTTTAGCAAAAGAAACCAAAATTAGCCCCCCCACTACAAGAAACAAAGTACTAAAAATAGAGTAAATCGTTTCTTTTTTTAATTTAGAAAGCTTAGGTTTTAACTCTTTTTGCTTCTTTCTTCTTCCCATATGATTATTTTACTATAACTTTACCTTGCTGACTAATCTCAATCATTTGCTTTTCTTGAGGTAAAATTATCTGCTGTTCTTTATATCCCATTTGTTGAGCAAGTAATGAATAAGCATTCATATGCCGATAATCCCCTCCTATGGGGAGCAAATTTTTAGCCTTTACCATTGCAATAAGCATCTTAATATCTTCAGCTGTACCATGACCAGAAACATGAAGATTATCCTGAATATCATAATAATAAACCTTTGCACCCAGTTTAGTTAAATTATCAACAAGATTATTAACATCTACAATAACACCGGGAGGTGCAGGATCAGCTGAAAATATAACAGTATCTTGTTTTTTAAGTTTTACTAAATTATGTTTATTCTTACTAATTCTAACTAAAGAAGAATCGGGCTGGCCATAACTTCCAGCCACCAATAATGTTAGTTTTGCATAAGGGTAATTTTTAATTTTTTTTGTGGGCAAAATGTAATTCTTTAAAGAAGAAAAATACCCTAAATCTTTAGCAATTCCCGCACTTTGCTCAACTGATCTTCCTAAAAAAGCTACTTTCCTACCAACATTTGCCGAAGCTTTAATTGTTTGTTTCATTCTTGAAATATTAGTAGAAACTGTTGTCACTACAACCAATCCTTGAGCTCTAATCATCAAGTTTTCTAAAACTTCTTGAATATTCGCCTCTGACTGAGTATGTCCAGCCTTAGCAGCCCCCAGACAATCTGACAACAATAATTCTATGTTAAACGAACTAGCCAAACGGCTAACTTTTTGAATATCAAAAGGCTCTTCATCCACAGGTGTAAAGTCAAATTTATAATCAGCTACATGAAAAATCCCTCCTACAGGCGTTTTTAAAAATAAACCCATAGCCTCTGGCACAGAGTGATTTACATGAAAAGGTGTAATCACAAAAGAACCTATTTTAATATTATTGTCTTTCTTACTTATTTGTTTTAAGTCAATATACTTAGCTTTTAAACCTACGTCCTCAGCCTTCTTTTTTATAAATTCTCCTGCTAAACGGGAGGTATAAACGGGTACATTTATCTTTTGTAAAAGGTTAGGAACCGCTCCATAATGATCAAAATGAGCATGGGTAATAACAATACCGCGAACTCTATCTTTATTAGCTTCTAAATAAGAAAAATCTGGGAGAAGCAAATTATCCTGCTTACCTGGATCATCAGGAAAACCAATACCGCAATCTACTACTAAAATATCGTTGCCAAATTCATAAATGAACATATTTTTAGTAACGTTTTCTATACCTCCGTAGGGGAAAAGTTTTAAATTATTAGTATATGTAAAATTATTCATACAGGTAAAAACTCCTTTATATTTTCTTGGGTTACATGATAACTTTGTACTTTATCTTCAACAACAAGCTTAGATACCTTACGACACATCCCTTTAATAGTTCTTTCCAAAGACCTAATGCCGGCATCAAAACCTAACGGTCTGATAATTTTAATCCAAAGTTCATCGTCAATAACAATATTATCTTTATTTAAACCACATTCTTCTAAAATCTTTGGTAATAAATATTTTTGACCAATGTTAATTTTCTCCTCATCAGTATAAGAAGGCATTTGTAAGACTTCCATTCTATCTAAAACAGCTGTAGCAATTTTAGTTGTATTATTACAGGTTGCTAAAAATAAAACATCAGAAAGATCAAATGGATGATCAATATAGTGATCAGTAAATTGTTGGTTTTGCTCCGGATCTAAAAGTTCTACTAAAACACCCATAATTTCTCCCCTGGTTCTATCAGAAACTCTGTCAATTTCGTCAAGTAAAATAATTGGGTTTTTACTTGCAGCTCTACGTAGCGCTTTAATAACTTGACCGGGTTCATTGTCTGGATGCAAACGAGATTGGCCTCTTAAATCCAGAGCTGAAGCCATACCTCCAAACGGAATTCTGGCAAACTGCCTACCCATTGCCTCCGCTAAAGCATAACCAAAAGTAGTTTTTCCGGTTCCTACAAGTCCTACTAAGCAAAGTATTGGAGCTCTACCAACCTTATGTTTGCCTTTATTTAATTTTAAAACTGCCAGATATTCTAAAATTCTTTCCTTTATCTCTTCCATACCATAATGATGCTTATCTAAAACTTTTTTTGCCTGATTTAAGTCAACAACATCCTCTGTTTCTTGCTTCCAGGGCAAAGTAACAATCCAGTCCACATAATGGGAAATCTTTTCATACTCCTCTGTATAACCACCATACTTTGCCATCCTAACTAGTCTAGTTATCATCTGAAATACTTTATCTTTTAAACTATCGGGAATTTTTGCCTCAGTTACTTTTTGCTTTAAGCTAGCTACTTCGGCATAAAGATCATTATCTTGGACAGAACTTTGAATCATACTATTCATTTTAACAAATTAAAAAGCGGACAAGCAACTTAAAAAAGGTGTAATTATTTAAAAGTTCTTTTTAAAACGAAGAGATTTATCAGAATCTTTTAGGTTAACTTTATCTACTTTAGAATCTTGTTTTTGCCCACCTGTTCCTTGGTTATCTTGGGGCTGGCCGAAAACCATAGATAAGTTAATTCTTCCCAATTCATCAATTTCCACAACCTTAACACTAACCTCATCTCCAATTTTAACCACATCAGAAGGATGTTTTATATATTGAGAGGACATTTTAGAAATATGAACTAAGCCTTCTTTTCCAGGCAAAACTTCTACAAAAGCTCCAAAGGGTTGAATTCTTTTTACTTCGCCAACAAACTCTTCTCCTTCTTTAACCTCTCTGGTTAAACCTTCTATCCAAACTACAGCCTTATCAATACTTTCCTGTTCAGCAGCAGTAAGGGTCACCACTCCTTCATCATCAATATCAACGGCAGAACCCGTTTCAGCAATAATCTGTCTTATCATTCTTCCGCCCGGACCTATCACTTCACCAATTTTTTCCTTATCCACTTGTAAGACAGCAATCTTGGGAGCATATTTAGAAATGGCTTTTCGGGGAGATGGTAAAACCTTCTTCATTTCTTCTAAAATAAAAATTCTTGCATCCTTTGCCTGTTTAAGTCCACTTTCCAGCAGCTTAGGAGTAATACCCAAAGTCTTAACATCCATTTGTAGAGCTGTAATTCCGTCGCTGGTTCCGGCTACCTTAAAATCCATATCTCCCAAATGATCCTCCATACCCAAAATATCTGTTAAGATAATATAATCTTCTATTATTGTCTGTTTGTTAACCTCTTTGGTTTTAGCAATCAATCCCATGGCAATTCCTGCTACCGGCTTTTTTAAAGGAACGCCCGCATCCATTAAAGACAAAGATGAAGCACAAACTGAAGCCATAGAAGTAGAACCATTAGATGAGGTTATTTCTGAAACAACTTGAATGGTGTAAGGAAATCTTTCTTCTGAAGGAATCATGGGAATTAAAGCTCTTTCAGCTAAAGCTCCATGACCAACCTCTCTTCTTGAGGGCCAACCTAACCTTCCAGTTTCACCGACACTAAAGGGAGGCATGTAATAATGATGAATATAACGTTTGGTTTCTTCCCCCTCCATACCTTCAATTAATTGCTCCATTGAGGGAGAACCAAGAGTTGTAATAGTTAAGGCCTGAGTTAAGCCTCTTTGAAAAATAGCAGAACCATGAGTGCGGGGCAGTAAACCAACCTCCATACTTAAGGGTCTAATTTTATCTAAACCTCTACCATCAACTCTTACTTTTTTAGCAAAAATGTTTTCCCTAACTAACTCTTTAAAATAATCGTCAAAAACTTTAGCTACTTCCTTTTTGTCTTCATCTTCCATTTCTTCCTGAAGGGTCTTTTTTAAACTGTCAAGTTGAGGAATTTTTCCTTCTTTGTGTTCTTTTAAAAGATCCTTAAGTTGATTCCCAACCTTTTGAACCACTTTTTTTTGTAAATCAACGTTTTCTTCTATTGGAGTGAAATCCTGTTTTTTTAAACCTATTTCCGACTGTATTTTGCCGATGAACTCAGTA
Source organism: Patescibacteria group bacterium UBA1400 (assembly GCA_002305125.1). Classification (GTDB taxonomy): domain Bacteria; phylum Patescibacteriota; class Microgenomatia; order UBA1400; family UBA1400; genus UBA1400. The sequence goes on along the minus strand of DBQG01000044.1, from coordinate 5,051 downwards.
ATTTTTTTAATGTTGTCAAAGCCCACCTGCAATCCTTCTATAATCTTATCTTCCTGAACCTCATCAGCGCCGGCCTCAATCATAAGAATCTCATTGCTGCTGCCGGAAACAACTAAATCTAAGTCAGAAAAATCAAGTTCCTGATAAACAGGATTAATAAAATATGTGTCTTCTTTTAAACCTACTCTTACAGCTCCTACCGGTCCATTCCAGGGAATATCAGATACAGCCAAAGCTGCAGAAACTGCCAAAATGGATAAGATATCAGGATCGTTTTCTCCATCAAAACTTAAAACTGTAATTATCACCTGCACTTCACTCTTAAAACCTTTAGGAAATAAAGGCCTAATAGAACGATCAATAAGTCTTGCAGTTAAAATAGCTTCATCAGTAGGTCTTCCCTCTCTTTTTACCCATCGGCTGCCCTTAATTTTACCGCCTGCATAAAGTTTTTCTTGATACTCAACAAATAAGGGAAAATATCCTAGATCGTCTTTCAATTCTGCACAGGTAACTGTGGCTAAAACTAAAGTTTCTCCCATTTTTGCCAAACAAGCACCGTTTGCCTGATAAGCTAACTTACCAAACTCAAACTCAATGTTTTTACCGTTAATTTGGATTGACTTTTTAACAGAAGTGTTCATTACTTTATATCTTTATCTTCTTTACAAAATCTTTATAGCGACCCTCATCTTTTTCTTTTAGGTAGTTAAGAAGCCTTCTTCTTTTAGACACCATACTTAAAAGACCACGTTTGGAATGAACATCTTTTTTATGTTCTTTTAAATGATCTGCTAAGCTCTCAATTTGATGCGTTAAAAGAGCGACTTGAATCTCCGGACTACCGGTATCGCCCTTTTTGACAGCAAATTTTTCAATTATTTTTGTTTTTTCTTCTTTTGTTAATGCCACGGTAAAATTTTAGCAAACAACCTTTAAATTCACAAGTAGCAGTATTTCTTAAGCGCCACTATTGCCTCTATAGATTTTAGGCTTAAACCAATCTGGAGGAGGTTGCTTTCCTTTCTTTTCATCTTCTTTTTGTTGTTCTTGTTGTTGATTTTGCTGCCTCTGCTGGACAAATGGGGGGGGAGGTAATTGTTCACCCAAACTAGTAGGAGCCTTAAAAGGTGTTTTAAATTCTGCTTTAGACAAAGAGGGAGTTTGGAGAAAAGGAAACTCTTTTTTAGGTATCGAAGGAACATTAAAGTAGTTTTTTTCGGCACCATTTTGTAAACACCAAGCAGCTGCTTCAAAAGTAGAAGCATTTACATTAGGTGCTTGAAAATTAGAGGTGCTGGTTTTAATGCCACCATATAAATTAGTAGCAATATCTTTATCTAGAGGCAAATTTAACTTCTTTAAAAGTTCAACAATAATTTCCGAACAAGACGCTCTTTTGGAATCATGAAAATTAATTTTCCCAAACTTAGTATTATTAAATTTAGAATCTATATTAACAACCAGCTTCTCATTAAAAAGTTTTTTATTAGTTTCATAAAGCTTTCCCAAATCTTCAAGCTTTGAAGCTCCCACAACAAAAACTAAATCAGCATCTACGCCTGAGTAAGAATAATTAACCTTGTCTATGTCTAGGGGTGGAAAGTTGGCTTTAGGCTCAACAACTAAGTTAAACTTATCATCTTCAATATTATAAGAAACTTTTTCAATAGAGTCTTTAACATAAGCAAAAGAAATTACTAAATTTCGATTACCAATTTGACTGGATACTTTATCAATTCCAATTAAGCGGTTAAAAGCAACAGTCATTTCTGAAGGACAACCGATGGCTACATTTTTATCTTGTTTTTTTAAACTAAGATATAGTGCCAATCCGCTGGCTACATAGTCTAAGCTTGGATCTGCTGTAATCAGGATTAAGATATTTTTAGCCTCTACTAAAGGCTGTTGTAGCTGGTTAAAATCTAAACTGTCTAACATTGACTTTATAAAATTTTATAGGATATTATAACATCTTTTATTTTAAAGTCAATATCAGGCTTAAAAACAATCCCAACTTCATCTCCCGCCTCTACTTCCTGAACTTCAATATTTTCTTTTTGAAATGAAGATATTTGCCTATCGGCAATAATTTTACCTTTTCTTTTAATATGAACTAAGTTTTTCTTATTAATCTTACCTTTAACAATTTTACAACCAGCAATATGTCTTCCCCTAATGTTAAACTCAGCAATAATCTCTGCCTCTCCCAAAACTTCTTCATCAATAGTAGGTTCTAAAATCTTTAACACTTTTTTCTCTAATTCTTCTAATAATTTATATATTATATTATAGGTCTTAATTGTTATTCCTTCTGTTTCAGCAAGTTTATTTACCAAACCAGGTGTTTTAACGTTAAAGGCAATTACTTGGGCGCCTGTAGATAAAGATAATAATATATCTGACTCATTAACATCTCCCACCTGAGCCAGAATAATTTCTACCTCTTCCGGAAGATTAACCTGAATCGCCTCAAGAGTTCCCACAGCATCAGCTTTTAAAATAATTTTTATCTTTTCCTTTTTTTGGTCCTCTTCTACTTTTTTCTCCGGGGTATTTATATGCTCTTTTGTTACTTTTTGCTTCTGGACTATTCCTCCCACGCTTGGAGCTTCTTTGAATCCTAAAACCTCAACTGGGGTGGAGGGACCAGCTACTTTAATTTTATTACCCTTAAAATCCGTCATCAGCTTGACTCTAGCCTCAATATCTTCAGCATATACCTGATCACCAACGCGCAAACTTCCCTGTCTTACTAAAATGGTTGCCAAAGGCCCCTTGCGGGAATCAAGACTTGATTCAATAACAACTCCCCTTAAATTTTCCTTCGGATTAGATTTTAAAACCTGCATTTGGCTTACAAGCAAAATCATTTCTAAAAGTTCATCTATTCCTTTTTTTTCTTTAGCTGATACCTCAACACAAACAATATCTCCTCCATATCCCTCAACTAAAACTCCGTTTTCTGCCAATTGAGCCTTAACCATATCAGGAGAGGCTTGAGGTAAATCAATCTTATTAAGAGCTATTAAAAAGGGGACGCCTGCTTGCTTAATATGCATTAGAGATTCTTTTGTCTGAGGCTTAACACCATCATCAGCTGCCACAACTAAAACTACTAAATCTGTTGCCTCTACACCTCTTGATCTCATTTTTTCAAAAGCAGCATGTCCAGGAGTATCAATAAAGGTAATTTTTTCTTGATTATATTCAATTTGATAAGCACCAATATGCTGAGTTATTCCCCCATGTTCTTGAAGGGCAAGATTTGTTTTACGAATAGCGTCTAAAAGAGAAGTCTTGCCATGATCAACATGTCCCAGAATCGCCACAACTGGAGGTCGGGGTAAATTTTTTGTTGGTAATTTTTTTTCTAAAGGCATAATTAAATGAATTTTTGGCTAAAGCTTTTTGCAAACAATTTTGATCAAGGAAATTCTTATCTTTCATCTTACAAAGATAGGCTCCTCTGCCTAACTGTCTTTGGTTTGCATCTACTGACAACTCTCCTTTTTTATCTAAAACCACTCTAATAAAGTTCTTTTTTTCTTTTTTAGCTTGACAACCAATACAGGTTCTTAAGGAAACTAACTTAGCCATTTTTCTTTTTGGGCTTAGGTTCTTTAGCTTTCTTTTTGCTTTCAGTTTCACTTTTAGAGTTTGTTTTCTTTTTTAACTTTACTTCTTTTTTCTTCTTTTCTTCTTCCTCAGCTTCTAGTTTTTTTGAACCCTTAATATCAATTTTATAACCTGTCAGTTTAGAGGCAAGCCTGACATTTTGACCCTCTTTACCTATGGTTAATGACAGCTGATCCTCTTCTGCTTCAATTAAAGCAATTTTTTCTTCTTCATTAACAGTTACCTTTAAATTCTCAGCTGGAGAAAGAGCTGCAGTAATAAACTTAACCGGATCAGGGCTAAAAGGAATTACATCGATCTTTTCGCCCCCCAACTCCTCAATAACAGCCTGAACCCTAACACCTTTTTGTCCCACACAAGAACCAACAGGGTCAACTCCTGCTTGATTGGAAACAACAGCAATTTTAGTTCTGCTTCCTGGTTCTCTAGCTATTTTTTTAATCTCTACTACTCCGGAATTAACTTCAGGAACTTCTCTTTTAAATAAAAGCACTACCAGCTCGTTGGCTGCCCTGGAAACAATAATCTGTTTTCCTTGTGCGGTTTCTCTTATTTCTGAAATATAGAAAGTAAGCCTTTGATTTAAACGATATCTTTCTGGAGGAACCTGCTCTTCGGGAGTCATTCTCCCCTGACCACGGCCAATATCGCAAATAATATCTTTACCATCAAACCTTAAAACCATTCCATTTACTAAAGTTCCTACCCTGTCTTTATACTCATCAATAATCGCTGATTTTTCTTCTTCTCTTATTCTTTGAAGGATAACCTGCTTAGCTGTTTGAGCAGCAATTCTACCAAAACCAGGAGGGGTAACATCTTTCTTCTTGTCCTTTTTGCCTTCAGCAAAAGAAAAAACAGTAGCTGCACCAGTACTAGAGTCAATTTCTACCAAATACTCCAAATCTTCATCCATTTCAAAATCTTTGCGGTAAGCTGCTAAAATCGCTGATCTAATACTTTCCAACACCGACTCAGGGCTAATGCCTCTTTCTGCACAGATTTGATTTAAAGCACTTGCGAACTCTGTTCTGGCAGTTAATAGTTGTTGTTTTGCCATATTATTTAAAAAGGTGGGAATCCCCACCTCTTTACCTTAAAATTAATGTAAATTTAATTATTTATCCGATAAAATCATAACAAAAAATGTGGAAAAAAGCAAATAAAACCAATAGGAAAAGAGAGATTTTTAAATAATTCGAACTGAATGAATTTGTCTCTCACAATCGCCAGGACAATTTGCTATTAAACCTAACTTAAGCGTTGTTCCACCTCTTAAAAACATAGTTTGTAATTCAGATAAAGAGGCAGATTGGGGTAAGGCTAAAGCTCTGTCTTTAGCATAATGAGTATTCGGAGAAATATCCATACAACAGCCGTGAGAACAAACGCAAACTTCTTTTTCCATGGGG
>DBQG01000012.1 GCA_002305125.1 Patescibacteria group bacterium UBA1400 | reverse complement strand
CCAATTAATGAGGATAAAATATGGTCCGGAGTATGCTCGGGGTCGTGGGGATGACGAAAATCAATCTTGGGCATTACGGCTCTTAAGGCTTCAAGGAAATCCAAATCTGTTCCTGGATCAAGATCTGCAGTGGTTAAACTGCAAGTTGTATGTTTAACAAATAAGTAGCAAAGCCCGTTTTCCCCGACCGCTTCTTGCTTAACCGTTTCTGTAATATCAACTATTTCATCTTTTTTATTAGTACTTATGGTCAGGGTTTTCATAATTTAAATGTTAGGTTTTTAATATAAGATTTGTGTATGAGTTAGGTTATAAAATTGTAAGAATCTTATTTTAGTCCAGTTTTATCTTTTTGTAAGCTTGACAAAATATATCAAATTATGCCAGTATGACCTAAGGTATGGTAAAACGCCTGCTTTTATTATTATTCTGGTTTCCTACAATTATGCTAGCTCTAGGGACAAGTCTAGTGTTCTTTTCCTATCGCTCACACTTTCTTTTGACTCAAACTGGTTCGGATGAGCCTCCCAGAATTGCCCATTATCAGATGTATGCTTCTTTTCCCCAAACATTAGGAGCCTCAACTGTATCCATTCAAAAAGAAGATGCCGTAACCGAACTTGTCTTTCAATATCTTAAAAAGTATGAATCACCGATGCAAAACTCTGCTTCTAACTTTGTAAAAATATTTAGAAAGTACAATATCGACCCAACCATTCCCCTGGCTATTGCCCAATGTGAATCCAACTTAGGTTTAAGAATGCCCGAGGATTGTCATAATCCTTTTGGTTTGGGCATTCATTCTAAAGGAAGGCTTTGTTTTGAAACCTGGGAGTTAGGATATGAAAAAATGGCTAAAACCTTAAAAGAAAATTATATTGACCAGGGATTAATTACACCTGATGAAATTATGCAGAAATACTGTCCCAACTCTTTGGAAAAAGGAGGTTCCTGGGCTAAATGTGTAAATCAATTTTCTGAAGAGATAAAGTCTTTAAAAACAAACTGAAAATCCTTTTTACAATCTTCATAAATCTTTCAAGGCCTCTATATTGTCTTAAATTTACCTTAAACTAATCCTATAGTAATAGTACTTGACAAATTATAAGCCCTATGATATATTCTTTTTTAGATCCATTGGTAGAACCTCACCGGGCTTTACTGATGGATTTTTTTTGCTTAAATAGCAAACTACTTTTTCTGCCTTACGTTTATCTAATCTTTATAAAATAAAGATTGAAATTCATATATAAGACATACATATCATTAGTAATGATAAATTTAAAAAAATATATTTTATTATAAGATAGTTTTATCACTCCTTTATAATTACTGCTAAAAAGAAAGTTTTTAAAATTTAATTTTTATCCTCCAAACTGTTAAAATAGAAAAGTGAATAAATATAAGTACTATGCAAGTGTAATTGTTGGCAAGCTGGTCTTTTGGCTGTTAAAACAAACAGGCAGAGGAGGGGGTACAGCCGCCCCCGGACTTTATGCCTTAAGAATAGACCCTCAGATTGCCGGAAAACTTGCCAGCAGTCTAAAATACTCTGTTATTATTACCGGAACAAATGGGAAAACAACCACTTCAAGACTTATTTCCAGCATCTTAAAACAGGCAAAAATTCCCTTTCTTCATAACCGGACCGGATCCAATTTGCTGCGGGGAGTTGTTTCCGAACTCTTAAGGGCTAAAAAACTGAAAAGTAACTTTGCTGAATTTATAGGTCTATGGGAGGTTGATGAAGGAGCTTTAACTCCTGTTTTACAACAGATTAAACCGAAAATTATTGTTATCACCAACCTTTTTCGGGACCAACTGGACAGATACGGAGAAATAGACACAATTTTACAAAAATGGCAAAAAGCCCTGGCAAATCTAACCAAAGATACAACTGTCATTTTAAATGCTGATGATCCTAATGTAGCCAGTCTGGGCAGTCAAGTTAAAGGAAAAGTTTTTTACTTTAGTCTTAATGATAAAACTAAGGGAAAAAAGAAAGCAGATCACGCCATGGATGCCAATCTGTGTCCCTTGTGTGCTGGCGAACTTAAATATGAAACTAATTTTGTTTCTCATTTGGGAGTCTACTCCTGCCTTAAATGTAAATTTACCCGGCCTCAGGCACAGGTTTTTGCCAGCCAGATTGCCTTTAGCAAAGAAAGGCTAAAGGTTAAGGCCGTTTTAAACCATAAAACTTTGGCTTTAACCGTCAATCTGGCCGGACTTTACAATAGCTACAATGTTCTGGCAGCTTTGGCAGTTTGCCTGAACTTAAACATTAGTTTAACTAACCTTAAACTCGGCCTGAGTCTTTTTACGCCTGCTTTCGGCAGGTTTGAAAAGATTAAAATGGGAGAAAGAAAACTGCATATTTTATTGGTTAAGAACCCTACCGGTTTTAATCAGGTTGTCCAGCTTTTACCCCAGCTTACAAACAGCAGGCCCTATGCTTGTCTGCTTGTTTTAAATGATCTGATTGCTGATGGCAGGGATGTTTCCTGGATTTGGGACGTTGATTTTTCCCATTTAAGCCAAAAAGGGTTAAAACAGCTTATTGTTTCCGGCACCAGAGCTGAAGATATGGCTCTAAGACTTAAATATGAAGGGTTGGAAGTTAAGGTAATAAACAATCTCAAAACAGCGGTGACCAAAATACTTGGCAGGCAGGAAAAAAATCTTTTTATTCTGCCTACCTATACAGCCATGTTGGAAACAAGAAGGATTTTAAATAACAAGGGTTTGGTTCATCAAACCTGGGAAGATTAATAATGAAACTTAAAATTGGCTATCTTTATCCAAAACTGCTAAATATCTATGGCGACAGAGGCAATATTACCTGTTTTAAACAAAGATGCCTCTGGCGCGGCATTCATGTAGAAGTTACTGACATTTCGATTGGTTACTCTTTAAAAGAAGGGGAGTTTGATCTTTTTTTTGGCGGGGGAGGTCAGGATAAACAGCAGTTAATCGTAGCCAAAGATCTGCAAACCAAAAAAGAGGTGTTAAAAAAAGAGGCGGATAAAGGCAAACCCATGTTAACCATTTGCGGTACTTACCAGCTTTTTGGCCGTTTTTTTAAAACTTCTAAAAAGGAAAAAATCCCAGGCATTTCTCTTTTTGACATGATTACCATTGCCTCGGAACAAAGAAAAATAGGCAACATTGTGATTAAAACAAAACTAATCAAACCTTCTCTTATTGTCGGTTTTGAAAATCATTCAGGCAATACCTTTATAAAAGACGGACTCAGCCAACCTTTAGGCAGAGTAATTAAGGGCTTTGGCAACAATGGCCGGGACAAGACAGAAGGTGCTGTTTATAAAAATGTTTTAGGCTGCTATCTTCATGGTCCGGTTTTACCTAAAAATCCGCATCTTGCCGACTTTTTAATTAAAAAGGCTTTGGAAGTTAAATATCAAAAGAAGATTAATTTGAAAAAATTAGATGACAGCTTGGAATGGCAGGCCCAGGAAAAAGCGGTACAAAGAGCTTATAAAACAGGCTAAAATCTGATAAAATAAAAAGGCAGTTTAACAAAGAAAAACTAAAGTAAAAGCCAGGGTGCTGGAATTGGCAGACAGGCACGGCTTAGGACCGTGTGCCTGCAAAGGCGTGTGGGTTCAAGTCCCACCCCTGGCAC
>DBQG01000031.1:3970-16777 GCA_002305125.1 Patescibacteria group bacterium UBA1400 | reverse complement strand
CCAGCGGTGAACTTAACCGGCACTGGTCGGTTTTAACTAAAATTATTGATGAGTTGAAAGCTAAAACCAAGGCTAAAATTATGATTATGGCTGTTATTGCTCCTTCCAAGCAGCAGTTTGGTAAAGGTCCCGGGGGGGTTAACTGGCCTGATGATTTGGCTTTTTCTCATGCCCAAAGGATTAATGGTTATCTGCAAAACGCCTTAAATTTTGCCGCTTCAGCCGGTTTGCCTTCTGCTGATGCTTATCATCCCAGTTTGCTTGCCAGCGGTGAGGGAAATCCTGCTTATGTCAGTTCTCATGACCATATTCACCAAAGTGAATCAGGAAATGTCTTTCTAGCCAGAGTTTTGTCAGATAAGCTGGCGGGTTTAAACTGGATTAATTAACTGGTGAACTTAAATTTAGAAATCTTGAGAGCGGGAATTTTGGCTATGCCGCCCATGGCATCCTGCCAATAAGCCTTGTCTTCAACTTCAGTAATATGTTTAAAGATTCTGGGAATACTGTCGGTAAATCTCAGATTTTGGATAGCATGTTTGATTTTGCCGTTTTCAATTAAAAACGTTCCGTCTCTTGTCATGCCCGTTAAAACTAGGTTTTTATAATGAACTACCCTGATATACCAAAGCCGGTTGATCAATAAGCCTTTTTTAGTACTGGCAATCATTTTTTCCAAAGAACTGTTTCCTGTTTTAATAATAAGATGCAAAGGAACCGGTCCTTCGGTGTTTGGTGCCGGCAGTCCGTGGCCGGTATTTTTTTGTTTATATTTATGGCTATAATAAGAGTCGTAAACCAGGTGGGTGGGAACCCCTTGTTTTACCAGAGTTAGTTTGGTTTTGGGATAACCCTCATAATCAAAATAGCTGGGAGCCAGAGGATTTAAGGGCTGGTCAGTGATGGTTAATTTAGGGCTGAATATCTTTTTACCTATCTGACCTTTTAAAAAGGAAACCTCTTCATGGTAGATTCTGGCATTAGGGCCAAGCCAGCTAAAAAAGGGAAGGATTTCCTGAAAAGCGCCGGGCATAAGAATAACTTCATACTCGCCAGGATCTATTTTTTGAGCCCGTTTACTGTTTAAGGTTGTTTTTATAGCTTCCAGGGTTGTTTTTTTAATGTTTAAATCCTTTATATTTTGTCCCAGCGATTGACCGTATCCACTGGCATTGCCGTGTCCGTCCTGGATGACGGTGGAAAAAGACAGCAGGCATGAAGGTTGGTACTGCCAGGTTCCCAAGCTGTTACCAATTGCCAGCTGACTTACGGTTTTTTCCAGTTTGCCTGAGGCAATAAGCCGTTTTTTTTGAGTCAGTTCGATTGCCTGCCAGGCCAGTTTAACCAACCTTTCCTCTTTAATTTTGCTTGCCTTTAGGTTAAATGCTTTTTCTGGAGAAACTTTAATGGTTTTACTTTTAGGCAGAGAGACAAAGTTTTTGTCTTTTTCCTGAAAAGCAATAAGCCTTTTGGCCGTTGTGATTGTTTTTTTAATCTGTTTACTGCTAAAACTGCCCAAGTTTAGGACTAGGATTCTTTTATCTTTAATAAACCTTATTTTTAGCCAAGCGCTGGTGACTGTTAAAGGCTGATAAATATGATTTTGGGCAAAACGGATCGTAGTTTGATCTGAAGTTCCCAGTAGAACTTCTACTTGATCAAAAAAACCGCTTTGTTGAAAAATGCTTTGACTGATTTTTTTAAATTTAGCTTCTGGTACCATTTTGCCTACTTTCCTGCAAATACCTTTACTTTTAAGAATCTGGCGGGAGCAGTGCCGTGACCGACATGCATCGTTTGAACAGGTTCGCCCTTACCGCAGTTGGGTGTGCCCCAAATCTGCCAATGGGAAGCATTGCAAACAGCATCGCAACTTTGCCAGAAGTTAACGGTGGTGCCGCTGTAAACAGGGTTTTTATAATACTTGCCCAGCTTTCCGTTTTTAATCTCTCTTGCCATTTCTGTGCCAAACTGAAAATTAACTCTTTTATCGTCAATACTCCAGGAGCGGTTGGTTGATAAAAATAAACCCTTTTTAGTGTCTTTAATGAGATCGTTTAGGTTCCAGTTTCCCGGCTCCAGGTTAATATTGGTCATTCTGATCAAAGGAATATTCTGCCAGCTTTCAGCCCTCATGGCTCCGGTCGGTTCTAGGTTATGTTCAGCCGCAGTTTGCCGGCTGGTTAAAAAACCTTTAAGCAGACCATTGGTAATTATTTCCTGTCTTTTAGCCGGCACTCCTTCATCATCATAAGCAAAACTTCCCAAGCCTCCTTTTAAAGTAGCATCTGCCGTTATATTAACTTTGTCACTGCCGTATTTAAGAGTATTAAGGTCTTTTAGATCCAGGAAGCTGGTGCCGGCAAAAGAGGCCTCAAGTCCAAGAATGCGGTCAAATTCAACTGCATGACCGATTGATTCATGAACCTGCAGGGCCAGCTGATTACCATCAATAATAAGATCAAACTCTCCCTCGGGACAGTTTTCCGCCTCAATCAATTTGCATGCCTCCTCTCCAACAAGGGGAGCATGGTTTAAAAGATCTAATTTTTCTACCATTTCCCAGCCTTGGGTTCTAAATTGACCCCTGAAAGAGTTGGGATAGCTTCTGTTTTGTACTTCTCCCTTGTCAACTGCGGTTGCTTCAGTCCCGGCTCCGGTAAAAACAATAGTTTGATTAATTAAAGCACCCTGAGTGGAGGCAAAAGTTTTTTCCAGTTTATGAGTTCCGAAAAAAGCCTGGGAGATTTTTATTTTTTTGTTTACCCGTAAGTTTTTATCTGCTTGTAAAAGCAGGCTGATGATTTTATCATCCTTAACCGTAAAAGGGTCGATGACAGCTTCGGATATGTAGGTATCCTTAATTGGCTTTAAAGGATAAAGTTTTGTCTTGGTTTTGTTAAATAAACTGGAGGCATAAGCTAGGTCATAAGCTTTTTTGCATATTTTTTCAATCAGTTTTTTGCTTTTGCTGTTTAAACTAAAATCGTCTTCTAAAAAAGAAGCGGCAAATCCCCAGCTGCCGTTTACTAGCACCCGGACACCAAACCCTAAACTGGAACTCAGGCTGTAGGCTTCAATAATGCCGTCTTTAGTGGCAATGTTTTTACTTGTCAGTTCTTCCAGTCTTACATCGGCATAACTAGCTTTTTTAAGCTGAAGGTTGTTAAGTATCTGATCTGCAAATAGCTGCCTGTCTGTTTTCATTGTCTTTTCTTTAATAAATTAAACTAAGTTAAAAAGGGAGTAGGTGTTTAATTTGAGTTAAATAATAAATTAATACTAAGCTGCCTTCAAAAACAAGACTTAAAACTAGGGTTTTAAGTAAACTTTTTTTAATCAAATGAGGAGGATAGGAAAAAAAAGCTTCCTCCTTGTTTTGATTTTTTTCCTGAACTTGAACGTTTGTAAAAACCGCTGTTTCTTTGTCTTTATGAAGTTGGTTAGAAGTTAGAACTTTCTCAACCTTAGGAGATATCTTTGCCTGCTTTTGCTGCAATTGTCTTTTAAGGTTGGCAATGATTTTTTCCTGTCTAGTTCTTCTCTTCTTATTCATTGTATAATCTTACCATATTGACAAATTATCTTAAAGCTTTTTAAAATAAGGGGAAGATGTTTGATTTTATTAACCAAAATGTTATTATAATAGCTGTCTCTTTTTTGTTGGTTTGGCTTTTGCTTTTAACATTTTTTCTTATCAAGACTATTATTCATTACCGCCGTTTGGTAAGCAAATCGAAAAAAAAGGATTTAAAAAATCTTTTGGATGAAATTTTAACCAAAATAGATGAACAAGAAAAAAGGGCCCAAGAGCTTAAACAGGCTAGTAAAGATTTAGAACAGAAGAACTTAAAAAACCTTCAGAATATCGGGTTTTTGCGTTTTAACCCCTTTTCTGATACTGGAGGCGATCAAAGTTTTGTTTTAAGTATGCTGGATGGCGAAGAAAACGGAATTGTGTTAAGCTCTCTACATAGCCGAGGGGTAACGCGTGTTTATGCCAAAGAAGTTAAAAAAGGCAAAGAAGGACAGGGCTTTAAACTGTCAAAAGAGGAAAAAGAGGCGATTCAAAAAGCATTAAAAAAAAGGAGATAAGTGAATGGAAACTAAAAAGTCTGCCAAAATTTTCACCATTTTAACCTTTTTAGGTTTATATCTTTTTTCTGCCGGAGTTTCTTTTGCCATTTTTGATTATTTACAGAAACCGATTTCCGGAGAAAAGATTTCTACTGTTTCTGACCCTGAAGTTCAGGAAGAAGGACTTTTAGTTGATGTTTCCGGTCCAAAAACAGAAGTTTGTCCTTTAAATGGCGCTTTATATACTAAGGCTGAAAAAGAGGTTTGGTCTGGTAGAAGGCCTTTGGCGGTTATGATTGAAAATCATGAAGAAGCTCGGCCTCAATCAGGTCTTTCCAGTGCTGATGTTGTTTATGAAACCGTTGCCGAAGGTGGAATTACAAGATTTATGGCTGTTTTTTACTGCGGAGCTGTTTCCAGGGAAGTTATTGTCGGTCCGGTAAGAAGCGCCAGAACTTATTTTCTGGATTGGGCTTCAGAATACGGACCCGCTCTTTATGCTCACGTGGGCGGAGCTCACTGTAATGCAGAAACAGGAACAGGATGTTTAAATGGAGCCAAGGCAGATGCCTTAGGTCAGATCGGCAAATACGGTTGGGAAGGGGAAAACGATTTGAACCAATTTTCCATCGGTTACCCTACGTTTTGGCGTGATTACGAAAGACTGGGACGTACCGTAGCTACAGAACATACCATGTATAGTACCACTGAAAGGCTTTGGGGAGTGGCTAAAAAAAGAGATTGGACAGACATTGATCCTGAGGGAGAGTCCTGGGAAAAGAACTTTATTGCCTGGAGTTTTGCTGAAGAGGAAAATCCCGGAGCCGGCAGCGCCTCTTTAATAAACTTTAATTTTTGGGAAGGTTATAAAGAGTATGAGGTCAAATGGGAATATGACAGCGCCGCTAATGTTTATAAAAGATCAAACGGCGGTCAACCCCATAAAGACTTAAATCTTGATAAGCAGCTGGAAACTAAGAACTTAGTTGTTCAATTTATGAAGGAATCAGCTGCCAATGATGGTTATCCTGGAAATGTTCATTTGCTTTACGGAACCATTGGAGAAGGCAAGGCTTTAATTTTTCAAAACGGTGAAGCTTTGGAAGGCAAATGGGTTAAAGACAGCCGTACGGATAGAACCATTTACTATGTTGACGCTAAGCAGGTAAAGTTTGTTCCAGGTAAAATCTGGATTGAAACTGTTCCGGTCGGAACAGAAGTTAGTTATTAATAAACATGGCTTCTTTAAAAGACTTTTTAGTCTCAAGAGTAAGGGTCAAACTGCTCAAGGCCTTTCTTTCCAATCCTGAAGAAATATATTATGTGAGACAGTTGGTTAGGAAAACAGAAGAAGAGATTAATGCGGTGAGAAGAGAGTTGGGTCGGATGGAAGAAAGGGGCATGGTTAAAAAAGAGGCTCGCGCCAACCGTTTATACTATTCTTTTAGAAAAGACTACCCTTTTTATAATGATCTTTTAAGCTTGGTGGCTAAAACTACGGGTTTGGGTCAGCAGATCATCAAACAAAAAAATAAAATCGGTAGGATTAAATATGCCATGCTGTCAGGTAAATTGGTAAGAAGAAAAGCTCATGAACAAATAGACGTTGATCTTTTAGTGGTCGGTGACGTGGTTTTGCCACAGCTGGCAGCTATAGTCAAAGAGTTTGAAGGCAGCTTGAAAAGAGAAATTAATTATACGGCCATGACAAAAGACGAGTTTGAGTTTCGTAAAAAAAGACGCGACCCTTTTATTACTAAAGTTTTAACAGGAAGCAGGATTATGCTTATTGGCGATGAGGAAGAGATGGTAGGCTAATGAAACAGAAAGTAATCAGGGTGGGCAACAGTCTGGGGGTAACTATTCCGGCAGATTTTATTAAAAATGTCGGCATTAAAGCTGGTGATGAAGTTGAAGTGAAAAAAAATATGGATAAAAATAGAATTGTTTATAAATTTTCCGGAGTTCATCAGCAGCTTCCGATTGCCGGCAACTTTTTAAAAAGAAGATAATTATTATGAGTCCTAGAAAAGCCATTTGGTTAATTTTGTTTTTGACGGGTATTTGTTTGGTGATAGCTTTGCCTAAAAACTGGCGCCTTAACTTCTCTTTGGGTAGTTTTAATATTGATAAAACCATCTCTTCTCCGGAAATAAACCTTAACCTTGGCCCTTTTACTTTTCAAAGAGATTTAGAAGTTAAAAAAGGTCTTGATCTTCAGGGAGGTACTCATTTGGTTTTAGATGCTGATATGACAAAGATTGCTGAAGGTGAGAGGAAAAATGCTTTGCGCGGAGCAGCTGATGTTATCCAACGCAGAATTGACCTTTACGGTGTTTCCGAAACAGTGGTACAGACAGTGGAAACAGAAGGAAATTATAGGCTTTTGGTAGAACTGCCCGGAAGCGGTAACCTTAATGAGGCTATTGAGCTGATTGGCAAAACAGCTCAGCTGGATTTTAGGACTTTACCCGAAGATAAGAAAGCTACTCCTTCAGCAGCCATGATTCTTGATTATCAGGAAACAGGTTTAACCGGCAGTCAGCTTGAAAAAGCTGAAGTTCAGTTTGATCCGCAGACTGGTGAACCGGTTGTCAGCTTGCAGTTTAATAATGAGGGGGCACAGTCTTTTGCCTCTATAACCGGAGAAAATGTCGGTTTGCCGGTAGCTATTTTTCTTGATGATATTCCTTTGACCGCTCCCAGGGTTAATGAGCCGATTACCACCGGTAATGCGGTTATTAGCGGCGGGTTTACGATTAAGGAAGCGCAGAATCTGGCCATTCAGCTTAATGCCGGAGCTTTACCCGTACCTTTAAAAGTAGTGGAGCAAAGGACCATTGGTGCAACCTTGGGAGAAGAGTCGGTGCAAAAAAGCGTTAAGGCCGGAGTGATCGGTTTACTGACGGTTATGCTGTTTATGATTTTAAATTATGGATTTTTAGGGTTTTTAGCTTGTTTGGCCTTATCTGTTTATGGTCTGGTAACCTTGGCTTTGTACAAGCTTATCCCTGTAACCTTAACTCTACCGGGCATTGCCGGATTTATTCTATCAGTGGGCATGGCGGTTGATTCAAATATCTTGATTTTTGAAAGAATCAAAGAGGAAAGATGGTTGGGTAAGCCTTTGAATGTAGCTATGGAGTTGGGATTTGGACGGGCCTGGGATTCAATTAAAGATGCTAATATTACCACTCTTATTACGGCGTTTGTGCTTTTTAATCCTTTCAACTGGGGATTTTTAAACACCTCAGGTATGGTCCGGGGCTTTGCTCTTACTTTAGCTTTAGGGATAGGAGTCAGTTTGTTTACCGGTATTTTTGTTACCAGAACTTTGGTTAGATTGTTTTACCGGCCCAAAGAGGAAAAGGAGAAATATGAAGCTTGATTTTATGAAGTACAAACTAGTTTATTTTGCCATTTCTTTATTGTTCTTAATTCCTTCTTTCGTTTCTTTACTGCTTTGGGGTTTACGGCCGGCCATAGATTTTACCGGTGGCAGTGTTTTGGAAGTTAGATCTCCGGTTGATTTAAAAGACCGTCAGGATCAGGTGGAGCAGACAGTTTCCGCACAGGGATTTGAGCTGGGTTCTTTGCAAAAATCAGGTGACAATACTTATATTTTCAAGCTGGGCGGGTTGCAGCAGAATGATAAAGAACAGCTGTTGCAAGGTCTTAATCAGACTTTTTCCGGAGTGGAAGAGATTAGATTTGAAACCGTAGGACCGACCATAGGAAAAGAACTGATAAGGAAAACTTTAATCGCTATTTTCCTGGCATCAGGTTTTATTCTGTTTTATATTGTCTGGAGGTTTAAGGATAAAAAGTATGGTGTATCTGCTATTATTGCCATGTTTCATGATAGCTTGATTTTGCTGGGCGCTTTTTCCCTGCTGGGTCATTTTTTAAGAGTGGAGGTGGATACCCTATTTGTTACCGCTGTTTTAACTATTCTATCTTTTTCTGTTCATGATACGGTGGTTGTTTATGACCGGATAAGAGAATCGGTTAGAAAAAATCCCAGGGTAGAGTTTAAAAGCCTGGTCAATAAGGCGGTAGTGGAAACTTTAACTAGGTCTATTAATAATTCGATGACAATTATTTTTATGTTAACCTCTCTTTGGCTTTTGGGCGGAGAGACCATTAAGTGGTTTGTTTTTGCTTTGCTTATCGGCACAGTGGCCGGAACCTACTCTTCCACTTTTACCGCTGCTCCTTTGCTTATTTTATGGGATGAGTTGGCAGCCAAGCTTAAAAAAACAAAAAAATGAAAACTATAGTTTTTTTACTCAGGCATGGAGATTATGTCAATAGAAAAAAGATTGCTCCTTTCCGGCTTTCCGGTTTTCCTTTAAGCGGCAAGGGAAGAAAACAGATAAGAGATGTGGCCAGAATTTTGGCAAGAGAGGGTCTTGATGTTATTTATTCCAGTCCGATTTTAAGATGCCGGCAGACAGCTGCTATTGTTGCCCAAAAACTAAAGCTTAAAACCAATTTTTCCGACCTTATTTTAGAAACAAAAACACCTTTTCAGGGAATGAGTTTAAAAAAATTTTTCAGCAAGGGCGAAGATACCTTTATTCATCCTTTTCATCTTCAGCACGGCGGAGAAACCATTGATCGGATGTTTGAGCGCGTGTCTATATTTCTGGAAAAGGTGCTGGCAAAACATCAGGGAAAAAAAGTTTTAATTGTTTCTCATGGAGATCCTTTAATGGTGTTGATGTACGGACTTTTTGAGGACAGTTTAAACAAATATTTTGACCAGACTTTAACTTATATTCCTAAATCTGGACTTACCAAGGTGGAGTTTACAGGCAAAAAGGTTTTGTCTTTTAAAAAGATAAACTATTAGAATAATATAAAACTATTGAGATAAGGTAAAGATTTATAACCAGAAGATACAGGGAGCGCAAGTTCGGGGGAGATTCACTTAAAATATTTAGCTTATAATTCTTTTTTAAGTTCTTTTATTCTTTTAAGCAGATATTCTCGGTTATTTTTTTGGTCGTCTTCCAAAACTTCTTCAAACAGATGTTCCAGGGTTTGGCCCACTTTGGGACCTGGTTTGATGTTAAGGACCTTCATTACGTCCCGGCCGTCTACTTTTAAGTCTTTTATTTCCAAAGGTGAGTACATCAGCTCTCCGATTCGTTGCTGTAGTTCTCTTAATCTCCAGGAAGTAGCTTTGCTGCCGCCTCCTTTTCTGTCGCCGATTCTGAGCATAATCATGTCGTTGATGTTTTCCTTACCCACTCTTTTAATAAATCTTTTAATAGCCTTGTCAGTCATTTTCGGAGTGTAGATAAACATATGGTGCCTGACGAGGCTAATCAGTCTTTGAGAGTCTTTTTTGGACAGTTTAAGGCGCTGGGCAATGTTTCTGGTTATTTTTTCTCCCACCACTTCATGGCCGTAAAAAGTAATTTTATTGTTTTGCTTCCTATAGGCAATGGGTTTGCCGATATCATGAAGAAGGGTAGCCAGTCTAACAATCTTGTCTTTAGAGGGTGATTCTTTTAGCGAGTCAAGCGAGTGGTTCCAGACATCTTTAGTGTGATGGCCGGCCTGTTCAACCCCTCTTGTTCTAACTAGTTCCGGGATAATAAACTCCAACAGGCCACTGGAAAAAAGCATTTTCACACCGTCACTGGGATAGTCTGATTTGATAATTTTAAAAAGTTCATCCCTTATTCTTTCATTGCTGATTTGGCTGATTAAAGCGGCGTTGGCAACTATAGCCTGCAGGGTTTTTTCTTCCAGACTGAAGTTAAGCTGGGTAGCGATTCTGATTGCTCTCATCATTCTTAGTCCGTCTTCGGCAAAGCGCTTATTGGGGTCTCCAACCGCTCTGATAAGTTTATTTTTCAGGTCTTGCCTGCCTTTAAAAGGATCAATTATCTTCCAGTTATTTTTTTCTAAACTTAAAGCCATGGCATTAATGGTAAAATCTCTTCTTTTTAAATCTTCTTCCAGGTTTTTACCCCAGGTAACTTTATCGGGGTGTCTTTTGTCAGAATAAATACCTTCACTTCTAAAGGTGGTGATTTCAAAGACATCTTCGGGTTTAATGTTTTCTTCTTTAAAGGAGTGATTTTTTAAGTTAAATTGATCGGCTAGTTCTTGGGCGGTAATGCCGACAGTACCAAACTTGTTATCATAAAAAGACTCGGGAAAGATCTTTTGAATTTGTTCTGGTTTGGCATTAGTGGTAAAGTCCCAGTCATAAATACTGGCGTTCATTAGTAAATCTCTTACACCCCCACCGACCACAAAACCCTGAAAACCTGATTCCTCTATTTTTTGCAAAACTTTTTTAACCAAAAGAGGAATTTTAAACTTTGACATGTTATCATTATACCGTATGAACAAGAAGTGGGAAATAAAAACCAAACTGTCGGCAGCATTAACGGATATCAATCAAAGAAGAGACAGGATAGTAAAAACTTTACTGTTAAACAGGGGGATTAAAACCGAGGCTGAGAAAAAAGAGTTTTTATTTCCCCAAGACCCTTACTCTCTTTCCTATCAATCAGTTGGAATTAAATCTTTAGCCGTTAAAAAAGCTTTGCAAAGAATCAAGCAGGCTCTAGCTCAAAAAGAAAGCATTGTGGTTTATGGTGACTATGATGCCGACGGCATCTGTGCCACGGCCATTTTATGGGAAACTCTGCACAGCCTTAAAGCCAAGGTTATGCCTTTTATTCCCTCAAGGGAGATTCATGGCTACGGTTTGAATAAACTGGGCATAGATGAGGTAAAAAAGAAGTTTGATCCCCGGCTGATTATTACGGTTGATAACGGTATTGTGGCTTTTGAAGGGGTTGAGTGGGCCAAAAAACAAGGTATTGACGTTATTATTACTGATCACCATCAGCCTGCTAAAAAGCTTCCTCAGGCCTTAAGCCTTGTTTGTACCGATCAGATAGCCGGTTCCGGCGTAGCCTGGTTTTTAGCCAAAGAGATTTTCAGTCAATTTTCCGGTCAGCTGAAGGAGTTTAAGAAGTCAAACTCTTTAGAGCTGGCATGCTTGGGGACCATTACCGACATGATGCCGGTTTTAGGGCCGAACAGAAGTCTTATTAAATTTGGGATTGAGGAGCTGCAGCAGACACAGAGGGCAGGCATAAAAGCTTTATGCCGGGAAGCTCAGGTTGAGCAAAAAGAGATCGGCACTTATCATGTGGGCTTTATTATCGGACCAAGAATTAATGCCATGGGCAGGCTTGAGGATGCTTTGCAGTCTTTGCGTCTTCTTTGTACTAACAGTCCTGACAGGGCAGTATTGCTGGCTGATCAGCTGGGTTTAACCAATAGGCAAAGAAAACAGTTAACCGAAACCACTCTGGAACATGCCTTGGAAAGTTGGAAACAAAAACAAGCTAAGGAGAAAATTATTATTGTTGCCAGTTCTTCTTATAATCAGGGAATCGTGGGCTTGGTGGCCGGCAGACTGGTTGATGAGTATTACCGCCCGGCTCTGGTAATCAGCCAGGAAGATGAGTTTTCCAAAGGTTCGGCCAGATCCATAGACGGTTTTAACATTATCAAATTTTTAAGAAAGTTTGACGATTTGTTTGAAGATGTGGGAGGGCATCCGATGGCAGCCGGTTTTAATCTTAAAACAGAAAATATAACTAAGCTTAAGCAAAAAATAGAAGCGGAAGCCAGAAAAGAGATCAAAGATGAGCTTTTGGTGCCTCGGGTAAAAATTGATCTACAGCTTGGTTTTGAAGATTTAAGCTGGGAGCTTTTTGACCAGCTGCAGCAGTTTTCTCCTTTTGGCTTGGGTAATCCCAGACCTGTTTTCAGTCTTGAAAAGGCAAAAGTAGGGCAGGTTAAAACAGTGGGCAGAAACGGAGATCATTTAAAATTAAACCTTGTTAATGATAAGACCGGCGCTGTTTTTGAGGCCATAGCTTTTAAACAGGGAAAAAAAGCTAAACAGCTAAAGCCGGGGAAACTGATTGACGTCTGCTTCAGTTTGGAAAAAAATAGTTGGAATAACAACCATTCTTTACAGTTAATGGTAAAAGACCTTAAGGTTTGATAAAGGGTTTCTGTTCCCCAAATTTCTTCTTGTCAAGAGAAGCAATAAAGAATAAAATAAGTTAGTTTTATGAAAAGAAATTTAGTAAAAGATACCAGCGATAAAGTGGGTGAAGAAGTTTTGCTTCAGGGTTGGGTTGATAGTCTGCGGGATCATGGCAAGATTGTCTTTTTTGATCTGCGTGACCGCTCCGGTTTGGTTCAGGTGGTTTTTTCCCAGAAGGCTGCCAATTTAACCAATGAGTCGGTAGTTGAGGTTAAAGGCCTGGTTAAAAACAGGCCTGACAATATGGTTAATCCTAATCTGGCCACCGGTAAGATTGAAGTTGAAGCCCGGGAGGTTAAGGTTTTGGCTTCAGCCAAAGAACTGCCTTTTCCCATTTCCGGAGACGGTTATGATATAAATGAAGCCGTAAGATTAAAATACCGCTATCTTGATCTTAGAAGACAGCGTCTTTTAAAAAATTTGCGCATTAGGGATAGGGTTATAACTCATATCAGAAACTATCTGCATGCTGAAGATTTTGTGGAAGTGGAAACGCCTTTTTTGTCTAAATCCACTCCTGAAGGAGCCAGGGACTTTTTAGTGCCTTCAAGGCTGCAAAAAGGCCACTTTTATGCTTTGCCTCAATCGCCCCAGCAGTACAAACAGCTTTTAATGGTGGCAGGCCTGGAACGTTA
>DBQG01000031.1:0-3941 GCA_002305125.1 Patescibacteria group bacterium UBA1400 | reverse complement strand
CAGGAAGAGATTTTAAACTTAACCGAAGAGCTGATGATTCAGTTGACAGAACAAGTAGTGGGTAAAAAAGTGCTTAAAAAGCCTTTTCCTAGGTTTTCTTACCAGGAGGCAATGGAAAAGTTCGGAGATGATAAGTTTGATTTAAGGAAAGATAAAGATAAGGATGTTCTGGCTTTTGCCTGGGTACTTGATTTTCCTTTATTTGAAAAAACTAAGGACCGGGAGATTTCTTCTTCTCATCACCCTTTTACTGCCCCTAAAGATGAAGATCTTCCTTTACTTGATAAAAATCCGATGCAAGTCAGGTCCTGGCAGCATGACCTTGTTTGTAATGGTTATGAAGTTGGCGGAGGCAGCATTAGAATTACTGATCCCAAGGTACAAAAAAAAGTATTTGAGATTTTAGGACACAGTAAGCAGGAAATTGAGACCAAGTTTGGACATCTTCTTAAAGCTTTTGAATATGGCGTTCCTCCTCATGGAGGCATTGCTCCTGGAATAGACAGATTAATGACGGTTTTTTGTCATGAGCCCAACTTAAGGGAAGTTATTTCTTTTCCCATAACCTCAGGTGGGCAAACAGCGGTGATGGATGCTCCTTCTTTGGTGGATAGCCGGCAGTTAAAAGAGCTGGGACTTCAGTTAGTAAAAAAAGATAAAAAATAAGTATGGATATCAGGACCTGGTTTTCTGTTTTTCCGGATCAGTTTAAAAACTATTTGCTGTTTTTCCGCAAACACCAAATTTTTAAGTGGCAGCTTATTCTTTTCCTGCTTATTTTAAGCCTGCTTCCCACTCAGAATTATTATGCTCAGTTTAAAGCTGTGGAAGGCCGGGCTGTTGTTAGAACAGCTGATCTTGATTTGCCTGAGCCTGAGCCTTATCCGGTTAATAGTACCGGTGTTAATCCTCCCTTGCTGTCTTCTTATGCCGCTTTAGTGATTGATTTACCTTCCCGGGCCATTATTTACCAGAAGAATCCTGATTTCCAGCTTTTTCCTGCTTCCACCACCAAGATTATGACAGGACTTGTAGCTCTTGAGCATTGGCCTTTGGATGAAGTGTTGGAAATTGGGCTAATTGATTATGTCGGCCAGGTGATGGAGCTTGAGCTGGGTGAAAGGATAACTGTAGAAAATATTTTGTACGGACTTCTGGTTCATTCAGGGAATGATGCTGCCTTGGCTTTGGCACAAAACTATCCCGGAGGAGAGGTGGAGTTTGTGGCCAGAATGAATAAAAAAGCCGAGGAGTTAAACATGTTTGAAACTCATTTTTCCAACCCGACAGGGCTGGAATCATGGGATCATATTATAACTGTGCATGATTTGGGAGTATTGACGGCTGCAGCTTTGGAAAACAAGACTTTTGCCAAAATGGTGGCTACTAAAAAAGTTATTGTTTACAGCGAAGGTGGAGAAATTATTC
The DNA here is from genome assembly GCA_002305125.1 of Patescibacteria group bacterium UBA1400. GTDB lineage: Bacteria > Patescibacteriota > Microgenomatia > UBA1400 > UBA1400 > UBA1400. The sequence goes on along the minus strand of DBQG01000031.1, from coordinate 2,513 downwards.
ATGAACTGGAAAATATTAATGAACTTTTGGGAGAGGTGGAAGGACTTAAAGGTGTTAAAACCGGTTGGACGGAAAACAGCGGTGAGTGTTTGGTGGCTTATATTGAGAGAGACGGAAGAAAGATAATCACCATAGTTTTAAAAAGTGCCGACAGATTTGGAGAGACAAGAAGCTTGGTTGACTGGGTTTTTACCAATTTCAACTGGGAAGAAACTTCTTTTTAGACCGACTCTTGCCTATATTGATATAATATAGGCTTATGCAGGAAAGAACAGAAACAAGACAGCTTGATTGGGGAAGTTTTTTAGGTCCCAGAAATGAGACCGATGGTAAGTTTATAGACAGAAGAATAAGAGAGTATTTAAGAACCTCTTTTTCTCCTGATAGGTTTTCAAATCAAAAGACAAAACAGAAAATGATATGGCTTCAAGCCTTGATTCCTAATTTAAAATTGATTGAATTGACTCCTGAGTTAAGGATTTTTGATGTAGTAAGCAATAAATTTAAACCTTACCAAAGCAGCCGGGAGAGACTGCTTGTGGGAGCGACTTTTGAAGATGGAAAAGCCTTGGCTGGAGTTGTTTTGTCACCTGATTTAAAGGAAAAGGTTTTGGAAGGCGAACCTTTTGTTATTCCAGACTTAAAGGAAACGCAAATGCTAGGCTTGGCCGTTTTACAAACCTTTGAAGGTATTTTAAACACGGGAGGGGTTGATTATTCAGGGCTTGAGGGAAAATATTTTGCCGAAAGATTTGGGTTTTATCCTTTTTCTAGCGGTAGGGTTGGTTCTCTTCCCCGGATTGGAATTACAAGACTTAATTAACCCACTGGCTGGTAACAGCCGGAACATAGGCAGTAAAGTTATCGTCTCCCTGGAAAACAATAATTGGCTGTAAAAACTTCTGCGGCTGTTTGATATCAAGATAGGCAAGATAAACCCTTCTTATAATTATGGTTCTGTTCTCGCTTTTATTCCAGCTGGCAATAAATCCCTGTCCTGATTTCAGCTGTTCCAGAGCGGTGGCAGCGGTTTTAATGGGATAGGTGGCAAAAGAGTCATACTTTACCGGAAAGTAGTTATAATCTACAGACACAATTTTTCTCTGGGAATCAGCGGCTCCGGACAGGGTAAAACTGATGATTCCCTTACTGGGGTCAGGAGTCAACACCGGAAGCTCTTCAATATCGGCTCTAAACATTTCTACCTGGACAAAGTTGGCTTCAGATAAGCTGACGGCCGGAAGCAGTTTTCTACCCGAAGTTTTCAGATAGCTTACTTTTTTTTCTCCTAGCTGCAGATCCTCTTCATAAAGGCCTGCTTTTTGGAGAAAGTTGCTGATTTCAATTTTAGCTTGTTCTTCTCCGGGCAGGTTTTTTTGAGAAAGAATAGTGGGGTCATTTTCCCAGGAATAGGTTAAGGTAAAAGTACCGGAAATAATGTTCATCTCCAGGATTCTGGCCGCAACTTCGTTTTTAACCCAGCGGTAAACCTCTTCATCTTTAAAAGGTTGAGGAGCTTGGGTAAAGCCCAGTAGAACGGCTTTTTGTTTAGCTTTGTCCAAAGCTAAAAGGTTTGCCTGAATTGAGGGCATAAAATAAATCGTAGCCCTGTCAGGAAAGACGGGCAGTTTTTGATTTGGCGTTTCTACCTGATATTTAAAAAGACCGTCATAGTCGGAAACAGGAAATGTCAGAGCCGGAAGTTTGCCAAAGGCAACTGTGGGCGGTGGCGGTGGCGGTGGATGAAGCTGTTTCCATAAATTAATAGCCATGTTTAAAATCAGTCTGCCAACAATGATAAAAATCAGGGCGGCACCGCCGTATTTGACAAACTTTCTGGTGTGATATGCAAACTCTGTAAGGGTGGCCATTTACTTTGAGTAAAACAGAAAATCTGATAGAATTCAACCAATGACAAGAGTAAGGATTGCACCATCACCGACAGGATACCCTCATATTGGCACGATTTGGCAGGCATTAATCAATTGGGCTTTTGCCAAAAAAAACAAAGGTAAATTTATTGTTAGGATTGAGGATACGGATAGAAAAAGGTTTGTTGAAGATGCTGAGGATAAACTTTTTTCTGCCCTTGACTGGTTTGGACTTAATCCTGATGAGAGTCCCAAACATGGAGGAAAATTTGGTCCTTACAAACAATCGCAGCGGCTCACACTTTATCAGGATTATGCCAGGGAACTAGTGGATAAAGGTCATGCTTATTATTGTTTTTGTTCTCCCGAAAGGCTGGAAAAAGTCAGAAAACAGATGCAGAAAAAGGGCCTTCCTCCTATGTATGACGGCAAGTGCCGGCATATTCCTTTGGATCAGGCTCGGGAAAAAATAGATCAGGGAAAAAAGTATGTGGTCAGGCTTAAGGTGCCGGAAAAACAAACTATTGTGGTTGATGATCTTTTAAGGGGAAAGATTAAGTTTAATTCCAAGATTGTGGATGACCAGGTGCTTTTAAAATCAGACGGCTTTCCCACTTACCAGCTGGCTGTGGTGGTTGATGA
>DBQG01000025.1:22596-23160 GCA_002305125.1 Patescibacteria group bacterium UBA1400 | reverse complement strand
TTTGTTCTTTCCAGATTTTATGCTCTTGAATTAAAACATCTTCTTTAACTTAACAAACCTTCTTTTTTCTTTTATAATAACTAGTTAAGGAGGGCTTATGAAGGTTTTAAAAATCGGTGCTGTTTGGTGTTCTTCATGTTTGGTTATGAAACCAAGGTGGCAAGAGGTGGAAGCAGAAAACCCCTGGCTTAAAACCGAATACTTTGACTATGATGAGAGTGAAAAAACGATAGAAAAGTACCAAATAGATAGTGGTAGACTGCCAGTGTTTATCTTTCTTGATAAAAGTGGTAAGGAAATTGACAGAAAACAAGGGGAACTATCCAAACTAGAAATTCTAGAACTTATAACAAAGTACAAGAATAAATAAAATTTAAAAAATGAAGTTTTTCTTTAACCTTTTGAAGGCCATATTATTACTCTTGTTCTTCTTTCTTTTAAAAACTTCTGTTTTAGCCCAAAGGCAGGAAGTTAATATTTATTTTTTCTGGAGCGAAGGCTGTCCTCATTGTGCAGATGAAAAAAAATTCTTACAAAAAATTGAAGAAAAGTATCCCCAAGTAA
>DBQG01000025.1:14135-22481 GCA_002305125.1 Patescibacteria group bacterium UBA1400 | reverse complement strand
GAAGAAATTACTGTTCCTGTTTTAGGAACTCTTAAAATCAAAAACCTTTCTCTTCCTCTCTTAACCTTTACTATTGCTTTTTTAGATGGCTTTAACCCCTGTGCCATGTGGACCCTTCTTTTTCTAATCAGTTTGCTTTTGGGTATGAAAAACAGGCCTAAAATGTGGATCCTAGGGACGGCTTTTATTCTTACTTCAGGGTTTGTTTATTTCCTTTTTCTTTCTGCCTGGCTAAATCTTTTTTTATTTTTGGGTTTTGTTTTCTGGGTAAGAATAATTATTGGTTTAATTGCCCTGGGAGCAGGCAGTTACTCCTTGTGGGATTGTTTTAAAAATAGAGCTGGAGGCTGCAAGGTTGTTGATGGAGAAAAAAGAAGAAAAGTTTTTGACAAAATCAAAACTATTACCCAAAACAAAACTTTTATCTTTTCCCTTATTGGAATAATTCTCTTGGCATTTGCAGTTAACTTAGTAGAACTGGTCTGTTCTGCTGGCTTGCCTGCCATCTACACTCAAATCCTGGCTTTAAACAATTTGCCTTCCTGGCAGTATTATAGCTACCTTGTCTTTTATGTCTTTATCTTTATGATTGATGATCTTGTTGTTTTTATTATTGCCATGATAACCTTAAAAGCTACGGGTATGGAAAGTAAATATGCCAAGTACTCCAGACTTGTAGGAGGAATAATAATCCTTTTAATTGGGCTTTTGATGCTTTTTAAACCTGAAGTTTTGATGTTTGGCTAAGTGGTCGTGCCTGGACTCGAACCAGGGACCTTTCCGATGTGAACGGAACGCTCTAACCAACTGAGCTACACGACCAATTGTCTTTCACTCCTCCTTGTTTATTTTAACAAATTTTAAGGTTTTTGTCCTTTTTTTTCCATTTAAATTGGTGCTATAATTATTTATTATGAAAATCTTAAAATTAATTGGCGGGTTTATTCTTGATTTTATTCAAACCATAGTAACAGCTTTGGCCATCTTTGTAATTATCTACCTTTTCTTCTTTCAACCTCACCAAGTCAAAGGCAACTCTATGCATACTACCCTAACTGATAGTTTTGATAATGGCGAGTATATTTTAACCAACAAAATAAACTATCGTTTTGATAAACCCGAAAGAGGAGATGTAGTTGTTTTTAAGGCTCCTCAGAATGAAGACTATGATTATATTAAAAGAGTTGTAGGTATGCCCGGAGAAACAGTTAAGGTATTTAATGGCAGGGTTTATATCAATGGTTTACCTTTAGATGAATCTGCTTATCTTCCAAGTACGGTAAATACCAGTGCTGGCAGATTTTTAAAAGAAGGTGAAGAGGTAACTATCCCTGAGGGAAAATACTTTGTTTTAGGTGATAATAGGGCTCACTCCAGTGATTCCAGAGACTGGGGATATGTAACTGAAGAAAATATTGTGGGTAAAGCCTGGTTTGTTTATTGGCCTCCTAACAAATTAGGCCTTGTAGAGAGTAAATAAAAGGTTAAAGATTAAATTACTTTCCTGTTATGCTCTTGTAAATTAATTGAAGCAGACCATCTGTTTTTTCAGGATCACCGTTTAAAATAATATTGATTCTTGTTTGTTTTAAGGTCCTGGCAATTTTAACTTTGCTGTTATCTCCCAAAGTTTGTCTTAAATCTTGCTCAATCTTATCAGCATCATCGGAAACAATATATTTAGGCTGGCGTCCGGGACCTGAGGGTTTACCTCCAAATTTATCTACCTTGCCTTCTTTAATATTGATTCTTCTGGCAACGTCCTCTGTCTTTCTAACAGATGCAGACTCCCTTAATACGGTTTTATAAGCCTCAATCATATGTTTTGAGTCTTCGATGGTTAAAAGAGCTCTCGCATGTCCCTCGGTGATAAGATTGGAAAGCAAACCGTCTTTAATAGCATCAGGCAAAGCTAAAAGCCTTAAACTGTTTGAGATATAAGAAGGACTCTTACCGATTCTTTTGGCAATTTCTGATGTTCCTAAACTAAACTGATCTTGAAGGTTTTTAAAAGCTTTAGCTCTTTCTAAAGGATTTAAATCTTCTCTTTGAACATTCTCTACAATAGCCATCTCCAGCATGCCTTTAGGAGTAGTTTCTTTAATAAGACAGGGAACTTTAGTTAAGCCAGCCATTTTTGAAGCCCGCCAACGTCTCTCTCCGGCTACTATCTGGTAACCGGCCGGCGTATGAGCTACGACCAAAGGCTCTAAAACTCCGTGTTCTTTAATTGAATCAGAAAGCTCCATTACCGATTCAGGAGAAATAATACCTCGGGGCTGAGTAGGATTAGGCTGAAGTTGCTCAATATCCATATCAACAATTCTTTGATTATTCATTGAAGAAGCATCGGCCATATTCGTTCCTTTCTATCCAAGAAAGTTTTTTAAGCAACTACAATAACTTTTTTGCCAAGTTTTTGTTTAAAAGTAATTGTTCCGTCTTTAACCGCAAATAAAGTATGATCCCTGCCCATTTTAACCCCGTCTCCAGGATGAAACTTAGTACCCCTTTGTCTGACAATAATTTGACCCACCTTAACAACCTGGCCTCCATAAAGTTTAACACCCAGCCGTTTACCTGGTCTTGTTGTATGTTGTCTTACTGCACCTGTTCCTTTTTTCTTTGCCATATTAAATCCTTTTTAAGTTAATTTTCTCATTTGAGAGTATATCTATATTTTTCACAGAAATCAACTATATCTTTTCACATCAAGAAAACTTTTAAGAAGTTATCTTATTAATCTTAACTTTTGTCTTACTTTGACGATGCCCCATTACTTTTCTATATCGTGATTTAGCTTTAAATTTAGCAACTCTGATCTTTTTATCTCTAAACTGCTCTATTACTTCTCCCTCAACTTTGACTCCTTTTAAAACGGGTTGGCCAATATCTGTTTTTTTATCGTCAACCAGAAGAAGAACTTCTTCAAAAGAAACCTTTTTTTTAGGCTCTATTTCAATCTTTTCAATATCTATCTGGTCACCCTCAGATACTTTATATTGTTTAGCGCCGATTTTTACAATTGCGTATTTCATAAGCTCTTATTCTATAAGAAATTTTAACCAATTTCAATCATCTTTTTATTATCAAGCCCCAGTGAGATGTTAGTTACCATCCCCAAGCCTGTTAATGTAGCCACCAGAGAACTGCCGCCCGCTGAAAAAAGAGGTAAAGTTACTCCGGTTATCGGCAGCAATCCCAAATTCATGCCGATATTAATCGTTAACTGGAAAAAGATCATGGCAAAAACACCAACACATATAAGTCCAGCAAACCTATCCTGAGATTCCTGAGCAATAACTAAAATCCGCCAAAGCAAAAGAAAATAAAAAACCATTAACAAACTGGCTCCCAAAAACCCCAGCTCCTCAGCAAAAGAAGCAAAAATAAAATCCGTATGTCTTTCCGGCAAAAAGTTAAGCTGACTTTGAGTCCCCAAACCCAAACCCTTACCCATAAACTGACCCGAACCTACTGTAATTATAGATTGCAACAAGTGATAACCAGAACCTAGAGGGTCAAAATCAGGATTTAAAAAAGTAAAAATTCTTTGTTTTTGGTACGGCTTTAAAAACTGCCAAAGCAACGGACCTGTAATTCCGAAAAGAAGCAAACCAGTTAAGGTATAAACTTTTTTAATACCAACAGCAATTAAAATTGCCAGCCAGATAAAAAAAACAACCATGCTGCTGCCTAAATCCGGCTGTTTAAAAATAAGAAACAAAGGAGGCAACAGGCTCAAAACCAGATAAATTAGGCTTTTTAATTTATTTATATCAAGGCTTGAAGCCAGAGAAGCAAAAACAGCAATCAATAAAGGTTTAACTATTTCCGATGATTGCAGATTAATAAAACCAATTTTAATCCATCTAACTGAACCTCTGGTTACACCCCCAAAGATAAAAGTTGAAGCAAGCAGCAATAATGACAAAACAAATAAAGGCACAGCCAAGCTTTTTAAAATATTAATATCAAGCTTTAAGAAAAAGAAATAAAATAAAAAGCCAACGAGAAAAAAAACTAGTTGGCTTTTAAACAGTCCTGGATCAATACTAAAAATTATCAGTAAACTTAAACAGACTATAACCAGTATCGAGGCTAAAAGCAGCCAGTCAAACCTTAAATTCATAAGAGTATTGTATCACGCCTCAACTCTTAATTTACTGCCTTTTTTGATCTCGGTTAACATGGCTTTGGTTTTAATCTCTTTCTCAAACTCTTTGGGCCAACTGGGTAAGTAAACAATGGCTTTTTGTTCCATTTTAAGACCTGCTTTTTTTCGGGCCTGCTGAATAGCTCTTACCAGCTCTCTGGCCTCACCTTCTTTTTTAAGCTGAGGTGTGATTTTACTGTCCAGCTTAACAGCAAATTTACTGCCTTTTTCCAAAACAACTTTTTTAACATTAAGCTCATCCTCAATTAAACCAAAAAGGTCTTTTGCCCAGCTTGAATCAGATAAGAACTCTTCCTGAGCTGTTACTGCTACTGTTAGCTTAGCCAAAGGCTGACGCACCTTTAAGCTATGTTCTTTTCTTAAAGCATGAGCCTGCTCTACAATCTCTCTTACCAGCTTCATTTCATCGAGCAACCGCAAATCTTTATCTCCTGTTTTTTTAACTTCAGGCCAGGACTGAAGATGAACTGACTTTTTTCCAGTCAGGTTTTTGAAAATCTCTTCTGCCATAAAAGGCACAAAAGGAGCCAACAGTAAACAAAGCTTAGTTAATACATAGTATAAAACCGCCAGGAAAGTTTCCTTATCTTTACTTTCAGCTTCTTGTCCCACCCTATCCCTGCTTCTTCTAACATACCAGCCAGAAAGATCTGTCACAAACCTTTCAAGACTTCTGGCTGCCTTAGGATTATCAAACTTATCAAGATTAGCAGTAACTTTGGCTGCTAATACCTCAAGCTTGGTTAAAATCCAACGGTCCAGAGCTTTTAAATCTTGTTCTTTGTATTTTGCAGGCTGCCAATTTTCCAAATTAGCATAAGTAACAAAAAAATTATAAATATTCCATAAAACCAGATGAAAACGCCTTCTGGTTTTGTCAGCCACATTATAACCAAAGTTTAGATTCAAGGTGTGGGGCTGCAAACTATAAATCCAACGCATCACATCAGCCCCCATCTTCTCCACTGCCTCATCAAACCAGATAGCATTACCTTTTGATTTATGCATCTCCTCACCCTTCTCGTCTTTTACCAGCCCATGGCCTACTAAAGTAGTAAAAGGAGGCTTGTTTTCTAAAATTGTGGACATCGCCAACATAGAGTAAAACCAGTTTTTAAACTGACCTGGAAAACATTCAAGCACTAAATCTGCCGGGAACCATCTTTGCCAATATTTTTTATCTTCAAGATAGCTGACCTTATCTGTCTTGGGATCAATTAAAGTAGAAAAAGGAACAATGCCGGCATCAAGCCAAGGATTACCAACATCAGGAATCCGTGAAACCACTGCATTGCATTTAGAACATTTTATCTTAACCTTATCAATCCAAGGTTTATGAGGAGAGTTACCCTTAAACTCTTCCCAGCCTTCAACCGCTTTCTGTTTAAGCTCTTTTTTAGAACCAATAACTTCAAAATTGCCGCATTTTTTGCATTCCCAGATAGGCAGAGCCAATCCCCAGTATCTTTTTTTGGAGATAAGCCAATCATCCATATTTTTCAACCAATCCAGCTCCCTATCCATTCCCCAGGAAGGCAACCACTTTATTTTCCTGGTCACTTCCATCATAGGTTTTCTTAAAGGATCCATGTCTATATACCACTCATCAACCGCCCTGAAAATAAGCTCCTGTTTGCATCTCCAGCAGGTAGGATAACGGTGCTTATAATTTTCTACTGCCTTAAGAAACCCTTTTTCTTTCAAAAGGTTAAGAATCAAGTCTGGGTTTTTACCTCCATTTTTACCCTCCAGCAAACCAAAGCCCGGCAAGTATTTACCGCTAGCCCCAACCACTAAAACTACCGGCAGTTTCTCTTTTTTACCTAAATGAAAATCTTCATGCCCCGTACCGGTAGACACATGTACCAAAGCTGTTCCTTCTTCTCCTGATACCATATCCGCAGCTGCCACTACTTTGTAAAGATTGCCGGCATTAACAAACTTTTTATCTTTAAAAACAGGAAGATCGGCAAAAGGAGCCTGGTAAAAATGACCTACCAGTTTACTGCCTTTAAATTTTTTGATCACTTGATAATTTTTAATCCCAGCTCTTTTAAGCATTTGTTCCAAAGGATATTTTTCCGCTGTTTTTTCTCCAAGCAAGATATAGACTTCATTAACATCTTTATCTAAAACTGCCATATAAGTAAGATCAGGATTAACTGCCAAAGCCGTGTTCCCGGGAATTGTCCAGGGAGTAGTAGTCCAAGCCAGGAAAAAACTGTTTTCCGGCAGTTTCAAATCCTGAGGAGTTTTTAAAGCCAGTTTAAAAAAGACTGCCTTATGGGTTAAAACCTTATACTCTTCCTGTAAAATTTCATGCTGGGAAATAGCAGTTCCGCATCTGGGACACCAAGGCACCACATCAAAGCCTTTATATAGCCAGTTGTGTTTATGACACTGTTTTAAAAGATGCCAGATGGTGTAATTATTCTCATCACTCATGGTGTAATAAGAGTTGTCCCAATCCATAAAATAACCCAGTCTTTTTGACTGCTCGGTTTGAATGGCTGAGTATTTTAAAACTCTTTTTTTACACTGGTTGACAAACTTTCCCACCCCATACTCTTCAATATCTTTTTTAGAAGTAAAACCCAGTTCTTTTTCCACCTCAACTTCAACCCAAAGACCCTGACAATCAAAACCGCTCTGAAACCTTTCAGCCTTGCCTTTCATATTATGATACCTTTGAAACATATCTTTTAAAGTTCTACCCCAGGCATGATGAACACCCATGGGATTATTGGCTGTAATCGGCCCATCCAAAAAGAAAAACTTTTCCTTGGCGCCGTCATTTTTATGTAAATATTCTTTTACAACTCCCTGGTCATACCAAGCGGAAAGCCGGTCATTTTCTGCGGCTACAAAATCAGGCCGGGGTAAGGGTTGTTTAAAACTAGCTTTTTTTTTGCTATCTTTCATACTAAAAAACCGTCCTTTCCCAAAAAGGGTCACAAAGGACGGTACCACCTTTTTTTTAACTTAATTTACAGCTATTACAGGCTTACCTGAAAGGGTCTACTCCTTAAAATAAGTTTCTTCCTTCAGCTCTCCGGTGATAACCGGATCAAAGCTTTTAAAAAATTAATATGTAACTATTTTAAAAAAATTTTAAGTTAAAGTCAATCTTAAAAACTTACAAAAAAAACGTTAAAAGCCCCGGATGGTACAAAGTGAAAAAATTGTACCCATCCGGGGCGGTTGAGCTTAACAAACTGCCTAGTTTAGTTAATCATATCAATAAGCCAATCTGCTTCCTGCCTTTCAAGAGAGAGAGGATACTCTCCCCACCAGGGTCCAGCTGACCATAAAGAAACGCCAATATGGCGTTCTTGAAGATAGTCAAATACTTCCTGCACTACTGGCCCCCAAGAAGATTCTGCTACCGGAACTCCAAACTCACCCACCCAACAAAGAACTTGATTCTGCTGACACCATTGAACAAAACCCTCAAGCCTTTGCAAAGCATCTATATTACACTCTTGGGGTGTCTGACACTGTGTATAGGTTCCGGACGAATCTTTGTCCAGATACAAATGTCCTTCATAAACAACTTTGTTTTGAGGATCATTAACATGTAAGTTACTATTACACTGAACCCAAAGAGTAATAGAAGACCAACAGTTGCCGGCAACTACTATCGGTGTTTCCTGATCGTACTGGCGTATCTCTTCTATAGCCAATTGAGCCGCTTCCGACCAGTTAACAGTTTCTCCCAAACTATGAGGTTCATTCATTAGTCCGTATCCTCCAAGACCCGGGCTTCCCTCAAACCTCTCAGCCAACAGGCTCCAGGCTTTCAGCCAGTTGTCTAAAGAATACTGATCAGAACCAATGATAACCTCTTCGCCGTTCACAACTACACGCATGTAGTTGTGCATGTCTAAAACCAAACGAGCATTGTTTTCAGCTGCACATTCAAGCACTTCTACAACTTTATCCACTTCCCGCCCGTTTAATCTTCCATCTATCAATAACCTCTCTAAACGGAAAGGATAGCGAATAAGCCTAACACCCTTGTCCGTCCAGCGTTTCACATCTTGACAGGAAGGGTAGATATAATCCAGTCCCTCTTCGCCCGGAATGCTACCAAACTCTGCTCCTGCCAGACTTACACCAATTGTTGTGTACCATATTGGTGACAACTTCTCTTCAATTATGGGAGTCAC
>DBQG01000025.1:6439-14097 GCA_002305125.1 Patescibacteria group bacterium UBA1400 | reverse complement strand
GCGTTGTGACGATCTCAGTTGGTTTGGTTGAACTTGAAGGTGTAGCCTCAACCACTACTGGAGAAGTGGACGTAACTGGCGGAATAGTTGTCTGCCCACAGCCTAAAAGCAAAATCAACATGATTAACCCGATCTTCCTCATCTTCATCTCTCCTTATTGGATTAGATAGGTACGGAAAGCGCTGACGAAAGATTTTTCATCGCCGCTTAACCGCACCCATCTTTAAAAAAGGAAAGTTTATTTAGCTAAGTTTGTTAAAGAGCGATAAGATGTTTGAATATCATGAAAGCTTTTTTTCATGTTTCAATTCAACTTTTCAAACTAAATGATAAAGAAAAAAGATAAGAAGACAGTTAAGTTTATGTAAGAAATCAATGTCAAATTAAAATAGTTTATTCTCAAGCACAATAGTAAAAATCTTGAAGAATTATTGAGAAATCAAAAGATTATGCTCTTAAAGGCTCAGAAGTATTAATAAGAATTACAAAAAGTAGGGTCCTTGAGGTTCAAAATTAAAGAGAGCCTTACAATACAGGAAGATGTTGGAATATATAAGCGACTATCCGAGGCTTTTTAGGCCTCGTGAGATTTGTTAATATTTTTGTGTTAATTAACCCTAGTTAATTTTTACCCCTTCTTAGGAATGCCGGGATGTCAAATTCTGTGTGTTCAGGTGGAAGACCGCCATCATCCTGTCTTTTTCTTTCTGACTGTTGGGGCTGTACATCCTGTTGGCTGTTTTCTTCTCCCTGCTGCTTATTGTCCATTACCACCTGGGAACTTTGCTGGTTTTGCCCTATCTGAGGCCTTAAAGGCTGAGGACTGGTAAACTGCATTAGTTTTTGCCTAGCCTCATCAAAACCGGTAGCAATTACGGTTATCTTTACCTGGTCATTAAGCTGAGGATCTATAACTGTACCGAAAATAATATTGGCGTCAGCATCAGCAGCATTGGTAATTATTTCTGCCGCCTCATTAACCTCATTCATGGTTAAATCTTCTCCGCCTGTTACATTAAACAAAATTCCTTTAGCTCCTTCTATTGATAGTTCAAGCAAAGGTGAGGAAACAGCATTTCTGGCAGCCAGCTGAGCTCTATTTTCACCCATACCTACTCCGATACCCATTAAAGTATTTCCGGCCTCACTCATAATTGATTTAACATCAGCAAAGTCAACGTTAATAAGTCCTGGAGTAGTTATCAGGTCAGAAATACCCTTAACTCCCTGGCCTAAAACTGAATCAGCTACTTTGAAAGCTTCAACCAAAGTCATCTTCTTGTCAATAACATCCAAAAGTCTTTGGTTGGGAATAATAATCAAGGTATCAACATTTTCCCGTAGTTTTTCTATACCTTCTTCTGCTACTACCATTCTTCTAGTACCTTCAAACAAAAACGGTTTTGTTACCACTGCCACCGTCAAGGCTCCTATCTCTTTGGCAATTTTAGCCACTACCGGCGCTCCTCCTGTACCTGTTCCGCCTCCCATGCCACAAGTTAAAAACACCATATCAGAATCCAAAAGAACTTCTTTAATCTTCTCTTCTGATTCCTGAGCTGCTTCAGAACCAACATCAGGATTGGCACCAGAGCCCAAACCTTTAGTAAGCTTATCTCCTATCTGAACTTTAGTTTCTGCCTGACTGTTTAAAAGAGCCTGAGCATCGGTATTAACAGATACAAACTCCACCCCTTTTATCTCATCACCCTTAACCATAGAATCTATAGCGTTGCCACCACCACCACCAATCCCAACCACACGGATTTTAGCAAAAGTATTAATATCGGGTTTAACTAAACTCATATTGTCCCTTTCTTAAGTTAGGGCAGGAAGGATTTAATAAAATCAATGGTCTTTTTGGCTGCTCCCTTGGCCGGAAATCTATTAACTATTTTTCCGATTCCAGAAAAAGAAAACTTTTCTCCGCTGACTTTTTCCGTATTTCTCATTCCGTAAATAATCAACCCATAAGCAACGGAAAAATCAGGATCACTTATCTCTTCTGTTAATCCAGCCAATCCCTCTGGTCTGCCGATTCTTACCGGCAATGACAAGGTTCTTTTACAGGCTTCAAGAATCCCAACTGTCTGAGCCCCTCCGCCTGATATAACTAAACCTGCAGGGGTATTGCCTCCAAACCCTGATTTTTTTAGCTCTTCTCCCACCATTTGAAAGATCTCATTTAACCGCGGCCTTATTATACCATCAACTACTGTTTTTTTAGATATCTTGGTAATATCTTCTTCCAATCCTAATTTTTTGATATCAAGCTCATCTTTTTTTTCTTTATCCTCCGGATTTTTTTCCATTGCCTCTTTATATAAGGCCAACTTAATCTTCTCTGCACTTTGCAGACTCACCCTTAAACCAATAGCCAGGTCATTAGTAACGTTTTTAGCTCCAACCGGTAAAACTGCCGAATAAGCCAAAGAGCCTTCAACAAAAACAGCAATACTGGTAGTTCCGCCGCCAATATCTACCAAACAAACTCCCAACTCTTTTTCCGTGTCAGTTAAAACTGCTTGAGAAGCTGACAGTCCGGAAAAAACCAAACCCTCTACTTCTATTCCCAACTCTTCAACACATTTAATCAAATTTCTCATAGCGGTTGATGATCCGGTAATAATATGGGTTTCCACTTCCAATCTTACCCCTGTCATTCCTAAAGGATCTTTTATACCTCCCTGGGAATCAACCGTAAATTCTCTGGGAATAACATGCAGAATCTCTCTTGAGGCAGGCAGGGAAATAGCCCTGGCAGCATCAATTACCCTGTTAACATCTTCAGCTGTAATCTCGCCCTCGGGTTCAGCTACAGCCACCACCCCCTTGGAGTTAATTGATTCTATATGGCTGCCGCTGATGGAAACAAAAGTGCGGGACAAAGAGTAACCAGCCATTCTTTCTGCTGCTTCAACACTTTCAGTGATAGCTTCAACTGCCTCCTCAATATCAACGATCTGACTTCTTCTTAAACCCTTGCTTAATTTACTGGCTACCCCAATAACATTTATCTTGTCAGTTTCTGGGGACTGAGAGGCAACAATGGTAGTAATTTTTGAGGTCCCGATATCAATTCCGGCAACAATGTTTGCTTTTGACATAAAAAATACTTTTCTAATTTAATAGAATTATAGTCTTTTCCTATTTAATTACCGGCTTGTCAAAACTAAAATCTATATAAGCCGGCGGACTACCCTCTATTTTACTTTGTTTTAAAATAAATTGTAAAGAGTCAACTTGAGGCGTAATTGCTTTTTCGGCCGAAAAAGTAGCAGTAATATTACCTCCAAGTAAAACAGTTATTTTTCTATATTTAGAGGAAATAATTTTATCAAAATGGATAAAATTTTTCTTAAGTTCTGAGCTTAAATAAAGACTTTTAAGCAGGACGTCACTATCTAATTTTGCGCCTAAAAACACCTCAGTGCTGTTTTTATCCACATAAATCTTGTTAACATCTTGAGGAAGTTCATAAACCAAATCATAAACTAAACCAGTCTGGTCAACCAGATACCAAACCTCACCTTCTTTACTAAAACCAGCTAAGGGCTTTCTTAAAAAAACCTCAATAGATAATCTGTCAGGAACTTTTTTTTCAACCTCAATCTTTGAAATCTGTAATAAACTGTCCTTAGTTTTTAAAGCCCATTTATCAGCATCAAGAAAAAAAATATTTTTCCCTCTTAACTCTTCAAAAAAAAGACTTTGCCGGCAAGGAAATCCTTCCTGAATGCAATCAATTCTGGAAATGGTAAAAAAACTACTATTAACAAACAAATAAAAACCAAAAACCATTAAAACAAAAAGACTTAGATGAAAAAAAGCTTTTAATCTTTTAAGACTTCTTTTTACTTTCCTCTTATCAGACTTTAGCCTGGTTTTATCTTTTTTGTCTTCTTTTGTTGAAAAAAACCTTTTTCTGATAAAAAAAAGCTTATTATCTTTTTTCTCTGTCTTTTCAGTTGGCAAACTCTTTTTCCAGAATGTTAACCATTTTAAAAGCAGCATCTTGCCTCATTGAGTTTTTAAATTTACTTATATTTTTCTTATAAACAGATAAGTTTTTGACCATAAAGTCAATTTTCCGAGAAAGGATCTTTGCTGTTACCTTGCTTTCACTTAAAACTTCTGCCAAACCCCTTTCCTTTAAAAGAAGGGCATTTTGCTTCTGCTCATTGGCCGAAGACCAAGAAATGGGAATTAAAATAGCTGGTTTTTTTAACACCAGCAGTTCGTTAACAATATGAGCTCCTGATCTGCTAACCACTAAATCAGCGCTTTTCAAAACCTTAACGATTTCTGAACCAAAAAAGTAGGTCTTTAATAAATAACGCTGCTGCAGCTCTTTTTTAAGTCTAGATTTTTTAAGCTTTAATCTATTAAAGTCATTAGTTTTTTGAATATTTCCGGATTGATGAATCAAGTTATATTTAGCAAGCAGCTTTTCCAAATCTTCTTCAACAAGACTATTTATAAGATGAGATCCTTGTTTGCCGCCCACAATTAAAACCGTAGGCAGCTTATTATTAAAAATTTTATCTTGACTCAAGTCAAAAAAATCTTTTTTCAAAGGCAGACCTACTACTTCTGTTTTGTTTTTGGGAAAATAGGCTGCAGAAGTTTCCCAGGTTAAAAAGACTTTTCTGACAAACCTGGAAATAATCTTATTTGCCAGACCCGACTGGGTGGTTTGCTCATGGGTTACAGCCGGAACTTTTAAAATAAATGCTGCAATCACTACCGGAAACGATAAGTATCCACCCCAGGCAACCACAAGATCGGGTTTTATTTTCCGTAATAATTTTAAAGAAGTTAGAATCCCGCTTCCAATTTTAACAAACTCTCCCAAATTTATATTTTTATAAAATTTGCCTGTTTTAATCTCCCAGAAAGGAATTTTATTTTTAGAAACCTCCAAAAATTCAGCCGAAAGGCTTTTTTCCCTATGCATAGTATGTTTATGGCCCAACCAAAAAACCTGATGTCCTTTTTCCTGCATTAATTTGGCTACTACTAAAGCCGAATTGTGATGTCCGCCAACAAAAACAGCTTTCATATTTTATTTAAGTTTAACTTGATTAACTATCCTATACTTAGAAATATTAAGCAAAATCCCCATGCCTGTCAAAATCAACACTAATGATGAGCCGCCATAAGAAATAAAAGGCAGAGGCATACCGGTCAGGGGAATTAGGGCCACCATTGCCCCCAGATTTACCAATGCCTGAAAAGCAATCCAAGTAGAGATACCTGCTGCCAGCAGTTTGCCAAAAATATCCGGAGCCTGCTTGGCTATCTGGAAACCTTTATATACAATAAAAAACAAACACACAATAAGAGCAAAGGCTCCTAAAAAACCAATCTCTTCAGCAATAATGGCAAAAATAGAATCGGTTGTGGCTTCAGGCAAGTATTCATACTTCTGCCGTGACTGCCCCAGACCTAACCCAAACATTCCTCCTGATCCTAAGGCAATCAATACCTGCCTTATATGATAAGAGCTTCCCAAAGGATCCTGAGCAGGATCAAGAAAGGTAAGCAGTCTTTGTTTTCTGTAGGGAGATATCAGAATCATACCTATTCCCAGTAAAAACCCCATCAGACCCAAAGGCATAAGTTTGGTTAAAGAGGCACCGGAAACAAAATAAATCAAGAAACCGATGGCAACAACCACTACGGCCGTTCCCATGTCAGGTTCTAAAATTATAAGACCTAAAACTAGAAAAAGGAGCAGAAGAAACTGACTTAATGGTCTTTTTTCTACCAGCCAAATTGAAAGATATAAGGAAAAGTTAAGCTTCATCAGCTCGCTTGGTTGAAATAAGGAAAAACCAAAATCCAGCCAGCGTCTGGCTCCTTTAATCTCAACTCCAATACCAGGAATCAAAACAAGTACTAATAAAATTAAGTTAACTAAAAACATTAAAGGAGCTAGTTTACCCCAAATCCGGTAGTTGATAAAAGAAAGGCAGAACATCAAAAGCAAGCCCAAGACGGCCCAACCCGCCTGATACTTTAAATAGTAATACTTATCCTGAAAATCTCTTAAAGCCTCAGCTATAGAGGCATTGTAAACCATTAAAAGACCAAACAGGGTAAGACCAACAACCAACAACATTAAACTTAGATCTTTTTTGCCATTTTCTTTTTTAACTTTAATGTTTCTTTTCAATTTAAGCGGTCTTATCATTATAGGCTTGCCACTGCTTTATTAAACTTATCACCTCTATCATACTCATTAACAAACATACCAAAAGAAGCACATCCTGGTGATAAAAGCACGATATCTCCAGGTTTGCTTACTTTCTTTGCTTCTAAAACCGCTTCCTTCATCTTTGAAAAAGTTTTTACAACTTTGTCTTTAGCTCCAAATTTTACCAGCAGTTTTACCAAATTTACTGTCTCCTCCCCTTTAAGCAGAATTATCTTTTTAATATTTTCTGCTTGAGCCATAACTTTAACAAACTCTGTCATGTCCAAATTTTTACTGCTGCCTCCGGCAATTACAACTAAAGGTTTAGAAAAACTTTTTAAAGCTGCCAAACCTGCTGCCGGAGTAGTACTAGTTGAATCATTAACATACTCAACTCCGTTTAAAATTCTTCTTGTTTCCAGCCGGTAAGGCAAACCGGGGAAATCTTCCAAAACCTTAACACTTACCCTCCTGTCTACTTTAAACAAGTCTGCTACCTTTAAAGCTGCCAAAGCATTAGTTTTATTATGTTCTCCTTTTAACCTTAATTTAAGGTTGGGAGGAAGATCTTTATCTGAAAAAAAGACAACTTTACTCCTAGCTTGCCGGCCCATTTCTTCCAATTCAGGAAACTGTTGGTTTAAAAGTAAAATGTCTTTTTTTTGTTGGTATTTAAAGATAGCCTTTTTATCTTCAATATAAGCTGACATAGAATCATAACGGTTTAAGTGATCTTCAAAAATGCTGGTAATTAAGCTTATCTGGGGACTTATTTTATTTTGGGCAAAACCTTCCAGCTGCCAGGAAGAAAGCTCCAAAACTACTAAATCGCCAGGTAAAACTTGAGCCAAAAGAGGTAGGGTTGCCATTCCCCTTATGTTGCCTCCTAGCCAAACTCTCAAACCAGCCTTTTTAAGAATATTAAAAATTAAAGTTGTTACCGTGCTTTTCCCTCTTGTACCAGTAATACCGATTAGCTTTACTTGTGATGCATACTGAGCAAAAAGTGCTTCATCCATTTCTATTCTAATGCCTTTTTTGCGAGCCAGTTTTAGGTAAGAAGAATTTGAAGGAACAGCTGCATTTTTCAAAATTAAATCTGCTTGCAAAAAATCTTTTTCTCTATGCTCACCTAACACAAACTTAACTTTGTGTTTTCTTAAGGCTTTCAATGAAGAGGCAAGTTCTTTTTCTGTTTTAAGATCGGTTACCAGAACTTTGGCCCCAATTTGAGCAAAAAACAAGGCATCTCCAACTCCCCTTCCCTGCATTCCCAAACCCATAATAACTACTTTTTTGTTTTTGAAATCGCTGGTAAACTTTGACAAAATACTCATTGAAAACCATTTATGTTAATTTAATAATTTGCTTTTTAAAAATTATTTGAAAAGTAAACTAAGTTAACCTAATCCTCCTGGTTAAATCACTGCCAGCCAAATACCAAAGATTGCTAAAATCA
>DBQG01000025.1:1427-6294 GCA_002305125.1 Patescibacteria group bacterium UBA1400 | reverse complement strand
GCAGGATAAATATTAAAGTATAAAAAAGCAATCAAGGAACCAATCCACAGAGAGATAAAAAAAGATAGAGGCGTATCCAAAATTGAAGCCGAAAGCAGCCAAAAAGCAAAAAGGCAGATCATTAAAAGCCCCCCTGCCAATCCATCAAGACCATCAGTAATATTAACAGCGTTGGTAAAAGCTACAATAATAAAAGCAGCTAAAGGTATATAAAAAATTCCTAATTTAAATACGCCTATAAAAGGAATGTAAAAAATATCTATTTTTAAGTTTTGGTACATTAAAAGAGAAATGATAAAAGCTAAAATCCACTGGATAACAAATTTATGCCTAAGCCTTAAACCGAAAAATCCGGTCTTATCAAACTTAAAAAACTTCATAATATCGTCATAAAGACCTAAAAGAGCAAAGGATAAAAAGGTAAAAAAGATAATATTTATCTCTTCATTGATTGGATAAACATGGGTAATAAAAACCCCAAAATATTTAACAACCGGAAAAAGCAGGGCAAACAGAAAAGAAACTACCATAACCATTAAAAAACCGCCCCCCACTGGGGTGCCGGCTTTATGCTGATGGAACTTGTCAAAAATGGGAGTAGGTTTGTTTTGAAAATCCTTTGTTTGCTGCTTCTTTCGAGTCATTTTTAATTTATAAAGCAGATTTATGAAAGGAACTATAAAAATGCTGGTAATGACAAAAGAAAAAATTAAAAGGCTTAAAAACAGAGCAATAGCTTTATGCATAACTTTATTGTATCAAATTTTATTCCTTAAAGTCGCCGGGAAACTTTTCTTAAACTTTCAAAAAAATAGGTTAACCAGTAAAAAGAACTTACCGGCAGGTCTTGAGCAGGCAAATAATTAACGCCATAGCCGCCAAAACCTTTTTTAAACAAGCTGACACCGGCAAACCGATGATCCGGCTTATTGTCAGGAGCAACTCCCCATAAATCATAAACCTTTAACCCTCTTTTTATGGCTTCTTTAATAACCTCCCACTGCAATCTATAGGAAGAAGGAATGTTGCCCGCTTCAAAAGATGTTCCAGAATAATGATAATAAGCAGTCTTACCATAAAAAATAATAAAGGCAGCTGCTAAAACTCTGCCCTTAAAACTTATTTTAAAAAGCCTTATCTGGTCGTCATCTTTAAAAGCCTTAAACTCCTCCTGAAAATAGGTTAAGGAAAAAGGAACAAACTTCTGCCTGGCAACCGTTTCCATCTGAAGCTTATACAACTTGTCAACATCATTAAGATCCAGGCTTTGTTCCACTCCAAAATTTTCTTTTAAAGATTTTTTTACTAAATATCGGGTACTTTTCCTCATTTCTCTCAACAACTCCTCTTCTGTTTTAGTAAGATCAAGTTGCCAAGTTTGCTGAGCATGAAGGTGCATAGGAGAATTTAAAAAACCCTGCTTTTTAAACAACAACCGGTTTTCCTGATTATCTTTAAGCTGGGGCCTGACTCTTAAAAAAAAGCATTTTTCCTGCCTGGCAAGTTTAAAAACCGCCTTACAAAACTGAGGAAAAAACTCCTGGCTTTTAAAATCAAGCAAAGGTCCGCCCGGACATTCAAGATAAGCTCCTCTTTTGGCTTTTTTTTTAATCAGTAAGGCTACACCTTCAAGTTTGTTTTGTTTAAAAAATCCCCACCGGAAAATTTTTGCTCCCAGATTTTGGTTAAAAACTCCCCAGTTCCATGACTGCAAAAAGGTGCAGTCGGGTGAAGAAAGAACATATTCTTCCCAAATTTTTTTATCAGTAATTAGTTTTATTTCTGTCATTGGTTAAAAACTCTTTTAAACCTTTAAACACTCTTCCTTCTAAAAGAATGCAGGTTTTGTTGTTAATTTCTTTTCTAAGTTGGCTTTTTATGCCTTTCAGGTCCTGAACCATTATCATTTTAAAATCAGGCTTAACTGATTGTACTCCTTTTAAAAAAGGTTTGTAAAAATCTTTTTTAGTAAAAATAATCCTTTCACAAATTTGGGCAGCCTGTCTCCCCAGCTCTTGATGAATCTTTGCCGAATCATTACCCAACTCCTGAATGCCCGGAGTAATTAAAATTTTTCTTTCAAACTTAACTTTGCTTAAAAGATTTAAGGCAGATTTAAAACCGTCAGGATTACTGTTATAAGAATCATCAATTACCCCAACTCCTTTTCTTCCTTTTAAAATCTTTGGACCTAAACTTTCAAGTTTTTTAAACTCTTTACCAACCTTACTTTTGGCAATCCCAAAATAGTCGGCTGCAAGATAAGCTGCCTGAAATACTTCTTTAACCCAATCAGGCTGTTTGCCGACCGCAAAATTTACTTTAAGCTGACCATAGAGTTTTTTGTTTTTCTTTGTCTTTTTAGCCAGGATTTGAGTGTGTTTGTTATTGGCATTAAACAGAGCCAAGCCTTTTTTTGGTAAAGCCTCAATCAGTTCATATTTGGCTTTTTTAATGTTTTCAAAACTGCCAAAAAGTTCAAGATGCTGCTGGTTAATACCGGTTAAAATCCCGACCTTAGGCTTAACAAGATCACAAATTGCCTTAATTTCTCCTTTTCTGTAAGCTCCCATTTCTACCACAAAAATTTCATAGTCTGGAGACAGTTTTTTTAAAATTAAATTAGCAATACCAAGCAATGTATTACAGTTTAAAGGGGTTTTTAAGACTTTATATTTGGAACTTAAAACTTGAGCTATTACTTCTTTGGTTGTTGTCTTGCCAAAACTACCGGTAATACCAATAACCTGCAGATCTTTCATTCTACCTATTTTCCTTTTGGCTAAATGAATTAAAGCCAGTTTAAGGGGGAAAAAAATCATACCGGAAAAAAGAATGCCTACCATGGTAAAAACGGGAACAAGCCAAAGCAGGCTAACAAAGCTTAAAAAAAGGCTTAAAAACAATGACTGAGGATAGCTTTTAAAAAAGGCATAAAAAAAGATTAAAAAAATAAAAAAGAGCTGGTAAAAGATTAAAAAAATAAAAACAAGAGTCAAAACTCCTCTTATAGTCAGCCTTGGCTTAAAAAAATTCTTCCACTTTAAAAAATTAAAGTTATCCAAAAGCTGAGTTCTACCGGTTATGGTTTTAAAATGAGCTATAAGCCGGTCTAACCGATACTCTTTTAACTGCCCCAGATAAACAAAAAAAAGGCTGGCTTTTATAAGATCTAAAAAGATATAAATAGTTAAAAATAAAAGTAAAAACCCCAGAATATCAACAAGTATCATTTAAAAATCTTTTTTAATAATTATAATTTAAAAATTCCTTAATTACTTTTACCACTTCTTTTGTCTGAGAAAAAGGAAGACCGTGGCCCTCATCTTCCCAAACCATTAACTTGGCTTTAGCAATCTTTTTTTCCATTAAAAAACCGTTTTTTAAAGGCGTACTACTGTCCTTTGCCCCCCATAGAAGCAAGGTTCTTGTTTTTATTTTTGCCAGTCGATCGGTCAAATCGGTTTGCAGCATATTTTTCATTGTCTTTTGCAAAACTTTATCAGCCTGATAATAATCCTTTTCTCTTAAAAATTTATATAAAAGAAAACGGGCTGATTTTTTCAGCAAAGAAAGTGGGGGCAGTAAAAAAAGAACGTTACCTGTTTTTGCCAGTACTAAACCTATTACTCTTTTTAAACTAGGGCTTGCCTTTATACCGGCCGAAGCAATAAGAACCAAACTATCGATTCTGTTTGCCTTCTGCCTGCTTACCCAGTCAAGAGCAATTCTACCTCCATGAGAATGACCAATTAAAACCGGGTTTTGAATTTGCTTGGCAGCTAAAAAACTGTCAAGCCAACTGCAATAATCTTTTAAAGTATAGGGTTTGTCCAGTTTAAGACTGCCAAAACCAGGAATGGAGGGTAAAAAAACCTGATAATCTTTTTCTAGTTGACTCTTAAAATCACGCCATCTTTCCAATTTGCTTTGCCAACCATGAAGAATAACAATTGTTTTTTTCATTCTTTTATTTTTAATAATACTAAATTCATTTAAGCAGGGAAATTAACACTTTTCCGATTTGGCCGGCATCATGTCTTAAATAGCTTCTTTGTAAAATGTCGCCGTCTTTTTTTTCAACTATTTTAGCTGCTAAAAGATTTTTTCTTATAACCTGACTGTTTTTAGGCAGATCATCCTTAACAGGAAAGCCTTTTTCCCGGCGGTAAAGTTTTTTAATATAAGGAGAAATATTAGCCTTATTAAGCAGAATAAAATCAACCGCCCTTCCCAGATACTTCTCCAGCTCTTTAACATGATCTTGGGCCGTAAATTTATGGGTTTGACTGTATCTTGTCATTAAATTAACAATATAAACAACCTTTGCTTTGGTTTTGCCAAAAACGTCTTTAATATCATCAACTATCAGATTGGGTAAAATACTGGTATAAAGATCTCCGGGACCTAAAACTATTAAATCTGCGTTTAAAATTGCCTCTTTGGCTCCTGTATAAATCAAGGCCTTGGGATGACATTCTAATTTTATAATTTTTTTACCACCAATGTGTTTAGGTTCATCAATCTCATGCTCGCCTAAGATGTCGGTACCATCCTCATAAGTAGCCTTAAGCTGAACACTTTTATCAGTAATAGGCAAAACCCTGCCCTTAAGACGAAAAATATCAGCAGCCACTTCAATGGCCCGGGCTTCAGATCCTGCTAAATCTGTTAAGGCGGTTAAAAACAGGTTCCCTAAGTTATGACCTTTTAAACCCTTTCCTTTAGAAAAACGGTAAAGCAGTACTTTTCTGATAAAACTTTTTTTGTCTGCCAAGGCTGCCAAACACTGTCTCATATCCCCCACCGGCAAAAAACCAAATTCCGTTCTTAATCTGCCGGTTGAACCGCCACTATCTGCCACACT
>DBQG01000025.1:0-1418 GCA_002305125.1 Patescibacteria group bacterium UBA1400 | reverse complement strand
AATCTTCTTCGGTTTCTCTAAATGGTTCATTTTTTATTTAACTGATTCGTTTAATATTTGCCCCAAGCTCCACCAGTCTTTGGTCAAGCTTCTCATAACCTCTGTCAATATGTTCTATATTTGTAAGGACAGTTTTTCCTTTTGCTATCAAACCGGCAATCGTCAGATTAGCTCCGGCTCTTAAGTCAGGGATCTTAGCTTCAATTGCCCTTAATGATGCCACACCCCTAATTTCAATTCCATGCCAACTACCTTTATCATCTTCAAGATTAAAGTTATAAAATTCCTGCGGATTTTTGACCTGAGGTTGAAAAAAGTTTATTTCTGCGCCCATTTTTTTAAGGTAATTAACGTATTGAAATCTGTCAACATGAACCGCTTCTATAAGTCTTGTTTTTCCCTCAGATTGGGTAGCCAAAATTGCCCATAATGGCTGCCAATCGGTCATAAAGCCGGGGTGGGGTCTGGTGGTAATATCAACTGCCTTAAGTTTGCCTTTGTAAAAAAATCTAATTCCATAATTACCTAACTCATAACCGCCGCCTGCTTTTTTCAGCTTGTCTAAAAAGTAAGTTAAATCCTGCCTGCGGGCATTTTCTACAATAATATCTCCTTTAGTAGCCACAGCCGCAATTGCATAAGAAACCGCTTCGTTTCTGTCAGGCATAATTTTATAGATAACCGAGTGAAGCTTTTTTACACCTTCAATTTCTATTCTTCTGGGTAGAGTTCTTTTAATCCTGGCTCCCATTTTATTTAAGAAAGCAATCAGGTCGTCTACTTCAGGTTCCCTGGCAGCATTATCCAAAACTGTTTTTCCCTCAGCTAGAACCCCGGCCATTATTAATGTTTCGGTTCCGGTGTGGGTGTTTTTGGGAAACTTATAATATCCCCCTTTAAGTTTATCCGCTTTAAGCAAAAACATTCCCTGGCTGAACTTAACTTTAACTCCTAAAGCTTTAAGTCCATCAAAATGTCTGTCTAAAGGACGTTTGCCAATCCTGTCTCCTCCGGGAACCGGAACCACTGCCTGTTTTAATCTTGCCAATAAAGGACCAATAAATAGAGTGGAGGCCCTGGAAGCTAAGCCTAATTTTTCCGGTACTTTAAAATTATTTAAATTTTCCGCTTGGATAAAAAGAGTTCTTTCACCGCTGCTTTTAACCTTTCCGCCCAATGACCTGATAATCTTTTTAGTCAATTCTACATCAGCAATTTGGGAAAAGTTTAAAAGCCTTGACTCACCTGAAGTTAACAAAGAAGCTATCATTAATTTAAAAGAGGCATTTTTAGCTCCTCCAAGCCTGACTGCTCCTTTTAAAGGTTCTCCTCCCTGAATAATAAATTTTGTCATTTTATTTTTCTCCTATGGTAAAAACTTCTGTTTTTAACTCAACTTTAAATTTTTCCTTAACCTG
>DBQG01000009.1 GCA_002305125.1 Patescibacteria group bacterium UBA1400 | reverse complement strand
ATAACAGCTTTATCAAATCTTAATTTTCTCTCCAGTAAAATCAGAGGAATAGTTTTAAGAGAGGTTAAAAATAAGGATAGAGAAAAAACTCTTATCAGCCATACTGATTCATTGGAAAGGTTGTAATATCTGACAATGATAGGAGAAACTAAAAAGATCAAAAGAATTAAAAGCACCACCAAACCCTGCTGTAGGGTAAAAGCTAGTCTTAAATCTTTTTTGGTCAACTTTTCTTTTTTCTGGATTAAGGCTGCACCTAAACCGGCATCGGCAAAAAAAGAAAAAAAGGTAATAATAAAACTAACAATGGCAAAAACCCCAAATATTTCCGGCGTAAGAATCCGGGCCAAAAAAATGCTGCCTAAATAACCAACAGCCTGAAGAAAAAATTTTCTCACAGTTAAAACAAAGGCTCCCCTTATGGCTCTTTTACCCATAAGGTTTATCTTGTTTCCCTGTTCCAAACCAGCCTTTTTGTCCATTATCTTAATTATACTAATCGGTAGAATTATTTGGTAGAGTGTAATAAAATATTAGCGATGGAAATTGTTACTCTGGGCGGACTGTTTATTGCTTTTTTTTATAAAATATTTTTTTTAAAAAAGATATTTTTCCTGGGAGACAACCTGCTGGTTATTGCTCCCCATAAAGCTTTTCTGCTAAACAGTCTTAAGCAGGGAGTTTTCCCCCTTTGGAATCCTAACATGTGGGCCGGGTTTCCCGAATATGCTGACTCGACCCTGGGGCTGTTTAATCCTTTCAATCTTATTTACCTTTTGTCTCCTGATTTAAAAGGAATTACTAGTGCCGCCCTTGCCAGTTACTTTTTGTCATTTTTAGGCACTTTTTTGCTTTTAAAAAATGAAGGTTTAAAGAAATATCCAGCTTTGATCGGAGCTTCTGTCTTTGCTTTCTCCGGCAGCATGCTTAATGTTTCTCTGGATATTATAAGGCTTAATGCCATTTGTTTTTTCCCCTGGACCCTGCTGGCCATAAAAAAGAAAAACTTTTTCTGGACTACAGTTCTCCTGTCTTTAGGAATTTTGGCCGGTCAGTTTCAACATTTTTATATGCCCCAGCTTTTTATTATTGGCTGGCTGTTTTTCTTTTTTCCCAAAAAAGAAATAAAAAATAAACTTATCTTTTACTCTCTGTCTTTGCTTTTTGCTTTTGGCTTAACCTTTTTTACCATTTTGCCTCAGTTTAACTTTATTCAATACACCACCAGAGACCAGGCAGGAGCTGTTTATAATACCATCTGGTCCTTGCATCCGGCCTCACTTATAAGATTTATTTTCGCTAATTTTTGGGGCTTGAGAACTGAAGGAAGTTTTTGGGGACCTAATGTTACTTATACTTTTGGCTATATCGGTTTTTTCCCTTTAATTTTTATCCTTACCAATTTACGAAGCTTTAAGAAAAAAGAGTATTACCTGCTTTTCATGGCCCTCTTCACCCTGCTGATTGCTTTTGGCAAATACAACCCTTTTCACAGCCTTTTTCTTTTGATTCCGGGGATGTCTTTATTCAGAAACCCTTCTTCCTGGCTAATAATCTACTCTTTCAGCCTGGCTTATTTAACTGCCCGGATAGCTGAAAAAAGATTTAAATACAGCTTGGTGTTTAAAAAAACCCTTCTTTTAACAGGTATTATTTTTTCCATCCTGGGAATAGGCCTGCTTTTTATTTATTATTTTTATCCTCAGCTGCCAAATCAAACCCTTAAACAAGCGACTGACTTGCTGAATAAAAACTTATCAACCATCCATACAACGCAAGTAGATTTAGGCATAAGTTCTTTGTTTTTAAGAAACTTTCTTATCTTAGGAACATTAAGCCTCCTTGTTTATAAATGGTTTAAGGTAAGAACTTTTTTGCTGGTTATCTTTCTTGATCTTTTTTTACTGGGACAAGGGGATTTATTTTTAGCTCCGGATAAAGTCTTGTCTTTTTATAAAACAGGAGAAAAAACCCAACCTATTCAGTATCTTAAAAACAACCTCGGCCCTTACCGTTTTGTTTCAACCTCCGAATTTGTTCCTTTAAAAGGAATCAGCACTTATCATGATAACTACTTCCGCAGACCACCTTTTTTTCCTGATGATTTTTGGATTCTCAAACCTGAGGAGTTTAAATCTTTTGACATGTTTCAAAAAGAACTTGCCCTTCTGCCTCCTAATTTTAACCTGCATTATAATCTGGCTTCCATAAACGGCTATTCCAGTTTTGTGTTAAAAGATTATCAGGACTATTTCAGCCAAGAGTCAGACAATCTGTCTGCCCTGGCTCTAAAGATAAAAGAGATTAACGCCGGTAATCCGGCTCCTTTTGACCCCACAACCGTAAATTTTGATTTTATCAGCCTTGATGATCCCAGAATTGCCTCCCTTTCGGTTAAATATATTTTAGCTGATCAAAAACTGGAGCATAACGGATTTAAGGAAAAAGAATTGGACGGATTTTATATTTACGAAAATCAAAAGGCCCTGCCAAGAGCTCAAATAGTTGATGAAAACTTTAACCCCTTAAGCAGTCCCCAAATCATAGACCTTAATGCCAATACTGTTCAGGTAAATATAGAAAACTTTCCCGACAGAGGAAACAAACTGGTTTTAAGGGATATTTATTACCCCGGCTGGAAAGCTTTTACTGATAACGGTAATCAGCTTCAAGTTAATAAATACGAGATCTTCAGAAGTGTGGAGCTTGAAAAAGACACTAAGTCAGTCACATTTAAATTTTTGCCCGCTGATTTCTTTTTAAGTTTAAAAGTGTCTGCAACTGTGCTTATTCTGTTTCTAACCTTTTTATTTTTTAAATTTGATCAAAAAATCTTTTTTAAAAAGAAACAGTAAGCTTAAAATAAAACTAAAAAATGTAATCAGGTTGGACAAGGTTCTAATCGGAGTATTGGTAAACTTTAATGTCACCAGATTCTCTCCGGCAGGAACCTTAAAGTTAATCAATTTTAAATTATCTTCCTGATAAGTAACCTGCCTATTGTTTATCAAAAGCTTCCAGCCGGGGAAAGAAAAAATATTAACTTTTACTTCAGTTTCTTTATCAAACCTTGTTTCCAAAACAAATAAATGAGGAACGTCTTTTAAAACCTTAACTTTCTCATCAGCTGGCAACCTGGTTCGGGAAATATTGTCTTTGGTTACCGGAGGTTTAAACTCAAGTCCGCCTTCTTTTTCTTCCAGGACAATACCTGAGGGCAAATATTCAAAAGAGGAACTGCTGACATTCCACTTTACCTCTTCTTCATTTATATAATCACTGTCCTGTAAAGAATAATCCATCCGACTTGGTTTAAAGTAGTTTTTATTTGTTAAAACCACCAACGTCGCTAAAATTGAAAAAACTGTCAGCTTAAAAAATTTTGTTCCCCGGGAAACAGCAAAGCCTCCCAGAAAAGAAACAAAAAGGCCGATAATCCCTAAAAACCGCCAGGAAAACTGGATGTATTGTATTGGTTTTACCAGATCCCAGATAAAGCTGGAAAAAGACAAAGACATAAAAACGGCAACTGCCAGCAACACAAAAGCTCCTAACTTTACCAAAACTTGATTTATTTTTTTCCCTTTAACTAGCTGCCAAAAAGTTATAAATAACACAAATAAGGCTGTTATAAGGTGAACTTTGCCAATCTGAAAACTCATGCCGCTGATATCATCAAAAATTCTTCCGGGCAAAGAACCGCCATAACCAAAAGGAGAATGCCAAAGCTGATCTAAATAAACAAAATGCAATCGGTAATCATATAAGTTTTTCAGTAAAATCTGGTCAACTAAAGTATGCTTTTTTTCCCATAGGGCCGGCAGCCAGAAAAAACAAGAGTAGCCGGCACCAAGTAGTAAACCAATAGCAAAAAGCTTTAACCTTGGCCATCTTTTATTTGGTTTAAGTTTTAAAAAAAACAACAAAGACCATAAAAGAAAAAATGGGGCAAATATAAGCATTGTTAAATTATGAGTGGTCATTAAAAGAAAAGTGAAAAGACCAAGTAAAAACACATCTTTAAAGATTATTTTAGGTTTATAAAAAATCCTTGCTCCTGCCCAAGCTAGCGCCGGCAGCCAGGATAGGGACAATAGCTCCGCCAATGCCCCCCTTACAAAACTATCAACCGCCCGGTAAGGCAGATAAAGGTAAAAAACAGCTGCCAACACTCCTCCTAATTTACCGGCAAACTTGCGACTTAAAAGATATATAAAAAAGGCTGCTGACAAAAAAGAAAAAATAAACACCAGCTTAATAGACCAAATATAAGAAGCTCCAAGTAAATGGAAAATTTCTGCCAAATAATATAAAAAGGGAGGATAAAAATTAAATAAAGGATAGCCGTAGCCGAATCCAAGATTTTGCACCCACCTGACCGGAAACTGCCCCGCTCTTAATGCCAGGTCAAGTTCATAAAGCCTGGCCACCTGCTGATTGTCATGAATAGGGAAAAAACCAGGTTGAAGCAAGGGTGAAATTATCGGGACGGTCAAGCCAAGAATAAAAACAATAAAAAAAATCGTCCAGATATGCTGTTTAAAAAAACTTTTTATCTTTTTCATTTTGTGTTTTCTTTTGTTTTTATAGACCTGCTGTTAAATTTTACTAAATATCTTTTAAATAAAACACCCAGGCCCAAATAAACAAAAGGCATAATTATGATTAAGTATCTTTCCGCCGCAGCTCCGGGAATTAAAAATAATAAGTAAAGAAAGGGCCAGAAAAAAAGTAAAAAGTATTTTTTGGGCTCAAGTTTTTTAAGCAGAAAAGCAATAAACATGGCAAAAAACACCAGGTAGATTAGGGGCCAAAAGTAAGTCCAGGAGGAGTTATAAATATAACCTATTTGCTGATCCCAAAAAAGATATAAACCAAGAAAAATTGTTTTAAAAATCAAAAACTTGGGCACAAAAGCGGTTTTGCTTGTAAACCAGGAAAACAGCCATTTTTGAAACTCAAAAAAGTCTCTTAAACCGGCTCCTGATTTAAAAAACTGAAAATAAGAGATTAAAAAAGGCAACAAGCTAAACAAAAGGCCAAACAGTAAATATTTTAAGTTGCTTTTTTTTCTCAAAAACTGATCTCCAAAAAGACAGGCAATAAAAATAAGCACAGGCAGTCCGTATTTAACCGAAACAGCAAAACCAACTGCCACTCCCAGAAGCGGATAAAAACCTCTTTTTGTTTGAGCTTTAAGATAAAAATAATAAGCCGACATTATGCCTAAAAGCTGAGGCAAATCTAAAAGACTGGTAATCAATTGAGTTTTAAATAAAGGTTCCAGACTTAAAAGCAAAGTTAAAAAGCCGGCGATGATTTTATTGTTAAAAAGACTTAAAGCTATTAGATAAAATAACCCTAACACCACTGCTCCCATAACAGCCATAATTATATTTTGATTATTAAAAATAAGAATGGATAAACCAATAAGATACTTTCCCAAGGGCGGATGTTCAAAACTAATTTTGGTAGGATCAACTCCTTTTACATATTCTAAACCGGCATAAGCATATAGCTGATCATCGGCAATTATAACTAAATCCGGATTCTTTCTATCAATATACTGAGAGTTGGCATATTTCAAACTGTAGTCAACATGGTCATACTTTTTTAAAAAATAATCCCGATGGCGGTAAAAATAAAAACCCAAGTTAGTAATTACCATTGAAAACAAGATTAAAAAAACCAGATTTTGATATTTTTTTGAAGAAAGTTTTAACAAAGCTTTTCTTAAATAAATCCTGGTAAAATAAAAAACCAGCAGGGCTAAAAAAGCAAAAGAAATAATCTTTGCCATTCTTCTTGCCGGCGTGTCTCTAAATCTAATCTCTACATAATGTTCTCCCCTATCTAAATCGAACTCTATTAAACCCCTATTTTCATAGATAATTTTTTGCAAGCTATAATCAACCTTAAGCTGCCAGCCAGGAAAGTAAACCTGATTAAAAACAACTCTACTCTTTTGCTCCAAAACGATATTAAAACCAATGCTGTCTGATTCTTTTACGAGATTAGTAATGTTGGTCTTTTTCTCATCTTGCCTGGCGGCAGTCTGAGTTTTAACATAAACAAATCTGTCCGGATACTCTCCTGGATCACTTTTCACCCAAACCGGCATGTACTCTTTTCTCACATCAGTGGTAGAATCATTAGTCAGATAAAAATCATCACCTAAATTCTCATGCTTTAAAGAAGTAAACATTTTACTGCTATAGTTAAAGATATTAAAAAATAAAGCAAACAAAACCGCTGCTAAAATAATTTTTTTTGGCTTTAGCTTGTCTAACAGAAACGCTGCCATCACCGTAGCGGAAAAAGTTACCGGACCCAGAAATCTAAAAGGAAACTGAATTAAATTGCCTAAATTAAAATTTTGCCAAAACCAGGAAGAAACGGGTAAGGAAAAAAATAAACTAACTATAAACATAATTAAAAAGAACAGGTAGTTAAACTTAACCAAAGTTAAGCCTTTTTTATTTTGCCGTCTCTTTAACCAGAAAAAGAAAAAAAATAAAACTGATAAAGCTGTTAAAAACACTAGCAAACTGCCTAGGCCTAAAAAAATATTTTGACCGTAAAACAAGTTGACCTTGAGGTGTGCTAAATTAATAAAATACTCTCCAAAGTTAGCTACCTGCAGGGTAGGCTGTCTTATAAACTGCCTTTCACTTAGTGCCGGCAACCAGAAAAAACAGGAAAGTCCCAGACCAAAAAGGATAATTAAAAAAATCTTTTTCAGTTTTTTAACTTTTGAAGAAATGTTGCCCTGATAAAAAAGGAAATAAAACAAAAGAAAGCCTAAAAAAACAGCTGTAAAAATCAGGGCCAAACTATTATGGCTGAGAATTAAAAAGGTAAAAGCCAAAATACCTATTGCCAATTCTAATTTTGCCCTGCCTTTGGTTTTTATCACTTTTAAAAAAGACCAAAAAACCAAAGGGGCAAAAGCCAGGACCAATGCTTCTCCAATTGATGCTCTTTGGTAAACAATTGCCAAATGATAAGGAGCATAAAGATAGATTAAACTGGCAAAAAAAGCAGCAGTTTTGGAATATAACTGCCTTAAGAAAAGGTACATAGCAAAGGCAGAAACAATCATCGCGGTAATAAAAACAGCCTTAAAAGCAGCCACAAGGCCAAGGCCGAATATTTTGAAAAAGATTCCTATATACAAATAAAGCGGATATAAAAAAATAAAAATGGGATAACCGTAACCATGGTTTAAATAACCAGCCCATACCAAGGGAAACTGGCCGTCTTTAAAAGACCTCAATCCGTCAGCCAATCTGATAAGCAAAATGGCTCCGTCATCAGTTAAGAAATAACCCTTATTTAAAAAAGGAATAATCGAGAAAAAAGACAGCAGGAAAAGCAGAAAAAATAGAATAAAGTTACCTTTTTTTATCTTCATTGTCTTTGAAAATTGGAACCATAATTAAATAAATTAAACTCAAAAAACCCATCATTGACAGACTCTTTCCTACTTTAAAGGATAAGGGCTGGTAAGTAAACCTTAAAAAGCTTTCCCCTTCACTGACGACAACTGCTTTAAAATTATAGTTGCTCCGATAGATCTTCTTTTCTATCCCATTTTTAAAATCTTGGCTGCTTCCCTGAAAAACAGACCAACCAGGATAAAAATTATCACTTACCAATAACAAAGCCTCCTGATTGGAGTTTACTTTAAGTAAAATAGCGTCAGGTTCATCAACTAAAACATCAATACTGTATTCAAGTTGTTTATCTTTTCCCAATTTTAACTCAGGATCCTGCTCTAAAATTATTTTTTCCCGAGGCTCAAATTCAGAAGAAAAAAGCCTGGCTAAAATCTCTTCATCTTGGGAAATTACTTCAAACTCGTTAACAAGCCTAAATCTTGACAAACTGTTTTTATACTCATAAAGGTGAGAGAACTGCCAATCCCAGACAGATTCAAACTCCGGTTCCCAAGGAGTGTCCAAATAAGGAACTTCTCCTGCCCAACCAAGAATATATTTAATACTTAAAAGGTCTAAAAGTCTTTTAAATTTTAAATTATTCTTATCCTCCTGATAGTAAATTACATCAGCATCTACTCTTGGAGTTTTAACAAAAACTTCATTACCTTGCCTGATATAAGCCACCAGCTGTCCGTATCTTTTCAATGATAAAGAATCATACCCTTCAGGTGAATACAGGGAAAAATAGGTGGCAAAGTTCTTTTCCAATCTGGCTCCTGGCGTACAGACAAATCGGTTCTTACCGGTAATTGCCTGCAAAGCCTCTATATGAATGGTATGGGGGAAAATAAACTTCTTTTCCCCAAAAGGAATATATTTACTGATAAAATAGCTAAACTCAAAAGTAGCAAGGAATATTACCAAAGCTATAAAAAACTTTTTAAGTTTAGGAAACTTAAGATAAAATAAGGCTGCTCCCAAAACGGTCACATATATAAACAAGGGCAGTAAACTGTTACGAAAAGCGATTTGAAGCTTGAAGTCTTCTCCTAGGCTAAGGGGAGAGATTGGCAGTAAATATAGTAAAACCGCAACAAAAACAACAAGCGGTATTATTTGTGATTTTAATATCACCGTCAATTTTTCTTTTTTCTTAAAAAACAGCTCCACGCCAAAAAGGGAAATTAATACGGCGGAAAACTCATATAAAAACAGTATCCTTGAGGGGTCGGAAGAAGACAAAATAGGAATATTAAAATAAGGAAGATTTTTAGTCAAAGGATTTTCCAAGGCTAAAAAAAGAAAAAGAAGATTTAAGATTTTTAAATTTTTAACTAATTTTCTTTTATGAAAAAATAAAGCATAAAAGTAAAAAAACAAAAAACTAATGCCAAAGTAGGCTCTGAAGGCAAACTGCTCCCCCCAATAATTTCCCGCTCCCGGATTGCCAAAAAAATCAGGAATAAAAATTGTTATCAAGTACTTTATCGGCATTAAAAGTTCAAAGGAAAGCAGTCTCGAAGCTAAGTCTCCCCTTGGAGTCTGCTGATAAAGCTCAAAACTGGGAACTAACTGAACAGCGGCAAGCAAAAAAGCCACAACCGTAAATACACTTAAAAACAGCAAACTTTTTGCTCTTTGCTTTTTAACTCTGAGAAAAAAATACAACCAGGAAAATCCTATTACATAAACTGAGCTTTGGATCCTTCCGCCAAGAAGTGAAAAAGCTATGGCTAAAACATAAATTAAAAAGTATTTATATTTTTTTTGGAGAAAAACCTTTTCCAAAGCATAAAGACATAAAGGCAACCAAATGGCCGACTGACTGACAACCGTCCATTCCAGCCAATGGATTATATAGTTTAAAAACATGAAACCTAAACTGCCTAAAAAGCAAAGATAGGGTTTAAACTTAAGTGTTTGTAAAAATAAGTACATAAAAATTCCCGAAAGCAACATCATAAGAATAATATTTATAGTCCAACCATTGATAAGCCCAAATAAAAAGTAGATTAAGTTAAAAGGTGTAAAATAGGCGCTTTGCAGATTGGCAAACATTGGATAACCAGAAAAGGCCCGAGGATTCCACAAGTTTAGTTTGCCCTGCTCTACTCCTGTCAGAAAAAAGTGCTTCCAGGGAAACTGCTGACGGAAGGCATCGGTAAAATCACTATCCTTAAAAGGAACGCCAAATCCGGACATAGTATTCCAGGGGTAGTATTTTGCTACTAAAGCCCGGCTAGGAAAAGGAACTAAGTTTTTAAATAAAGTTAAACGGAACACAAAACCAGTTGTGATAAAAATTAACATTAAGAAAAATAGATGTGTTTTAGTTAAATTATTTTTTTTCATACACAATAAAATAAAAATCCGAAACAACAAAACTTTTGGTTTTTTCAGAAAAAACAGACTCATCAATTTTATCAAAAAGCTGAGGCGGAACATCCTTTTTATTGTTATCATTCATATCGCTGCAGTCTTTTCCCGGATGGCAAACCCTGATGGCAACTTCAGCTTCAGCTGAACTTACAGGCTTTTTATTCCAGTAAGTTAACAAGTATCTGGTGGGCGGATTATAAAATCTTGAATTAATTTCAAGAGCATATTTCCTATTTTCAGCCAGTTCCAATATTTTTGCCGCTAAATCTTTTGCCTCGTGATAGCTTGAGGTCGGACTAGCTTGAGTAAAAATAGGCGTTTTTAATAAATTAAGGGAAAATAAAAAAATAAAGGGGAAGACCATAAAATTTATTGTTGGACCAAACTTCTTTTGCTTTAAAAGAAAGTCTATTTTCCCCAAAACAATTCCCAAAGAAACTACCGGCAAAATAAACATAAAAGCTAAATAATAATCCAGCTTGTCTCCTTTATAAATCCGCAGCCCCAGCAGGCAAAGAAAATTAAAAATAAACCACAAGTTAAGGGAATTTTTTATATTTTTCTGCTTAAAAAGAAGGTTTTTAAAAACTAAAACAAACAGAAAAACCATGGTAACGGTAAAAATAATAAGACCTAAAGCAAAGTTATAGCCACCGGCTGTTTTAGCATAAAAATCAGGTAAAAATCTGCTTAAAAACTCTATATTGCCCACCCGATTGTAATATTGAGAATGATTTTCAGTTAAAAATGAATAAATCGCTTTAAAGTTATAAAAGTTATTTCTTAACTCAAAGATAAAATAAGGCATAAAGCTAAAACATAAACCCAGAAAAATTAAAAGATAACTTTTTAAGTTTTTCAATGGTTTAAGAAGAAAAGCAACCGGGAAAAGCAAACCTATGATCGTCATTTGATAATGCAGTTGAAAGGCAAAAAAATAGATCAAAGCCGCTATAATAAAATTCCTTTCTTGCTTCTCTTTAATATAGGCAAAAAGAAAGAACAGAATTAACATGACAAAAAAAGGAATGGTATTAGGATTCCAGGCAAAAGAGGCAAAGGTAATGGCCAGCGGCGAGACTGCATAAAGCAGGCTGGCATAAAAAGCTGCCGGTTTATTAAAAAACCTTTTGGCAAACAGGAAAATAATGACCGGAGTAAAAGACTCAATAAGAGCCACAAACACGGCCGGACTAAGCGGATGGAATCTTCCCAGCACTACGGCC
The DNA here is from genome assembly GCA_002305125.1 of Patescibacteria group bacterium UBA1400. GTDB lineage: Bacteria > Patescibacteriota > Microgenomatia > UBA1400 > UBA1400 > UBA1400. The sequence goes on along the minus strand of DBQG01000009.1, from coordinate 169 downwards.
GGAGTAAGCCAGTAATAATAAAAAGGTCCCATGTGAAACCTTGCCACGCTGGCCTTAGGCCCTAAAAAATACAACTCTTTTTGATGGGTTTTCTCCCAAATTTTTAACATATCAATTCCCTGATCAGTACTGAAAGCCATTCTGTTTTCAAGATCCCAAAGTCTTAAAA
>DBQG01000034.1 GCA_002305125.1 Patescibacteria group bacterium UBA1400 | reverse complement strand
AATAAAAAAGAGTAAAAAAGCTTAACCAAAAGATAAAAACTTCTTTTTTATCCCTTTGTTTCTTTAAAAAAAGATAAATAAAGTTATGAAGGGTTGATAAAACCAAAAGCAGGCTTGAGACTGGGGCAATAATATAGGGCATGATGTTTTTCAGAGAAAAAACTAAGAAAGGCTGGTCAACAAATTGAAGAGAAAAGATCATTACCCGCTTGCCCCAAAAAATACCCCTTATAAGTTTCCCTGCTTGATCAAAAAAGCTGAGCCAATTTATTAAAAATAGGAGGCAGATTGACACTACAAGAAAGAAAGCAATAAGTTTAGGATTGCTTTTCTTTTTTAAAAGACCTTTTTTAAAGAAAAGTTGGCTGTTTTTTAGCAAAAGCAGCAAAAGAGGCAGGCAAAGGAAAAGACCGTTTAGTTTGGTTAAAACAGCGCCGGTAAAAATAATAACCAGGTGCCAGTAAAGCTTAAGTTTTTTGGTCAACAAAAACTTTAAGCTGACATAGGTGAACAAAAGATAAAAAAAGGTTAACAGTGACTCCGGAGTGGCAAAATGGGCATTTTGGACAAGACCTATATTCAGGGCCAAAAGATAAAATATTACCAGATTAAGTTTAGGGTTTTTTCTAAAAAGAACTTTTAAAATTTTCCAAACTAGGTATAAAGAGAAGGTAGCAAATAAGACAGATGAAATTCTGCCTCCTAAAATAATGCTTTTTTCATCCAGGGCAGCAGATTTTAAAAAAATAAAACGAAATAAATAAATAGCAAAGGCAAAAAGGGCAGAAATTAAAAAGTTAAGCGGTCCATACCATAGAGTTTGAATCTTTCCTTTTCCGACAAGTTCCATTATAGGTGTCAAAACTCCTTGATCTTCGTCCGGATGCAGAATAAAGGGTTGATCCCAATTTAACTTTACTACTCTTAGAAAGAAAGCTAAAAAGAAAAGAACAATAAGAAACCTGTTCGCTAAGATATTTTCAAGCTCTTTTTTTATAGGTGTTAAATTCATATAATATGGATAATGATTTATCCGAAATTTTCTATTATTATACCTGCTTTAGAAAAGAAAAAATATAAAAAAGTTTTAGAATCAATTGGGCATGCAGACTATCCGGCTGCTAAAATTGAGATCATCTTAGCTTTAGGTAAAGCTCCCTCGCTACAAAGAAATTTGGCTATTAAAAAAGCTAAAGGAGAAATTATTTTATTCTTAGATGATGATTCGCTTGTCTCTGCCCAGATATTTAAAGAGATTATAAAGGGATTTAATTTTAGAGCAAATAGTCAAACTACTTTCAGTTACACCAATAACTTTTTTATCAACCTTTCTCTTAAAGTAAATGACCTTATATTTAATAATGGCTTTTTATCTAACAGCAAATTCAACTTTACTAATAAAATATTAAACAGAATATTTATAAACAGTAAAAATAAGCTTGCTAAAAAAAAGCCCGGGTTCTGTCACAATGATAGGGTTAAGGAAACTATTATGGTGGGCGGGCCCAATGTTCTGCCCTTATCAGGCAATGGATTTTGGCAGGAAGTAGCTGATGTTTTTTTACAATCGACCTTTGCTCACTGGAAAATGGCCTCAAGATACAGACCTTTGGGATGTTTAAGATATGCTTCAGAAAAAGAGCTAATACTTTGCAACCTGGCAGTTAAAAGCAAGATTTTTAAAAAAAAAGTTAAGTTTAATGAGCTTCTTTATCCTAATGAAGAAAATGAACTTTTGCAAAAACTACTGAAAGAAGAAAAGGGAGTTTTTGTTTATAATCCAAAAGCAGTAGTTTCAAGACTGCGCCGTGACAGTCTTATAAAAATAGCCAGACAATTTTTCTTTTATGGCAAGGGCCGTATGGAGCAGATTAGAAACATTGGTTTAAAAGATAATTTTATTTTTTTCCTTCCTCTTTTATTTTTAATTTACTTTTTGTTTATACCTTTCTTTTTAATGGGAAGATTTTATTGGTTTATTACTCCCCTGCTTATATATTTGTTTATAACTTTTATTTCTACTCTGGGCTTTTACCTTAGAAAAAAAAGAAAAATATTTTTTATTGTTTTACCCTTAACATTTTTATTTATTCATTTTTCTTATGCTTTAGGCTTTCTTTTGGGTTTGTTCACTAGTTTTAATAAAAAAAGAGATAAAATTAAAGATCTTAAAAAAATGATTAAGATTCAGGTAGTAAAAAATTTTGGGTAAAAGTATAAAATCTAAAGTGACAAATTTGGAAACTATTATTATTCTCATTAACTGGAAAAAACCGGTTTTAACCCGTCAGTGCCTTTTATCTTTGCAGCAAAGCAGTTATGGAAAATTTGAGGTAATACTGGTAGAAAACGGGAGTTTTAAATGGAAAGCCTTTGTTAAAAAACTAAACTTTAAAACCCATATTATAATCAGTAAAAAAAATAAAGGAGTGGCAGCAACCCGCAACCTTGCTATTAAAAAAGCTCTTGGCAAAAAGGCGGAGTTTATTTGGATTTTAGACAATGATGTTCTGGTTAAACCTGATGCTTTAAAGGAGATGATAAAAGTTTTAAAAGAAAGTTCTCAAGTTGGTTTATTGGGGAATGTCATTACTTTTGCCGGTACTGATAAAATTTATTTTGCCGGGGGCAAGTTTAAATATTTTTTAAATTTATTTCTTTTTTTTAACAACCTATACCGTAAAACTGATAAAAAAAATCTTCCATTTAAGAATGAGTTAAAAAAGGTTGATTACTTAATTGGTTGTTCTATGTTTATAAGGTCTAAAGTGTTTCGGAAAATAGGATTGTTTGATGAAGATTATCGGGTTTATGGAGTTGAAGATCTTGATTTTTGTTTTCGTGCCAGTAAGTTAGGAATTTATGTATATGGTAAAAATTTGGTAGAACACAAAAAAAATATCAGCGGAAACTCAAGGTTTCAGGATAAAATTAACAGCCAGCAGGCTTATTTTTTAGCCCAGAACAATCTAAAATTTATTTTAAAGAATATGGTTGGGATTAAAATTGTTTTAAACCTTTTATTGATATACTTTTTCAAATCAGCCTGGTATCTGTTTATCTGTGAAAATTGTAAAGCTAGACTTAACTACCTTAAAGGCTTAGTTAGTATTAATATGTTTAAAAATTATAAAATTAAAAATGACAATTACAAGTAGGCCAAATATTGTTTTAATTACAATTGATGCTTTAAGGGCCGATGTTGTGGATAGCTTTCGGGGGGGCTTAAAAAGAACACCTTTTTTAAACAGCTTAGCCAAAAAATCTTTTCTTTTTGCCAATACCATTGTTCCGGCTACTCCTACATACTATGTTTTTCCCGCTCTTATGACGGGAAGCCTGCCTTTTAAAAATGGTAATTTTTTAGGCATTCCCTCAGACCGAACAAAAAGTAAACCGATAAAACAGGAAAAGAAAAAAATAAAAACAATAGCCCAGGTTTTAAAAGAAAATAATTATAAAACTTATGCTTTTATTGCCGACAATCCTGTTTTATATCGAAGCTATGGTTATGACAAGGGATTTGATTTTTATTTTGATCAAAAACAAGCAAGATTTTCTTTAGGAGAAAAATTAGGAGGTAAGATATATAAGTTTTGGTGGGATCTTTCCACCTTAAAGCCGTTTGTTTTTTTTCAGTCATTAAAAAGAGTTTTTTTTCCTCCAAGTATTCCCCTGACGGCAGAAAAAATAAACACCAAAGCCCTGTCTTTTTTAAAACAGCAGAAAAGTAAAGAACCTTTTTTTCTATGGCTTCATTATATGGATGTTCATGACCCCTATTTCAGTGGTTTAAACAACTTTAAGTTCAGTAATAATAAATTAAAAAATTTAGCTGCCAAAAGAGAGTTTTTTCATAACATAAAAAATGTAGCCAAAAAAGGCAAAATAGAAAACAAAAGAGTTTTAAAAATTATTAAGGAGGCTTATCTTGCCAGCATCCAGTCAATAGATGGGAATCTAAAAGATTTTATAGATGTTTTAAGAAAAACTTACCCCAACTCTGTTTTTATTATTACCTCTGATCATGGAGAAGCTTTTATGGAACATGGGCACACTTCTCACTGGCCAGTTGGTTTATATAATGAAATTATTAAAGTACCCCTACTTATTAACTTTCCCGATAATAAAGGCAAGCTTATTAAGCCTGTCGTTTCTTTAATTAGCCTGGCTAAAACAATTGCGGTGATCAGTAAAGCAAAAAATAACTTTTCGGGAGAAAACTTACTTAAAATAAAAACAAATAGCAAAGATCTTAATAAGGTTACCGCAACTTTGTTTGGCTGCACTAACCCCATGGTAAAGTTAAGTATTTTTAATAACAAAAAAGAGATTAAGGGATTTAAAAAAATTTATAGTTTTACTGATAAAAAATGGAAGTTTATTTACAATGATGCTAATAGGCAAAAATTACTTTTTAATTTAGAAAAAGACCCTCAGGAGCAAAATAATCTAGCCGGTATAAATCAGGCAAAAGCAGATTTTTATTTAACCAAGATTAAAAGATTATTTAACTTTTAATCATTAAAAAGTGTTAATATTAAGATAGACATTGTTTTAAAATAAGGGAAAAAATAAATTTTGGAATAAATAGTTTTTAAATTAAATTTTAAACTAAATGATGATTGATTATATTGTTGTTTTTATTTTAGGTTTGTGCGTGGGAAGTTTTTTAAACGTTTTAATCTATAGAGAGGCCAAAGGTGAAAGTTTTCTTTTTGGCAGATCTTATTGTGATAAGTGTAAAAAAAGACTTGCCTGGTTTGAAAACATTCCCCTCCTCTCCTATGTCTTTTTAAGAGGCAGGTGCCGCCGGTGTCATAAAAAAATTTCCTTGCAATATCCTCTGGTTGAACTGTTAACGGGTCTACAGTTTATTTGGATTTATTTTCTTTTAAAAAGCAACCTGACTTTTTTTTCCCGCTTTGAAGGTTTTTACAGTCTTTTAAGCCTGCTTTTATACCTGGGAATTGGGGCTTGTCTGCTGGCGATTTTTATTGCTGATGTAAAGTTTTTCATTATTCCAGATTCAGCTGTTTTTTTTGCTATCTTTCTCGGGCTTCTAAAACTTTGGGTTGATTACCGCTATACTGGCATGATAGATTTTTCTACCCTGCCTAGTGCCGGGCTGACTGCCTTATTTTTTTTATTTTTGATTTTGCTTACTAAGGGCAAGGGAATGGGATATGGTGATGTGAAGCTTGGATTTTTAATGGGTTTGCTTTTAGGATTTCCCGATATTCTTATTGCCCTGTTTATAGCTTTCTTGACAGGGGCAATAGTGGGTGTCATACTGATTTTAATTGGAAGAAAAAAGTTAAAAAGTAAAATTGCTTTTGGACCTTTTTTGATTTTGGGAACTGTTTTTGCTTTTATATATGGACAAAAAATATTATTTTACTTCTACTAAAGGTTTTACTCTGCCGGAACTATTATTGGTAGTAGCTTTAATAGGAATTTTAACCATTATAATTTTTTTAAACTTCCCTGGGCAAATAGATAAGGGCTTTGATAGACGTAGAAAGCATGATTTAACTAGGATTAAAACCGGTTTTGAAGAGTACTATTCTGACAATGGTTGTTATCCTTCTGAAGATATTATGAATCTCTGTGGTGATGATGCTTCCCAGCTTCAGCCTTATTTAAGTATAATTCCCTGTGATCCCGGAACAAAGCTGCCTTACGGCATTCAGGTAGAAAACACCGACTGTCCCCAGTGGTTTAAAATTTTTGCTAACCTCCAGTTTGAACAGGACGCCATCATTGCCCAGCTTGGATGTTTATCGGGCTGCGGTCCAGATGAAGATGCGGATGGAACCGCAGACTTTAATTATGGTGTTTCCAGCACTAATGTTTCCCTGGTAGATACTTTAACATGTGAAAGTGGTTATTATTACGGAGTAGATGCGGCAGGAGTGTGCAACTTAATTGCCAACCCTTCTCAGCCTAGGCCCAGCTGTTCTCCTTATTTTTGTGAGTCTGATTGTTCTTCATCCACCCAGCAGTGTTTGTAGATAGAAAGCTATAAAAGTTAATAAACATAATGAAAATAATAATGAGACCAAATAAACAAAAGAAGAATTTTAATAAAGGCTTTACTTTTTTCCAAAAGAAGAATTTTAATAAAGGCTTTACTTTAATGGAGTTGATTGTGGTAATGGCAATTCTGGCCATAGTTACGGTAGGTCTTTACGGCAACTTTACCTCTTCCCAGAAAAAAGGCAGGGATGCCCAGAGAAAGAGCGATTTAAAACAGGTTCAGAATGCTCTTGAAACTTATGCCAATGACCACAATGGTCTTTATCCTGATGATGACAGCGGAACTATTGCTGGCCTTGACTGGGGGGCAGAGTTTTATGATCCCGATAATGCAGATACTATTTACATGAAAGTTCTTCCCGAAGACCCCCGGGGAATAGATTACCTTTATAGGGTGTCCAGTGATAATACTCAGTATCAGCTTTATGCTTGTTTGGAAAATGATTTAGATCCTGAGTATAATGCTTATGAAGGAACAAATTGCAATGGCTGCGCGTCGGGAGGGGTATGTACCTATGGAGTTTCCAGCACTAATGCTACGCCAGCAGAAAGTTTTTAAAAAAGATCATAAAATGATACTTATCTAATAAGAAATGAAATTTATGACAAAAAAAAATCAAGGCTTTACTTTAATTGAACTTTTAATTGTTATCTCCATAATCGGGATTTTATCTGCCCTGCTTTTGGCTAACTTTCAGGACGCCCGAGCCAGGGCCAGGGACACGGAAAGAAAAAATGATCTTAAGCAAATGAAAACAGCTCTGCGCCTTTATTATAACGATCATCAGTCGTATCCTGATGATGATGATAGTGGTAATATTGCTGCTGCCTGCGGCAGCGCTGGTGATACTGATTGTGTTTGGGGAACTTCCCTTTTCGGAACCAGCGATACTCCATATATGTCTGTTTTGCCCCAGGATCCTATGGGTGATACCAGACCCTATTACTATGTCCAGGAAGATAGTGGTGAGGGTTTTTCTCTTTATGCCTGTATAGAAAATAAATCAGATAATAACGGGGAAGCCTGCGCTGATACAATTTGTTCAGACGAATGGTGTTTTAAATTAACGGAGGATTAAAATGAAAAAAAATAATCATAGTATTTTAAAAAAACTTGCTGGAAAAAAAGGTTTTAGCTTGCTTGAGCTTTTAGTGGTTATCTCTATTATCGGCATTTTGATTGCCATGGGATCTGTTTCCTATACTACGGCTCAGAAAAAAGGCCGGGATTCCAGAAGAAAAGGAGACATGAAAGCGATCCAGAATGCAATGGAAGAATGTTATGCTGTTAATGACGGAGCTTACCCGGTGATAGATCTTACCAGTTCTACCAGTATTTCCTGCGGCAGCGAAACACCTATGAGTTCAATCCCATCTGATCCTAAGGGCGGTGATTGTGAGTATACAGGTACAAGCACGGCTGATGGATATACTTTTTATGCTGATTTAGAGGAAACAGGAGGCTGTGATGGTGGTAATGAGCTTTCTATTTCCAATCTTCAGTAAGGATTAAATTATATATAAAATAAATGAAGAATATTTAAATTTAAGACTAAAAATATTAAGGGACTAAATGATTAAAAAAACAAAAAGAACTAACAAAGGCTTTACTTTTATTGAAATTTTAGTTGTAGTGACCATTATTGGAGTGTTGGCCAGCATGGGTATTGTTTCTTATCAATCAGCCAATAAAAAATCAAGAGATGGTAAAAGAAAAGCTGATTTTGAAGCCCTTAGATCGGCTTTGGAAATGCATCGGGCGGACAACGGTTATTATCCTGCTGCCCTATCAACTCTGACAACAGATTATTTAAATCAGATCCCTACTCCACCCACTGATGATGACTGCAATAGTTCAGGTGACTATGAAGACTGTTATGCTCCCAGCAATTGTGACGGAAGCGAGTGTGAAACTTATTCACTTTCAATAGAAGAAGAAACTACAGGAGAAACTTATACGGTTACCAACCCCTAATTCTTTAAATTGACCTTGATTTAAAAATTTTGCTATACTGACTTAGAATGGCAAAACGAAAGCGACAACTTTCTTTTCAGAATTTGTTTTTAAACAAAAAACTTACCTTTTTTAAAAAACTGGCATCTAAAGCTAAAAAGATAACAAAGGGCTTTACTTTTATTGAAATTTTAGTAGTTACGGCCATTATAGGCGTAATAATGTCTATTGGTGCTGTTTCCTATTCATCTGCTTCTAAAAAATCAAGAGACGCTAAGAGAAAAAAAGATATAGAACAGTTAAGGTTTGCAGCTGAGGAATACAGGGCTGTTAATTTTCAGTATGCAGGAACCTCAGGAGTTGTTTACTCAAGCTGTAGCGGAACAGAATGGCTTCCGACAGAACTTAACGATAGTTTTCCTTCAGGAATTAGTGATCCTAAAAATGAAGACAATTATTGTTATTATTATGAGGTTTCTTCAGATAGTAGGGATTTTGAGTTAAATGCTGTTTTGGAAATTGATCCAAGCAGTGCCAACGATCAAGGCAATGATGATACTGCTTATGAAGTAGGTACTGATCTGGAAATTGATCCCTACGATCCCGCATCAAGTCGTCCATCTCCATCGGCAAGCCTAGCTCCAGCATCTCTAGCTCCATCTCTGGCTCCATCTCTGGCTCCTGGCTTTAGTACTCCCCCTTCTCCAAGCCCAAGCCCAAGTCCATCTGCAAGCAGATTGCCAGTTGCATCTCCGTCTCTTGCTCCGCTTCCTTGTCCAGGATATTGTGGCTGTCCTAAATACACCCAGTGTTGCGAGTGGGCTCCCCAGCATAGTTGTGATAGCGGTTTGTGCTGTTTAACTTGTAGACCTACGTGTGATGATATTCGTGAATAAATAAATAATAAAATGATAAAAGACAAAATTTCCGGTTTTACCTTAATAGAACTTCTTGTTGTTGTTGCTATAGTTATGCTTTTAAGCGGTATAGGATTGGCTTCTTATCATAACTTTTCAGAAAAGGAAATGGTGGAAGGGGCTGTGAGTGAGGCAAAAACAGAGATCAAACTGGCTGCCAGCCGGGCTTTAAACAATGAGAAAAGTTCAGTTTGCGGAGATGAAACCTTAACTGGTTGGTATGTTGATTTTAGTAATAAACAGATTTATGGAGAGTGTGGTGCAACAATTTTTGGTACTAAAGAGTTTGTTAACTTTACTAACTTTAATATTGCTACCAATCCTTCTTTAGCTTCAGGATTGCTTAGGTTTAAACCTCTTAGCGGAGGTATTGATATAGATGGCGATGGTATTTTGGTAACTGTCAGTTTTATAGCTGATAATACTAAGGAGGGATCTTTTTATATTGATAAAAGCGGGGCCATTTTAGCAAGTGATCCTCATTAAAGTTATGAGTAAAAAGTTTAAATTTAACCAGGGCCAAACTTTAATAGAAGTGGTTTTTGCCATTGGAGTTTTATCTTTATGTTTAGTAGCTCTAGTGTCGATAATAGTCAGAGCTATTGGTAATGCCAGTTTTTCCAAACATTCAGCTTTAGCTGTTCACTATTCCCAGGAGGGACTGGAGCAAGCCAGAGCCAGAAGAGATAGAAATGACTGGGATACCTTTAAGGGAACAAGTGACGGGTGTGAGGCTATAGATATTTTTCAAAGATGTTTTACTTATACTATTGCCGATGATGCAGTGGATGATAATAAAGTTCATGTTTTAGTAGAGGTTAATTGGCAGGAGTCCGGAAGGACTCACAGTGTTTCCTCAGAGACTTTTTTTACTAAGTGGAACAGTCAATGAAAACTAAAAAAAACACCAGCGGAAATAACATAAGCTTTTCTAATATTAAGAGAAACGGTTTTACTTTGATTGAACAGCTTGTAGCCGTTAGTATTTTAGCCTTAGTTTTAGTAACAGGATCCAGACTTTTTTTTACTACCCTGCAAAGTAAAACCAAGCTTGAAAGCATGTCAGTTTTAAAACAAACCGGCGAATATTCGTTAATAGTAATGAGCAATTTACTGAAAAATGCTCAGGGAATAACCAGTTGTGAAGAAAGCAACAGCATTGAGTTTACAAACTCCGACGGCGGCATAACCACTCTTACCTGCGATGAGAGTTTGGGAACAATTTCTTCTAACAGTGCTATTTTAATTTCTGATTATGTAACAGGCTGCAATGGCGGAGCAGCTTTTATTTGCAACAATACTGTTGAGGGTAAGCCCCCGACTGTAGAGATAAACTTTACCTTAACAAGGGGCAGTGTGGCTGATATTTTAGG
>DBQG01000011.1:10586-11676 GCA_002305125.1 Patescibacteria group bacterium UBA1400 | reverse complement strand
TCAACCCTCCCAGCAAAGGCGGAAACAAAAGCCAGAGCCAGAAAAAGGCTTGGTTTTTAAGTGCCTCCTTTTTAGCCAACCTTAATGGCGCAAATAGCAAAAAACTAAAAAGAAACAGCAATCCCCCCACTACTGCGGCATAGATGTTTTTATTTATGAAACTAGTCCTGCCGATAATAAACTTTACGGGCAGCAGAAAAATATTTTTTAACGTAACCGTGCCTAAAACATTACTCCACACCTGATTTTCTACAACTACCGTTCTTCCAATTCCAAACTGATTTAAAAAAACAGGCAGCCAGGGAAGAAAAAACACAAACAGAATAAAAAATAAGACTAAGGCTTTTTTAAACTGCTTTTTCTGGAATAGAAAAAGAAAAACAAGCTGAGATGCAAAAACAAATAAAGTCAGGTAATGAGAGTAAAAAGCCAGTAAACTGAAAAAAACGTAAAAAAGACTGTCCCGGGAAATAATTGTTTTCAAAAAAGAATTTCTGTCTTTTGACAATGCCTTGACGGAAAGCAGTTTTAAAAAAAAGAGGCAGGAGGCAGTAACTCCTAAAGTAGCCAAAGAGTACATTCTGGCTTCCTGAGAGTAGTAAACATGAAGGCCTGAAGTTGCCAGCAACAGACCTGCAGCCAGGCTCTCTGTTTTGTTTTTATTTTTAAAAACAAGATTATGAATCTTAAAGGTAAAAAAAACAGTTAAAAGAGCAAAAATAATACTGGGAAGCCTTAAAAAAAACTCGGTGGCCGGAAAAACCTTTAACCATAGATTAAGGATAAGGTAGTGCAGGGGCGGGTTAAAATCATAAGGAGAAAACTTGGTTAAAAGGCCTACAAAAGAAAAATTGGTGGCCGCCTCCCAGGAAATAGCCTCATCAAGCCATAAAGACTGACTGCTTGAAATAACTCTTAAAACTAAAGCAAAACTTAACAGTAAAAAAAGCTTAAACTTAACATCTTTAACCGATTTAAACATATTTTTTCCCCATTAGGATTTTTTCCCAAAGACCGATGCTGGCTCCAAAATCATAAACAAGTTTAAACGTTAAAAATAAGGGTTCTTGTTTTAAAATTCCCTTTTTAA
>DBQG01000011.1:1392-10562 GCA_002305125.1 Patescibacteria group bacterium UBA1400 | reverse complement strand
CTAAAGAAGCAGGATTATAATGATAATATAAGGCTTTAGTGGCCAAAGGCTGGTAGCCTAACTTTTTTCCCAGAGTCCAGGTATCAGTATAGCCGGTTGAAGAAAAACCTTTTACTTTTAAAAACTCCTGCTTTTCAAGGGCTCTGAAATCCTTGTGCTGGTCCATATTTGTTTCGCTTACCCTTTTTTTATCAGGCAGATTCCAGTTATAGTTCCAGCATCTGGCCCAGACATTATTCCAGTTGGCTACTAACTCTTGGGTAGAAAAAGTGCCTTTAGCTTTTTGATTTAAGATCGGTTTAACCAGGTTGGCTAAAAAATCAGGACTAAAATACATATCAGCATCAAGGAAAACCAGAACCTCTCCCTTGGCTTTGCTGGCCCCCAGATTCCTGGCTTTAGCCGGACCTTCATGAATTTTTTTAAGCAGTTTTAAGTTTTTGAAATTCAAGCTTTCTTTCAGATTTTCAGCCCTGGCAAAAGAACCGTCAGTAGAACCATCATCAACTAAAATAACTTCAAAGTCTTTAAAGGTCTGTTTTTTAAGGCTTCCAAGACATTCTTTTAGATGCTTTTCTTCATTAAAAACAGCAATAATAACAGATAATTTTTTATTCATCTTTAACCAGATTTTTAAAAACTTCCTTATATTTTTCAGCCACAATTTTCCAATCATATTTTTCCGCTTGTTTTCTGGGCCGGTCTTTCCATTTTATTTTAAAAGCTTTGCCAATTTCCCTGGTTAAAGAGTTAACACTCTCGGGCCGGCAAAACAGGCCGGCTTTACCGATCATCTCCCTTCTTATCTGATCATCAGTAGCCACAACCGGAAGGTTTGAAGCCAAAGCTTCCAGAAAAACCATGCCAAAAGACTCCCATTTGGGATTGGGATAAACAAAAAGATCACAGGACCGGTACAGGGCCGGCATCAGTTCCAAATCAAACTGCCGTCTTAAAAAGCGCTTAGCTAAATATTTTTTACCCAGCCTTTCTATTTCTTTTTCCTGTTTCTTGTCTCCTGACCCGGCAATGAGTAAAGAAGCCTTGTTTTTCTTAACAGCTAAAATCAGATTCTTAAAGTACTCTTTTTTTTGTAAATCAGCCGCACATAAAACAACTGGTTTTTTTAACTCCAAATTTAGTTTTTTCCCCTGAGGATTAAATTTCTGCAAATTGACTCCATTAGGGATAACCTTAATTGGTCCAGAAAAGTACTGACTAGCCCATTTTGCCTGATAAGATGTTAAAGCCAAATAAAGATCAGGCTTCCACCATAAGTTCCACTTTTCATCATAACCAAGGCCTGTGTGGCCCACCAGTAAAATCTTTTTTTTAAACCTTAAGCTTAAAAGCTTTGCCAACATCATCTGCCAGCCGCCGTTTAAAGGTACCAGGCAGTCAAAATCTTTAAGTTTTTTCCAGTTTGTTAACATATTTTTTAAAATCAACAGGCTATAGGGATCTAAAAAGGCTTTTCTTAAAACAGAACGGGACATATCAGGAGAGGCAAAGTTTAGTTGAGGAGAGCTGAAAATTTTTGCTTCCAAAGAACCCTGCAATTGCTGGAAAAGTTCTTGCAACCAAGCCTCTACTCCCCTTGTATACGAATTCTGGTAAAAACTTAAAAAAGCAATTTTCATACTTTATTCTGCCAGTTAGTCAATTTTCTTTTTATTTTTTTAAACGGTGTTTGTAAAAATGACCTAAAACCTGAAGCTTTATCCATATAATAAAACGGACTAGGAACAAAGCCGGGTCTTTTCTGGTAAAAAACTTCAGGTATTTTAATCCGGGCAGGCCTTTTAATCCCAATCTCATATTTTCTTTTTCCGGATCTCATCAAAACCTCTTTGTCTTTTGCTCTTGAAGAAGATCTGGGCAGATAAGACATATGCCAATAATAAACATCCTGCAAAAACCTGGTCCTCTTTTTATCTTCTATTAAGGTTTTATTATTCTGGGCATAAAAGCCTTCTTTGCCGTACAAACCTTTGGCTTTCAAGCCTTTGATATCGCTTCTAAAAATCCTATTGGAGTAAAAACCTTTAAAACCCTTAGGCCCCAAAGGCGTTGGCTTTTCAAAAACCTCAGGATGAATAAAACGAATATCACCGACAAAGTTAATCGGCTGGACACAAAAAGTGTTAATGCTTTTAGGAGCTTTTTTTACCTGCTGCTTTAATTTTAAAAAACTAGCCTTTGGCCAAACCTCATCTCCATCCAAAATTAGAATCCAGTCCGAGTTTGTTTTCTTAATCATTTTATTTCTAATTTTGCCAAACTCATCCTGCCTAACCTCCCCCAACTGTTTAAACTCTATCTTGTTGCTTTTAATGGCTTTTACAATCTTAACCGTATTATCAGTTGATCCGGTATCCCAAACCAGAATCTTATCAACAAAAGGTAAAACAGAGTTTAGGGCATACCAAATCCATTTTTCCTCGTTTTTAATAAGTGAGTGGGCCCAAATTAATTTTCTGGCTGTCATTTTTTTAGTTGTTTTTTTCTTTACCAATAACCCAAGGCTCTCAGTCTTGCCATTATCTTTTCTTTATCATGCTCCCTGCCGGACCTTTCACCGCCACCCTTTTTTGCTTTCTGAGTAAAAGGCATCTCCCCCAAGGAACGGTAACCTTCATCATACAAAGAAACATAAGGAATCTTTTCTTGCTTAGTATATTTCCAGACATCTTTCTCGGAAAAATGGAGAATAGGATGAACTCTTAAATGGTCTTTTTTTTCTGCCAGGTATGCCTCTTTTGACCTTGATTCATGCTCATCCCAGCGGATACTGACAATAAAAGCTTTAAATTTATGTTTTTTTAAGGCTCTGTTTATGGCATTAACCTTCATTAGCCTGGACATCTCTTTTTGTTTTTCCCAGTCTGCTTTCTTAAACTCTTCAAGCTCTGTCCGGCTGTGTTTAAAGGTAATCAAATCAAGCTGCCACTCTTTTTTTAACCTGTCAACAAATTGATAAACCTCAGGAAACTCCATGGTGGAATCATTGAAAAAAACCTTAAAAGGAACTTTGCCCTTAAACATCTTTCTTATAAGATGCAAAGTCAGGGTGGAGTCTTTACCGCCCGTCCAGGCAACTGCGATTTTCTCCTTATCAACCTTGGCTAAAACATCCCTGATTACTTTAATACTTTTGGTTTCTTTCCGCTTTAAAGAATTTAAAAACATCATTTTAAAAAACTCCTTATTTTTAATTAATTATTTTTAATTAAATTATTTTTGATTAAATTTTCAACAACTACTTCTCAGTTTGTTTGAAAAATTTCTTTTTAAGTTTAATATGTTTAGGCTTAAATTACTACTCCTCTTTTCTCTTTTTTCTTCAACTGGATAAATAAAAATATATAGTTGAAAAAGAAGATAAATGTTTCTGTGACAACTAAGGACAGGGCCGCTCCCCTGGCCTGATAAAGAGGAATAAAAACCTGGTTTAAACTAAAAAGACCGATAAACTGGATAACTGAATTAAGAGCAAAAATGATTGGCTTGTTTAAAGGATAAAAAACCGAATTCAAAGGCGTTATGGCACTGCGGAAAAAATTGGCGACAATTAAAATCTGAAGCACGGCAATGGAAGATTGATACTCACGGCCAAGGATAAAAGGAATAAAACCGGCAAAAGGAAGAACCAGTAAAAAGATAAAAAACAAAACCAGTTGAAGCAGCATAATTTTTTTAATAAATTTTTTAATCTGTTCCAGTTCTAGAAATTCTGAAGCCCGGCTGGTCAGGACGGTTGACAGGGCAGCGGTAAAAAGAAGCACCGGAATAATAAACTTGTCTGCCGCCGAATAAATACCTGTTTCAAACTCGTTTAAACTGGCCGAAACCATGAAAACATTTAAGTTTTCTCCTAAGGCCGCAAATAAAACAGAAATGGCCATCCAGGAAGCAAACCCGGTCAGCTGCTTAAACTCCTGAGGATAAAACTTAAACCTGAACTTAAGTTTGGTTTTTTTAAGAAAATAAATACCTGCCAAAAAAGGAGTCAGAATATAAATAAGAATAAAATTATCAAAATCCTTAAAAAATAAAAATACCAGGCCAACTACAATAAGTTTAATAAGATTGGAAAGAACATACATTAAAGAGCTTTGTAAAAACTTTTTATTGGCCTGAAAATAAACTCTTAAAACATCATAGAAGATAAAAAGAAAGATAAGGATAAAAACCTGCTGGTTGGAAAAAAGAGAGTCAGGAGAGTTAAACAGGTTTACGGAGATCGGTCGGGCAAAGGCAAATCCCAAACCCCCAAGCAAAAAAGAAAGTCCTATTTTAAACCAGAATGAACTCCAGAAAAACCTGTTGATTTTTTTTGTTTCTCCTTTAACCCGGCTTTGGGAAATGTTTTTAACCAGGGAAAAGTTTAACCCCAAATCAGTTAATTTGGACATGAGGGTAAACAGGGCAAAAGCTACGGAAAAGGCACCAAAGCCAACCGGCCCCAGCTGTCTTGAGATTAAAATCATCGGCACCATGCCTAAAAGCCCGGCCACACCATTACCAATAAAAACAATATAAGTGTTTTTCGCTGTTTGTGTTCTGGTCAGATGAAATAATCTAGCTAGTTTGTTTTTCATTTAGTTTTAACAATTTAAACAATAAAACAATCAGAGAGGTTAAAAACAACCCTATGCTTATACTAATTCCCCATGATTTAAATAGCAAAGGCTTATACTGAGAAACCTGAGTTAAAAATGCCGTCAAAGGCCAGGTTTTATAATAAGCAGACGTGGCTGTATAAAGACCAATAAGGGAAAAAGCTGTCCACCAAAGTAAAAACAGCTTTAAAAAAACAGCTTTGAACCTGGCGGGAATCAGGGTCTTAAGACCCACCAGCAGCAAAAGCAGGTGAGGCACAATGGTAGGGAAAAAGTACCTGCCCTGGATACCAAAAGAAAACCCCTGAGTCTGGCGGAAAAAATAGTCCCAAACAATAATGGAAAAATAATAAATGGCAGCTGAGCCAAATAAAAAGTAAAGTCTTAAGTTTTTTAAACTTAAAAACTCCTTTTTCCTTATCTGACCAAGCAAAAAAAGAAAAAAGCCCAGGGCAGACAGAATCAAAAGCCTTGCCTGCACCTGATTAACCCATCTGGGCAAGGTCACTCCAAGCCAATTAAATACCCCCCAGTACCAGGGAATAGTCTCGGCAATTGTATGCCTAAGATGCCAGAAAATATACTGCAGAAAGGTTTCTTTGAGCTTGGAAACTCCCTGGGGATTGTACTCAGGAATAGCAATCCGTCCCGGAGCTAAAAACAGAAATAAACCGCCCATAACAAGCAGGATAATTATCTTTTGCAGTCTAGATTTTGTTCCAGGTTTTAACAGTGACAAACTAAAGGCAAAAGCTAAAATAGGCAGACTGATAAAAATCTGTTCTTTAGTGTAATAACCCAAGATTAAAACTGCCCCAAGTCCCAGGATTTTTCCGGCTTTAAAAATATTGGAGGATAAAACTTTTTCTTCAGGACTAAAAAACACCCTTAAACAAAAGTATAAAAACAAAGTAAACACAAGGTTAAAAAGATTGTCGCTGTTAACTCCTGAGGAGATAAAAGAAAACATCGGCTGAAAACCAACCATAAAGGTTAAGGTCAACCTGGAGAGCTGATCGGAAAAAATCTGCTTACTGATAAGATAAGCTGCTGCCACGGTAAAACAGGCAAGAATCACAGAAATAAATCTGGCAGCAAAAAGCCTGACAAACAGGTTGTAAAAATCAAAAAGTTTGTAAACCAAAGCTGTTAATAGATAATAAACAGGACCGTATCTGGCTGCTTCATGCTTAACCATTGTCTGTCTGCTCTCCTGATTATTAAGATCAGCTATCTCCTGTTCAAAAACACCTGTCTGGGTTTTGGTATACGGAATCCTAAATTCAGGATGATAAGTAAACTTATTGGTGCCGGAACCGCTTCTTTTAGTCCCCAAAAGTTCTGAAGATCTGTCAATTTCTCTGCTGACATCAGCCTCTGCTCCGCTTGGCCTTCTTCCCTTTTCGGCAAAAAAAGCTGTTTGACTAAAATGCTGTTCTTCATCAGGAAAATGCCAAATAGGAATAATTCCCAACCACACAATCTGCTTTAAAAAAAAGGCAATCAGAAGCCAGGTAATTAATTTAAGTTTCATGCTTTTTTTGATTTATCCTATCTTAACATTATATACTAACTGCAGGGCAAAAATGAATAAAAAATTATCGGAAAAGCAGAAAGAAAACCTTCCTTCTGCAGTAAAAAAAACCAACTTAAAACTTTTTTTAACCACACCTCTTTTTAACAAGCTGTTTTTTCTCACCTGCAGCCTAACTGTTTGCTTTTGGCTTTTCAGCTTTTTTTTCACAGAACAAAAGCCAATTTTTACTCCTCTTTATGCCGAGCTTAACTTTAACAACTTTTATCTTCTTCTGCCTTTGGTATTAATAAATTATCTGCTTATCTTTAAAATCCTGAGCAAAAAAAAGCTTAAGGTGTTTGGGCTTGTTCTTCTTAGCTTTACTTTACTTGTCAGCTTTAACTCCTTAAAAAAGAACATTTCTTTTTATGATATTTTAAATGACGGTAATAACTATTATTATGATGCCCTGGAAATCAAAGATCTTAAATCCTTTTTAAAAACCTATGACCACCGGATCTTTTACCACCGGCTTCATACCCGCACCCATCCTCCGGGACCGGTCTTATTCCATTACTTTCTTAACCTTGTGTTTCAAAAACAGAAAATAGTCAATGCTTTGGTTATGGTTTTAATCAGCCTGCTTAACCTGCTTGTTGTTTTTAAACTGGCCAGGTTCTTTAAAACCAAGCACAAAAATCTGCTGCTCCTGCTGCTGCTTTCCTCCCCCGGCTTTCTTGTTTACGGAGCAACTTCCATGGACTCCCTATTTAGCCTGCTTATCGCCTGGGCCTGTCTGGCTACTTTAAGATTAAGTAAAACTTTTTCCTGGAAAAAAATTATTATCTCTTCTTTAGTCTGGTTTTTAGCTTCCTTTTTCACTTATGCCAGTGTAATTATCCCCCTTTTTGCTGCCTTTTTAGGGATAATTGTTTTTGCTGCCGGCAAAAAACTTAACCTTAATCTTAAAAACTACTTAATCTCGCTGGGACTAACTGTAATTGTTGGCGGCCTGTTGTATCTGGGACTTTTTCTTTTAACCAATTTCAATCCTGTTAAAACCTTCTGGGCAGCTAAAAACTTTAATACTATGCTTATGCCTGATATCTTTATGACCGCCAAACGTTACTTTTACTCTACCACTGCCAACCTGGTTGAGTATCTTATTTTTCTTGGCTGTCCCATCTTTACCCTTTTGCTATTTAAACTAAAAAAAACTTTTACCGCCAAAGATTTTTCTTTGAATTTTTATTACCTGGTTTCTTTTCTTACTCCCCTGCTTCTTTTAAACTTTTCCGGTATTTATAAAACGGGTGTCTGGTCAGGAGAAACAGGCAGAATTTGGCTTTTTCTAACTCCTTTAATTATCGGAGGCCTTAATATTAAAAATAAAAACCTGGTACAAACAGTTTCTGTTTTAGCATTTGTCCAGGCCCTGCTGATACAATTGTCTTTAAATACTTTTTGGTAATTAAAGATAGGCAGCATAAAAATTAAATTTAATAGTTGGCAAAGGTTAAAAAAATTAAAAAGATGGCAGTTAAAAAAATCAGCTTAATCAGCAAAACAGCAAAGGCTGGCATAAAAAAAATCATTAACCTGATTATTTTTCTAAGCTTTATTCTTTTCTTTTATATTTTTATTTACTCTCATAAGCAAACTTTTTTAAAGCCCACTGACCTGAAAAAGCTTGAACAAAACTATCAAACCTCTCAGTTTAACCCTGACCCTGAAAAACAAACTACCATTATTCAGGATGAAGATCTTTACGCTTATGCCGGCTACAAGTATTTAACCACCGGAGACCTTTCCCAAATTAACATTGAACATCCTCCTTTGGGAAAATATTTAATCGGCCTTAGCCTTTTAATTTTTAAAAACCAGAATGTAGGCCAACTTTTATGGGGAGGATTATTCTTATTTTTCCTTTACCAGCTTAGTCTAAAAATCCTGGACGACAAAACTCTAGCCCTGCTAACAACTTTTCTCTTTTCCTTGGAAAAAATCTTTCAGGAGCAACTGCTGCTTTCTTTGCTTGATCTTATCCTGGGAGTCTTTTTACTTGGCTTTTTATGGAGCTTAAAAAAAAGTTTGTTAACAAAACAGCCTAAATTCAGCATTATAAGCGGACTTCTGCTTGGAGGAATGGCCAGCATTAAATATCCAACCATCGCTTTAGTGGCCCTGACAACCGGCTTTGGTTATTTTCTTTTAAGAAAAGATAGATACCTGGTTAAAAAAATGGTTCTTATCAGTCTTACTGCCGGAGCTGTGTTTCTGCTTACCTACCTGCCTTTTTTTCTTAAACACTCCCCTCAGGAATTTATCACCCTGCAAATAAAAGCCTTAAGAATTCATCTTTCCCATGTACCTGAATATCCCAAGGGCCAGGTTTTTAAGGTCCTGTTTTTTAATAAATGGCTGTCCTGGTGGGGAGAAAAAGGTTATATTAACACTAACCTCTGGTCTTTTACCTGGCCTGTTTTAACCCTGTCTTTTTTTATCTCTCTTGTAAGGCTAAAGAAAAATCTTTTAATTAAATTATGGAGCTTTTTGTATTTATTGTTTTTAGCTTCCAGGCTGTTTTTCCCCAGGTACTTATTTTTACTTTTACCTTTTTTCTACATCCATTTTTTTAGCCAAATTAAGTCTTTTTCCAAAAATCACCCATTTAAGAAAAAATAGGAGAAATATAATAAACTTGCAGCTTGTTTAAAATAACCTTTTATTTCCCGGGTTTTAAATAGTATAATAAGTTTTGTAATGAAAAATGTTGTTATAACTGGCGGTGCAGGCTTTATCGGCTCACATCTTTGTGAACAGTTTTTGGCCAAAGGTTACCAGGTTTTCTGCCTGGACAATCTTCTAACCGGAAGCCAAGACAATATCTCTCATCTTTTAAAAGAAAAAAAGTTTAAGTTTTTAAAACTGGATGTTTCCCAAAAAATAAATGAAAAGCTGTTGCCTGAAAAAATAGATTATATTCTTCATTTTGCCAGCCCAGCCGGACCCAATCCCCACTCGCCCAAATC
>DBQG01000011.1:0-1356 GCA_002305125.1 Patescibacteria group bacterium UBA1400 | reverse complement strand
TTTTTATTTGCCTCAACTTCGGAAGTTTATGGCAATCCCCTGGAGCATCCGCAAAAAGAATCTTACTTTGGCAATGTCAATCCGGTGGGAGAAAGATCCTGCTATGATGAGGCCAAACGTTTTGGTGAAATGGCAACCATGACTTTTGGGAAAAAGCATAAATTAAAAACAAAAATTATCAGAATCTTTAATACCTACGGACCAAGAATGAATCCTGACGACGGCCGGGTTGTACCTCAGTTTATTATCCAGTGTTTAAAAAACAAACCTTTAACTGTTTATGGTAAGGGCAGCCAAACCAGAAGCTTTTGTTACATTGATGATCTTGTTAAAGGCATTTTAAAAGTAGTAACCCTTGCCAAAGCTTATGAGATTTTCAATGTCGGTAATGACAAAGAGATGGAAATAATTTATCTTGCCAAAGCTATTAAAAAACTAACAGAATCAAGCTCAAAAATAGTCTTTAAAGACCTTCCCCAGGATGACCCTGAAAAAAGAAAACCTGATTTAACCAAGATTAAAACAACTTTAAACTGGAAACCTGAGACCGATCTTAAAGATGGTCTGGAAAAAACTATAAAATATTTTAAAAAACATTATGAGTAAAACAGTTGTTACCGGCGGAGCCGGGTTTATCGGTTCCCATATTGCTAAAAGACTTGTTAAAGATGGGCATAAGGTTATTATTATCGATAACCTTTGTGAAGGAAAACTGGAAAACATCAAAGACATTAAAAACAAAGTTGAGTTTTACAAACAGGATATTCTCAACCCTTCTTTCTTGCAAAAAATCTTTAAAAAAGTAGATTATGTTTTTCACCAAGCTGCCTTAAGAAGTGTATTAAGGTCTGTAGAAAACCCTTTTGATACCAACAGAGTCAACATTGAAGGCACCCTAAACGTACTGCTGGCAGCCAGGGACAACAAAGTTAAAAGAGTTATCTTTGCCTCCTCCTCATCTGTTTATGGAGAGCAGGAAGTAGATATTCTAAAAGAAACTTTAACTCCCAGTCCCCTTTCTCCCTATGCCTTAAGTAAGCTGGCAGGAGAGTTTTATCTAAAACAATTTTACAATCTTTATGGCCTGGATACTCTTTCCTTAAGATACTTTAATGTCTTTGGTCCGGGCCAGGATCCGGACAGCGACTATGCAGCTGTAATTCCTATTTTTATAACCAAAATGTTAAACAACCAAAGTCCTACTATCCATTGGGACGGCGAACAATCAAGAGACTTTTCTTATATTGATAATGTCGTTGAAGCCAATATTCTAGGCATGAAAGCCAAACAAACCAAAGGAGAAGTGGTTAATGTGGCCGACCAATATACTGTCAGTATTAACAAACTCTATCAAAC
>DBQG01000051.1:8097-22160 GCA_002305125.1 Patescibacteria group bacterium UBA1400 | reverse complement strand
TTACTGCCATGATGAGCCACTTTTAAGACCTCTATACCTGAAAAAGAAAACTCTTTGGCAATTCTTTTCTCCTGATTAAAACCAATATCCCCTGTTAAAACCACATCAAAATCCTGATAACTTAATTGTAAAACCAAAGAATAATCATTAAAGTTAATGTCTTTGGCTATCTGCTGACCCAAAACCGCCTCCTTACTAAGACTTCTGTCCCAAATACCGGCCTGTAAACTATCCTGCTCCGGCCATAAAACCAAAAACTCAAACTCCCCCAGTTTAAGCTTATCTCCCTTGTCCGGTGTGTAAACATCTATATCGCTTTCCTTTACTATTTTAAAAAACTCGGCAAAAGCAGCCGAGGAATTGTAAAGATTGGTGGTCAACAAAGCTTCAACCTCATATCTTGAAATAACCTCAAGAAGTCCGGTAAAATGATCCTTTTCCGGATGAGTATTAACAATTACCTCTATTTTTCTGTCCCAAAAAGGCATGTTTTTGGCCAAACACTCCAGGATTTTATTATCAGGTCCGCCGTCCACCAAAATCTGAGTATAACCCTTAGTAATTAAAATCCCGTCTCCCTGCCCCACATCACAAGCTATAAGCTCCATTCTTCCTGAGGGCCAGGAAGAGTAAAACAAAAAAGGCAGCAGTAAACTCAGAAGGGAAAAAAGAAGAATTAAGTTTTTTTTATTAAGCTCCATGCCTTTTTCCTTTTAAAAACAACAAGCTTGCCAGAACTAAATAATAACCCAAACCAAAAACCCAGGAAAGACCGACAAAGTTAAACTGCAAAAACTCCAAAGATCCAAAAAATCTGATTACCAGCACAAACCAGCTTAAAACCGCAAAGGAAAACCAGGAAAAAAGAACAGCCAATGGCAGAAAGAATAAGCCAAATAAAACTATCATAAAGCCTAAAAACATAACAAAAGGTATCAGCCAAATAATCAAAAGATTAGGCAGTAAAGACAAAGGATTAAACCGGCCAAAAGTTATAAGCAGGATGGGCAAAGTAAAAATCTGAGCTGATAAAGTTTCAGCCAAATCAGAAGCTAAGAATTTAAACTTAGCAAACTTATATTTTAAAAAACCTCCTAAAACCAGAATTCCTAAAGTAGCAGCAAAAGATAACTGAAATCCCACATCAAAAAGAAGTAAAGGATCAAAAACTAGCATAATAAATCCAACTATAACTAAAGTATACAACCCCTGAGCTTCCCTGCCTAACAAAACTGCCAAAGACAAAACTCCGGCCATTAATCCGGCTCTGACAATCGGAGGCTCCAATCCTGCTAAAATACAGTATAAAACTATAACAATAAGGCTCAAAATAATTGCTTTTTTCCTATTTAAAAGCGGGGCTAAAAAACCGGACACGCTACCGGCTAGTAAAGAAATATTCATTCCTGATGCCACAACAATATGAAGGGTGCCTGATTGCTGCAGCTCTTTAAAAAATTCCTGGGAAGAACTTTGTTTTACCCCCAACAAAATGCCTATCATCAGGCTAGAATGAGGCTCGGGAAGCAAATTATTTATAATCTTTGTCAACTGATCCCTAAACCGATAAACTTCCCCTACCAGCACTCCACCCAACCCCAACTCCTGTCTTCCAACTGCAACCTTATTAATTTCCGGATTTATCAACCAAAATTGGCTAAACAAATTATTTATCACTCTTACCCTTGTTATGCCAATAATGTGTAGCCGGTCACCATAGTGAAAGCGGGGGTATAAAGGCGCTTTGATCCAAAAAGGACCTTTCTTAAGCAATTGATAACCATCCTGTATAATTGGCTCTTGGGTTAGTTGTAAATTAAGTTTAACCTTATTACCTTCTTTTAAATCTAAATTTATCTTACTCTTTAAAATAAAAAATAAACCCGTGCATAATATAACAATATATAACAAATACCTAAGTCCTCCGATATTCATGTTATAGGAGATAAATACTAGATAGTAATTTTACTTTTAATGTTGTCAAAAGTTTTGGTGCCAATTCCCGGAACCTTCATTAAATCTTCAATTTTTAGAAAAAGACCGTTTTCGGTTCTAAAATCAATGATTTTTTGGGCATAAGTGGGCCCAATGCCGGAAAGCTCCATCAATTCCTGCAAGCCGGCAGTATTGATGTTTATTTTTTCCTCAAAAATGTCTGATCTGTTTTCCTCAGAAACTGCGGTCTTTTCCCCGGCTACTGCTCCTTTACTTTCCCGATCTTCTCCCTTAAAAGGAATATAAAGCTTAACTCCGTCTTCAAGCTTTTGGGCCAGATTAATATGAGTTAAAAACCACTCCTGATCAGCCCCTTCAGTTAACCCCCCAGCTTTAACCAAAGCATCATTAACCCGGGAGGTTGTCTTTAACCTATAAAGCCCGGGGCTTTTAACAGCTCCGGCCACATGAATAAATAACTCACCCATTTCTTCATCAGGCTTAGTAATAACCTCCAAAGAAGGCTGTACTGAAGTTTGCAGACCGGAAACAATTCCCACCGCTACTAAAATTAAACCGGCTAAACCTAAAACTAAACTGAGCTTATGTTTTAAGAAAAGCTTTGGTAAATCAGTCAAAAAACTTTTTAAAAAAGGCATTACCTCCATTTAAAAAGCTTAGCGGTTATTTGTCAAATTTTAGCCAGTAAATCATTTAAAAACAGCTTTTAAGCAACTACCAAATTAACCAGCCTGTCTTTAACAAAAACAGTTTTTTTAATCTCTTTTCCCTGGAGATGGGTTTTTACTTTAGGCAAAGCTTTAACCAGGTCCAATACTTGCTTTTGTTCTGCTTCTGTTTTTAAACCTGCCAACGAAGCAGAAACCCAAATTCTGTCTCTTAACTTACCATTAATCTGAACCAGAAGTTCAATCTGTTCCTGCTTTAACACTTTTGGATCAAACTTTGGCCAGGACTGACTATGAACACTGTGGTTGCCACCCAAATGCTGCCATAACTCTTCGGCAAGATGGGGTGCAAAAGGAGCCAATAGAACTGCTAAGGTATGTAAAGATTGGCTGCTAACAGCTTTCTGTTCTTTTAGAAAGTTCA
Source organism: Patescibacteria group bacterium UBA1400 (assembly GCA_002305125.1). Taxonomy (GTDB): domain Bacteria; phylum Patescibacteriota; class Microgenomatia; order UBA1400; family UBA1400; genus UBA1400. The sequence goes on along the minus strand of DBQG01000051.1, from coordinate 19,112 downwards.
CATACTCCATTAAAAAAGCTATTGAAGTATTGTATTTAAGCCTTCTTAAACCTCCTTCAACATCTTTAATAGTCTTACTGATAATATAAGCCTCTTTATCAGTAACTTTTTCTGTCATTCCCCTGCTCTTTTCCAAAACAAGGCTGTAAACCCGTTTTAAAAACTTAAACATCCCCCTCATACCAGTATCAGAAAAGTCGCCGCCGGCAGACAAAGGACCTAAAAACATCAAATAACAGCGCAAACTGTCGGCACCATACTTTTTAAGATACTCATCAGGATTAACAATATTACCCTTAGACTTGCTCATCTTAGCTCCGTCTTTAATAATCAAGCCATGAGCTCTGAATTTAGTAAAAGGCTCTTCAAAAGAAACCAACCCCAAATCATAAAAAACCATGGTTAAAAACCGGGAGTAAAGCAAGTGCAGAACCGAATGCTCAGCCCCGCCAATATACATATCAACCGGGAGCCATTTTTCCGTCAGTTTTTTATCCCAAGCAACATCTTTCCTACCCTTAGAAGGATAACGCAAAAAATACCAGGAAGAGTCTAAAAAAGTATCAGATACATCTGTTTCCCGCCTGGCACTACCCTTGCATTTAGGACAAGTAGTCTTAACAAACGATTCAACTGCAGCCAGAGGACTCACACCCTCACCTTTAGGCTTCCAATCCTCAACCTCAGGCAGTAAAACCGGTAAATCTTTATCAGGAACAGGCTGCCAACCGCACTTTTTACAATTAATCATGGGAATGGGCGGTCCCCAGTAACGCTGTCTGGAAATAAGCCAGTCACGCAGGCGGTAATGAACTACTTTTTTGCCCCAGCCTTTTTCCTCAAGATAATCCATAATTACTTTAGTTGCCTTTTTAATATCCATCCCGTTTAAAAAATCGGAGTTAACCATTACTCCTTCTTCCTCTTGAACCTGGGAAGATGTGGTAATAGGAGAGTTATCACCATCAGCGCCGACAACCACCCTGATAATCTCCAGATCAAACTTTGAAGCAAACTCAAAATCACGAAGATCGTGTCCAGGCACACCCACCACCGCACCGCTACCCACCTCCATCAGCACAAAATCAGACACCCATAAAGGCATTTTTTTGCCTGTCAGCTGATTTAAACAATAAAGTCCGGTAAACACTCCTGTTTTTTCCCTTCCCTGGTCAATCCTGTCTTCCCTGCTCATCTTTTTACTGGAAGCAGCATAAGCTGTAACCTTGCTCCAAATTTCAGGCTTAATAAAAGGTTTTAACTTTCCTAAAACCGAACTTTCGGGAGATAAAACTACAAAAGTAGCCCCAAAGTTGGTATCAGGACGAGTGGTAAAACAAACCACCGTCTTTCCAACCGGCTTTCCCTCTTCCAAAACAACCTCATAAGTAATATCAATGCCTTCTTTTTTTCCGATCCAGTTTTTCTGGGCAATCTTAACCTTAGGCGACCAATCAATCTTTGAAAGATTTGTAAGCAGTCTTTGGGCATAATCTGTAATTTTGAAAAACCACTGTTCCAGCTCCCTCTCCTCAACCTGAGAATCACAGCGCTCACAAGCCCCATCAATTACCTGTTCGTCTGCCAAAACCGTTTTACAGGAAGGACACCAGTTAACCGCAGCTTTATCACGATAAGCCAACCCCGCCTTAAACATTTGAATAAAAATCCATTGAGTCCAACGGTAATAAGCAGGATTATAGGTTTCCACCTTCTGATCCCAAGAAAACTGATTGCCAATTAAGCTTAATTGACGGTAAAAATTGGCTTCAGATATTTTTGCCTGCACCGCCGGATGTTTACCCACTTTTAAAGCATAGTTTTCCGAGTGAATCCCAAAACCATCCAAACCAATAGGTTCAAACACAGAAAAACCCTTCATTCTCATAAACCTGCCCCAGATATCTGATCCGGTAAAAGCATACATATTGCCCACATGCAGCCCTTCGGCCGAAGGATAAGGAAACATCATCAAATTAAAATAAGGACGAGCTGCAGAATCAAGATCAATCTGATTGGTTCCCTCTTTTTCCCAAACAGACCGCCATTTGGACTCAAGCTGTAAAGGATTAAAAGAAAACTCAGAGTCTGATAAAGATCTTTTTTGCTTTAAAGACAAGTTATTATCAGAACCGTCTTTTTTTGTTTTACTCATTTAATTCTCCTTTATCTATTTTAAGCTAAAAAAGCTTTTTTAACAAAAAAACTCCCTGGCTGGGAGTTTAAACCACTTAACTCTCCCAACCTCAAGAATGCAAAAGAAGCTGGTCTAAGTTAAGAGTTAAATTCATAAACAAATTTTAGAAGCAAAAGAGATAAAAGTCAAGAAACAAGAATCAAATAATCACTAACCTTCTGTCTGAAAATCTTATTCTGATAAAAAACTAAAATCCCAGACACTAGCCTCTTCCTTTATTGTAGGCCAAACTGTTTGTGCTACAGCATAACCAGCCAAAACATTTAAGTTTTGTCTTAGAGGAACCTCTTCTTGCATGTAGGCTTGTATCTCTTCCATGGGTTTTCCGAAAATAATATCTGTTTGCACTTGAGCTACTAATCTTCTTTCCTCAGCTCCCAACTGACCTAAAGCAGCTACAGCAACATAAAATAAACCATCCTCTTGACTCAAAAACTCCCGCTCACTAGAAGAAATCTCTTCTGCTTCTATAACTTTATTTAAAATTATCTCAGCCTGCATTGCTGTATCTGAGTCAATTACGGTTGTTTCCATTTTTTTAGCAAACTGTTTAAAAACAGGCTCAGCTATAGGTTTAAGCAAAGCTGCCTGTACTCCTTTATCTTCTTTATAAACATCCTCAGAAATTTCAACTCCTTTTAATTTAGCCAGTTCAACTACCGCTGAAAGCGCTAAAAGATAAGAACTGCTCTCTAGTTCTGCTTTTAAAATAGGATCCAGATGATCTAGATTATCTGGCCCTTCTTGAAATAAAAGAGCATATGCCTTCCTTACAATATTAAAATAAATGTTTCTTCCTGTTTCTGACATATTAAAATAAAAATCAACCTAAAAAATTAGCTTGATTAACTCTAATTAAATTAAAAGATAATTATAGCATTAAAAAGCAAAAAACAGGCTTAACCAGAAAGAAAACTCCAATCATAGCCCCTAACCTGATCCTCTATAAAAGGAAAAATAAATCTGGCCAGAGACTGACCGGCTGAAACAATAAGGGGGCGCCGGAAATCAGCATGCTGTCTGGCATGCTCAGCTATAAGATTAATATTCATGTGGCTTCGCAAATCCCTGGTAGTCTGCCTTAGAATTAAACTATCACCCAAAGCAAGCTGCTCCAAAGCAGATAAAACTTCTAAACGCTGTCCATTATCCTCTTCTTCTAAAACCTCATTCCAAGTTAAAAAAGAGCCAAAAGCTAAAGCAGAAACAGGCTTAAAAGCTAAAGGTGAAACAGAAGCCATCACCTCCCCGTCAACCTCCATTCCAGCCAAACCGGCCAACTCTCCTGCTACCACCCTACCCAAATATTTACCGGCCATGCCAGGCAAAAGATAATCTTCAAAAGAAAAAGAATCAGTTCCATTTAAAACCTCTGGCCTAGTGGGCAAATCCTGCAGATAAAAAGACAACATGCGATAAGGCTCTCCTTTATCCACCCCGAGCATTGATTCAACCATATAAATAAAAAATTAATAACAGCTTTAGCATAAAAAAAGATTATGAGAAAAAGATGAAAGAAAAGTAAGAAAAAAGAAAGAAATTTAAGATTTACAGCTTAATCAGCCGCCAGGATAGAAAATAACTCTTTACTTCCAGGAAAAAGCCACTCCATTTCAAAAGGTAAGAGACCCGAGGCTTTGGCGGTAAATTCGGGAGTGATTAGAGCTGCCCTTTGGTCTGGATTCAATCGAGCCAATTTAACAGCCGCACTTCCCGCCAAATCTTCAGGAAAATCATGGTGAGAAGCATTAAACCAGGCTTCAAACCAAGCCTTTTTTAAAGGAGGAACACCACGATAATGTAAAGATCTGGCTTCCTGCCTTCTTGTGTGAATTTCTAAACAAAAATTAATTAGGGTTTGCAAATTAGCCGGATCGTTAAGATCTAAAGCTCCCAGAACCCTACTAACTCTTTCCAACTGCCTCTCTAGAATAGGATGGAAAGCAAGAATTCCTTCTTCCCCAAGAGTCTCAGGATGAAAAAAATACTCATCAAGCAAAACAACCTCCGGAGTTAAACCTCTAACCATAGTCTCAAATCTTTCCTTAACATTACCCAGATTAAAAACTGCTTGTATCTCTTGAGAAGAAAAAGCAGCCAAAACAATAGCTCGCAGAGTTCTGGACAATTTAATTAATGATCGCCCGATGAGAGGATTAACTACTCCTCCCTCTAGATACTATGATCCTCAAAGAATTTTGGGTCTTAAAGATTTTGATACAATGCCTGGCTTTGAGCGATTTGCCTCTAAAAGCTGATATTCTCAAACTTCTTGTTCTAAAAAAGATTTTCTGCTATCTTAAAATTAATGCCTGTCAAAAAAAAGACCAACCCTTTATTTAAATCTTTCTCTTTTGCTTTTAAAGGTATTGGCAAAGCTTTTAAAAAAGAAAGAAATATTAAAATTCATACCTTTCTTGCCTGTTTAGCCATTATCTTAGGTTTAATTTTAAATATAAACACCTTTGAGTGGATTATTATTATTCTACTTATAGGAATAGTCATCTCAGCTGAAATATTCAACTCAGCCTTGGAATCAGTAGCAGATTTGCTAAGATTCAAGCTTGACCTGGCCTATCTTGAAACTTACTGGATCAGGAATTTTGCTGCCGGAGCGGTCATGATTCTGGCTCTGGCAGCTGCCTTTATCGGCCTAATTATTTTCCTACCCAAAATATTTTAATTTTTATCTTTAACTTCTTTTATAAGTTGCAACCTCTCCTTTTTTTTACTATATTTAATTTAAGATGATGCTGCCTTTTTTAATTCATTCTCTTTTTTTAGCAAGCGCTGTTGGCTTAACTTTTTTCTGGATCAGCCACCCGGAACTTTCTCTATACACCCTGCAGCTTATTGCCGCTTTTATCCTGCTTTACTTTTTAAACAATAAATTAAAGAGTAAAAGCCTGGGAGCCTGGAAAAAATACTCCCTTTCCCAACTAATGACAGCCATCATCTTTACCATGGTAGTTCTGCTCTTGGTTTTTTCTACCGGCAGTCTTGCCTCCCCCCTTTTTTTTCTGGTCTACTTTCTTTTATTTGGCCTGTCTTTAACTCTTGAACCAGGTATTACCGTTACCTTATCAAGCTGTTTGATTATCTTTTTTCTTCTCACCAACCCCTTAGATGCCTTTGACCACCTTGCTTCCTTAACCTCACTGGTTTTGATTACTCCCTTATCCCTATTTTTTGGCAAGCAGTATTTGAGAGTGCTTGCTCAAAAAGGCAAGATAAAAATCTTAAGACAGGATAAACAAAAACTCTCCCAAGATCTGGAAACAGAGGAAGTTAATATTCTTCTCTGGCTAAGTTTAAATTTTAGATATGGTATAACCCAAATTATTGACTCCTTATCTCAAGTCCTGGAAAAGCCAAATCTTCCCCCTAAACAAACCCAGGAACTGGTAAAAAGCCTCAAAGAAGCTAAAAAACTTCTGACTACAGGCAAATTATTAGAGGAAAAGATAGACAAGCAAACAGATTAAACCCATGAGTAAAATGTTAAAAACCGGCTGTTTGTTTTTAATTGCTGGCTGCTTTTTAACCCTGCTGGTCCTTCAGGTTAAAGCCACCAATATGAGCTCTGATAACTATGAAATCCAGATGGGTAACTTTAATATGATGTCCGGTAGTAAAAACAGCCCCGGTTATCAAATGATGGACACGGCTGGACAAACAGCTCCGGGAGAGTATACATCGGCCGGTTTTGTTGTTAAAGCCGGTTTTGCCTATATCAAAACCATTATCCCTTTTGCTTTTTCCATTTCCGATACTAACATTGATTTTGGCAGCCTTACCCCGGAAACTCCCAGTACCCAAACTACCACTTTAACTGTTTCTGCCGGCGGAGCCGGAGGCTATCAGGTAGTAGCCTATGAAAACCATCCCCTGCAGTTGACTACCGGCTCCACCCAAATACCTGATACTACCTGCAATGGCAGTGGTGAAACCTGCAATGAAGAAACAGCTGCCCTTTGGGATCTGGCCAATAAGTATGGCTTTGGCTTTAACATGAGCGGTGATGATGTTCCGGCTGATTTTGCGGATAATAACCATTACCGACAGTTTGCCGATATGTCTATTGGAGAAACCGCCCAGACAATTATGGAATCTGAACATGTAGGCAAACAAAGAGAAGCAACCGTCACCTTTAAAGCCAACATCTCAGGTATCCAAGCCTCGGGTTATTACCAAAGCATTGTGGTGTTTATCTGCACACCTACTTATTAAAAAAATGACGAAAAAAATCTTAACCATTATCTTTGCAACCAGCTTAATCTTTTTTATAAGCAAAACAATTGTTAAGGCCCAGAGTTTTCACCTAAGCATCACTCCCCCCTTGCTTGAAGCTATGATTATGCCTGGCAAAAGCATTACTAAAGTCTACAAACTGACCAATAACGGACCTGACACCCAAATTTATGCTACCATTGCCTCTTTTAAACCTAAAGACCATCTTGGCAATATTGATATCAAGCTTGACAGCAAATCATTAACAGCAGACCAGGAACTTTTAAGCTGGTTTTCTTTTCAAAACAGCGATATCAACCTTCCGGGAGGCTTTCAGCTTAAAAGTGGTGAAGCCCAAGAACTTGTTTTACAAATAAAAGTACCAGAAAATGCCAAAGAGCAGGATTTTTACTTAAGCCTGCTTTTTCAAAGCAAACCAGGCATTGGGTTAATTGGAGATAGCGGTGCCCAGGCAACAGGGGTTATTGCCAGCAACATCCTACTGACTGTTTCCAAAGACGGCAAACCGCCTAAAAATGGCCGTATTTCTGAGTTTAAAAACCTGGGAGGCTTTAACTTCCTAAATCTGCCTTTTAAAATTTATGACAGCTTTGACATAATCCCTTTTTCTTTAATTGTAGAAAATACAGGCAAAAATCTTTTCAAACCCTATGGCTCTGTTAAAATCCTAACCTCTTTTGGCAAACAAACAGAGTTTTTAGAAGTCCTGCCACAAAACATTCTGGCTTTCTCACAAAGAAAACTGTCTCAAAAAGGAACTGAAGAGGATCCGCTGCAACCTCTCCTGTGGCAGCCAAAAAATCTAGCCATTGGTTTCTACCAGGCCCAAGCCTCACTGGTTATAGAAGATACCAGCAATAAACTAGAGGCCCAGATAAAATTTTTCCTTTTTCCCTGGAAGTTAACTTTGGGATTAGGCTTAGCTCTATTTTTCACTTTGTTTATAACAAAAAGGCTTAATAAAAGTAATTGACAAAAAAAATGATTTAATCTAGAATTAATTGTCAAGATGATGACTGAAGGAGTAAGAAACATTCTTGCCCGCCTCATAGACAAACAATTTAAACGTCAATATTACTCTGCCCCAAGAAAAAAAACTAAACCCCAGGTCTTTCCCACTATTACTATTTCCAGAGAAACAGGCAGCGGCGGCAAACTGATAGCTACTTTGGTGGCCAAAAAGCTAAAAATGAAACTTTATGACCGGCAGTTTGTAGAGCTAGTGGCTAAAAGCGCCAAAAAAAGACAGGATGCAGTTAAAGCCTTGGATGAAAAAAGCCGCGGCATGATGGAAGGCATTATTGCCAGTTTAAGTACAGAAAAAAGAAAACTGTCTGAAACTAGTTTTTTTTATCATCTTTGTCAAGTAGTTTTAGCCTTAACCAAAAAAAACAGGGCCGTTATTATTGGTAGGGGCGCCAACTTTATTATTCCCCAACCAAACTGTTTAAATGTCAGAATTATTGCTCCTTTAAAAGTAAGAATAGAAAACTCCATTAAATATGAAAAAAAATCAGAAACCAAGGCTAAGGAAGATATTAAAAAAATTCATTATGCCAGGAAAGATTTTATCAAACGCTACTTTCAGAAAGATATTTCCAACGCCAACTATTATGATTTAGTTATTAATACTGAATACATAAGCCTGGAACAAGCAGCCAATATNNATACTATAGATAATATACATATCTAATCTCTATTCTAATCTTTACTATCATCTCTATTTTTTCATGAAAATTACCACTTGACAAGGATCTTGGCTTTGTTTTAATCTGAAAATATATCTATTTGAAACAATAAATGTCTAAAAAATTAAATAAATTAGTTGCTAAACTAAGTCTAAGCTTACTTTTAGTATTTGCTTTTCAAGGCATTACTCTCTCCTCTCCCTCACCCTTAGACAGTCAGGGACTTTCCTCAGCCAAAGCTACTTTAGGTAACTCAAGACTTTCCTACCGAGCTCAAGTTAGCGGCACGCCAGCGGCAGGAGCTGCTTCTATTAATATTGAAGGTGCTGGCAGCTATCCGGATTTGAGTACTAGCCACCTGTTTCCTAATGATGTGGTTTGTTTTTCCGATGCCGGTGAAAATGGCTGCAGCGATCAAACAAACTATACTGTTACTAACATTGTTGATACTGATACCTTTTCCTTTACTCCAGTACTGGCTGGAGCTTTAGCTGATACGGATCTTGTTATTTCTACCCAGTCGGGTTCTTTGCAGTTTGTGTTTACTACCACTACCGAGATTCCCAGTAACGGCGATATTCTTCTCACTATTCCTGCTGTTAGTGTAGACGGACTGACCTGTGACGGCATTCCTGATACTGCGGCTACAGTCGGAGCCAATGGTTTTGATTTAAACACAATTGGAGCTGGGGATATTTCCATCTCATCTTCAGGCTGCGCCAACAACTGGACTGCTAATGCTCCTACCTGCGGTGATGCTTCAAATGACCACACCATAAGAATTGACCGAACCACTACTTCCTGCGCTGTTGGTTCAACCATAACTGTTACCATTGATAATGATCCGGGCGTTATTAATCCGGCCTCTATTACAACCGGAGATGCTGGCGTCGCTGATATTTATACTATTAATATGAAAACCAGAGGCGGCTCTGATGAAACTTTAGATAATGTGGATGTAAAAGTAGCGATCGTAGAAGCAGTTCTGGTTTCAGCCACGGTAGATGAAACCCTATCCTTTGAAATAGACGGCGTAGCTGAATCACAAACAAACTGCGGCAGTGGAGCTGAAACTGACGTTACTACCTATGCCTACTCTGTTCCATTTGGAACCATCTCCTCGTCTGACACCTTTTATGATGCCCAACAGCAGTTGACAGTTTCCACCAATGCTGACGGTGGCTATGAAGTCAGGCTATATGAAGATGATGAGTTGGGTAAAAATGGAGCTAACTCTCCTTATATTCCAGATACTGCCTGTGATGCCGGACCCTGCACTCATACTTCTTCTCAGGAATGGGTTACAGCTTCCACCAATGGTTTTGGTTACTCACTTCAAAATTCATCAGGTACAGATGCTGAGTTTGAATGGGATGACAACACCATTACCACCGGCTTTAATGCCAAACAACTTCCTAATTATACCGAGGGTTCAACCCAGCATACTGATGCTAGCGCAGAAATAATGAACAACACCGGACCAGTTTCAGGCAGCAGTGTTTTTATCTGCTACCGTCTAAGTGTTTCCGGTATTCAGGAAGCTGGTTATTACTATAATAAAGTTACTTATATAGCTACGGCTACATTTTAAAAAGGAAAACCTGCCCTATGAAAAAAATCTTTAAAGCCAGTTTAAAAACAAGCCTAAGTTTTGGCTTAAGCTTAACTTTCCTTTTAACAACCATTCTTCTACCATCCCAGGCAGACGCTCAAACCAATACCAGGCTTATTATCTCCCCTCCCAGAATTGAACTTAGCGGTAATCCCGGAGAAACAGTCCAAGCCCAAGTTAAAATAACCAACATGGGTAATACCCCCGCTACCCTATCTGTGAATACTAAAGATATGATTGTTGTTAATGACCGGGGTACGCCCGTTTTAGTTGATGAAGAGGTTTCTGGCAGATGGAGTTTGGCTTCATGGATCTCTTTAAGTCCTGGCTCAGTTGAGGTTGAAGCCTCATCATCTGCAGTTGCTAATCTGGCCATTGTTATTCCTGACGATGCTCTTGCTGGCGGACATTATGCTGCTGTTTACTTTGAATCAGGCCCTCCTACTCCACAGGGAGATGAAACTGAACTTGGTTCAGGCACAGCTGTTGCCTCCAGACTTGCATCATTGATTTATCTGACAGTCTCTGGACCTATCAGCGAAGATTCACTTTTGGAAGAGTTTACCACTGATCAAAGCTTTTACGAGTTTGGTCCGGTTAAATTTTTAACTACCATTAAAAACCTTTCTGATATTCATGTCAGACCTACCGGAAACATTGAAGTTTACAATATGTTTGGAGTTAAAAAAGAAACTCTTCCCTTAGATGAAGTCAACATCTTTCCCGAAGCTAAAAGAAGCTATGAAAACACCTGGAATACCACCTGGGGTTTGGGCAAATACTCGGCTAAACTGTCAGCCGTTTACGGCCCCTCAAGCCAAGTGGTAGAAGGTTTAATCTACTTTTGGATTATACCTTTAAGAATTGTGATCGCCGTTTTAGTAGGACTTTTAATTCTGATTCTGCTAATTCTATCTATCCGCAGCCACTTACGACATACCGACCTTGAATCCAACCAATCCTTAAGAGAAAAAGATGAAGAGATTAAAAAGTTAAAAGAAAAGTTGAATCAGATCCACAAAGGACCTCCCCAGGAAGCTTAAAAACCACTATAATCAAGGTTAATGAAGACCTTTAGCAAAGCTTTTATCTTTCTTAGCTTACTAGTTTTAATGTTTCTTTATGTAAAAGAGGCCAAAGCAGAAAATGTTTCTGTAGGCGCCCAAATAGAAGATCTTGGCAATCCTAACCCTCCTATTCTTATCAGTCCCGGAAACGGATCTTTTTTAAGCAACACCAAACCCACTTTTACTTTTCAGCTGGCCAC
>DBQG01000051.1:0-8035 GCA_002305125.1 Patescibacteria group bacterium UBA1400 | reverse complement strand
GGTGTTTATACCTGGAAGATAAAAGCTTTTGACATGTATGGCCATGAGGCTAGCTCTGCTACCTGGACTTTTACCATTGATAATGTCTCGCCTTTTATTATTATTACTAAAGTCGGAGAAAATGAAAACCTCAACCTTTCCTCCCAGGACCCTGACTCTATTCCTCTTAACCTAACCTTGGAAACCAAAAACCTTAAGCCCGATTTTCAAGGCATAACCGAACCTGGCGCCAGTATAAAGATTACCCTAATCCCTCTGGATAATAATAATGGTCTTGCAAGCCTAACCGGTTCTGCCAACACCCAAGGCATTTTTAACATTATTCCCGGCCAAAACCTGCTGGCCGGAACTTATCAGGTGCTGATTATTGCCTCTGATGCCGCTGGCAACACTGTTACCCTGCCTGAGTTCTTTTTAAAGGTAAGCAAACCGACTGCCTCACCCATAATCGATATCACTATTCCCCCGCCTTTAGCAAAAGAACCGGCTGATTTAATTCAGTTGCCTCAAGCAACCAGTGAAAGCATTATCTCTCCCGGGCTTTTAATCAACTTACTACCACTACTTTTTTTACTGCTATGGCTTGGGTTTAGCAAACTGGGTTTTAGCCTTACCTGGACCGCTCTAACACCCTTTTTCTTTCTTAACCTGCTGCCGCCAGTCTTAAGAAAGAAAAAATCCTGCCTTTGCTACAACGCTACCCTTAAACAATCCTGGTCTTTTACCACTATTAGTTTAAATCAGGACGAAACAAGCAAAACCCTGTTGAGTGATAAAAAAGGCGGTTTTAACCTAAGCTTAAAGCCAGGAAACTGGCTGATTTGGGTTAAGCAAAAAGAGCTGCAACTTTTTAAAGATAAAATAATTATTAAAAGTAAGGATAAAACCAATGTTTATCTGTGTTTACCCTTAAAACTTAACCTTTATACCTGGAAACAACAAAGCCTGCAAAGAAAATTGGCCGCTGTTTTCCTGCTTCTGGCCCTGACAACCTCGATTTTACTCCTGCTTTTTAATCCCAATCTAATTATCTTAATCATTTTTTTAATCTGCCTTGATTTAACAATTTCTTTTCTGCTATAAACTAATTATGGCTACCCAAAACCACTACCAGCCTCAACCCGCTCCCAACTACAACCCCTATCAACCTAAAATCACCCAACAGGAAGAAAAAGTAAATCTTAAAACCCTGCTTAAGCTTGGCTATATTCTGGGAGTAATAAGTCTGTTTGTTTTGGGAGCTTTCTTTTTAACCAAAAAATTTACCTCAGAAAAAGAAGAAGCCAATCTGGCGGAAGGAGTTCTGCTGGAAACTAAATATCAGATAGTCTTATGGCGCGATTTTGGCGAGGTGTTTGAGCCGATTGTTAAACTACCCGTCTTTTATCCTGATAAAGGATTTCAAAAAGAAGAGTTTCTGCTTGATTCCGGAGCGGTGGTTTCCTCTTTGCCCAGAGAAAAAGCCGCAGAACTTGGTTTTTCCCTGGCCAAACTACCGCGGTCAACCTTCAGCGGTTTTGGTAACACCACCTCTTTTGCTTATAAAGCCAATTTAAAGATTCTTCTGGGCAAACAGGAGATAACCATTCCTGTTGTTTTTACTGAAGCTACCGGCACCAAATCAATTTTGGGCCGATCTGGATTTTTTGAAACCTATAATGTATATTTTAATTCAAAGGCCAACAAAATTGAGATAAGACAGTAAATAAAAATGAGCTTATTAAAAAACCTGGAAAATATATCTTTTCAAAAATTAACCGGCATTACCCTGCTTCTGGCTATTACCCTGGCTATTCCCGTCAGCGTTCTGGTGGCCCAGCAACAAACCAAAACCCAATCAAAAGCTTTTTTTGAAAAACCAGAACCCATTTCCCTGGAAAAAGAGTACGGCTCTCCTTCCCAAGGTAGCCCTCAGATTACTTTAGTCTGGCCTTTTTTAGGCAAAGTAGGCGACTCTGTTCTTATCCAGGGCCAAAACCTGGGCCAAAACCCTTTAAACAAAAAGCTTTTCCTGGGCAGCTATCAGATTACGGAAGACGATATTATTAAATGGACTCCTAACTTAATTGAGTTTGTGATTCCTTCAAATATAAACCCGGGCAGTATCAGCAATATAAATCTGACCATAGCTGATAAAGGCACCTCCTGGGGCTTTCCTTTTACTGTCTACTCAATTGATACCAAAACCCAGGTTACAGAGAACAATGATATTGTCAAAGTCTTAAACCCGCCCTCTGAAGGCAGGTTGGAAATCTATTTTAAAGACGAAGTTGTAACAAGCGATAACCTGAAACAAGTCCAGGTTCCGGGCAATAAAAGCATTATCTCGGTTCTACTTAAAGATAAAAACAATAATCCCCTACCTTTTTTTGTTGAACCCACCGAGTTTGGCTTTTAAACAAAAACTAAGATAACCAAGCTCATCTATAGTAATAAAATAAAGCCGTTTATTTATTTAATACAAGCTTAAGCTCTTCCAAACTTCACTTAAAACTCTCTGACTAACTTTAAATCTGAAGATTGTAATTTGTAGGAAAACAAACCAAAAGGCTTTAAAAACGGCTCTAAGAAAGCAAAGGATAGAAAAAAGAAAGACATTGCCAAGCAAATAAAACAGGTTATTAAAAAACATTAAAACCAACTACCTACGATTAAAAATAAAAAAACAAAGCACCGGTTCTTTTAACTCCTAGAAAAAATTAATAAATAAAAGAACCAAAAAAGAAAACACATGGATAGTTAGCGGTTTTAGTAAATTAACTAAGGAATGTTTAACAGTAAAAAATTCAGGAAAAAAGTGTGAAACAAGGATTTAGGTTAAATTAAAAAGCTTAAATATCGTTTATAAAAAACTATCAAACTAGAACATCACTTTTTTAAACCGGCCTCCAGCTCAGATACCTTACCAACCAGCTTTAAAAACTGGGTTTGAGCTAAATCCGCCGGCCAGTCAGCCTCTAAAAGCCTTTTAGGCAAACCAGGATCCTGTTTTAACAGAGAAAAGTAAGTAGACAATATGAGAGAGAACTGCTTTTTTTCCCTAACAGACAGTACTTTTTTTTGTCTAAAAACCTTTAGCAGTTTGTTTACATTCCTGATAAATTCATGATATAAGGCATTGATCCTCTCCAAGTCCCAAATGTTTTTCGCTATTTGTTTGTCATCCCCAATCAAAAGCCTTCTTGATTCAATTACCGCAATTTGTGCATTGATAAACTTATTCTTAAGGCAAAATTCCTTTATTTTCACAGAAACAGGCATAGGCGTGATATAAACGCTGGAGGAAAGTTTTTTAAATCCCAGGCCACGCAAGCCTCTTCTTATCTCCCTCAGATCTGTTAAACAACCTAAGCGACTCTCCCGCTCTTTCTTCTTAGCACTAGATCCTTTAATCCTTAAACTACTGCCAGAAACACCTTTAATTAAAGCAATCCGCCAAATCCTGTCCCAAACACGCTTCTGACCAATACTTATTGGAAACAAAGACATCAATCTATCTCTACCCTGGCTAGTTAAACGGTAAAGAGGAGTATTATTTCGTACTATTTTGTCCACTTCACCGGTAGCTACCAGCTGCAACACACTGCCCCTTATAGAGCTTTCTTCATATCCAGACAAACGCCAGTAAAGATAACTGTAGTCTTTATAATTAAAACTTTCAGGCCTAGAAAGCAGATCTTCCTCTGATGCTAAGACAAACAAAACCATCTGTTTTAAAAGCTTCATTGTTAAAAATAATCCTTTCCTTTTTACTATTTAGCAAAAAAGTTAATTTTTGCCAAATTTCAAACTTTAAAAATTTCAATTTACAGGCTAAAACTAAGCTTTTTTAACTATTGTTTTATTTATATGTTTCTTGTTTCACTAAAACACAACACTAAACCCATTGTCAAGTATCAGGTTATCCACAATTTATCAACATAGTCTGATACACATAGACCAGGAAAACAAAAAACAAGGTTGTACAACTTTGATATACTCTGAAACTCTTTGCCATATTATTAAGCCTCCGTGAAAACAATGTGAAAAAGAAAGAAAAGAAAGGTCTAATTTATTTCTTATAATTTTAGCCTGAAAAACAGCCCTGAAAGAAGAAGAAAATAAACTTGATTGACGGCAATCTTAAATCCCTTTTATAGTAGTAAACAGAGTCTAATATTGTCTAATCTGTCTAATTATAAGGCTAGACTCAATTAAAAATAAATTTCCGCAAAGGAGGAAATATGGACGCTTTAACAATTACTCTACCCAAGGTGCAAAGTAAGGACTTTAGCATCTCAATATCAAAAAACCTGCTGGAAAGAGTTGCTGAGGCTGCAACCGCATTAGTTCTTTGTGCCGGTGCTTTGGTTTGGCTGTTTGTAATTTAAAAAATTAATCTACCTAAAGCACTTTTTAAAAAAGGTTGCAAAAAATGTTAACAGATTTTCAAATTTGGTTAAAAAAGAAAAAACTATCAGATAAATCAGTCAAAAATTATTTGTCTGATGTCCGGCAGTTTTTAAGCTGGACTGCTAAAAACAGCTCTAACCAGTTAACACCTAACACCTTTGCAACCTACCGGTCTCATCTGTTGGTCAAGAAAACTCCTACAAAGAGTATCAATCGATATCTAAGCAGCCTAAGAAAGTTCGGTGAGTTTTTAAAACAGGAAAAACAGATGATGGTTAACCCAGTTTCTAACCTGGAAAACATCAAAAAACAGATAAAACAAACAGAAAAAACAAAAAAATTTAAAACCGGACAGGAAGAACTGATGGAAAACTTCAGGCAAAGCATGCAAAAACAAAAGCTTTCCAAGGCTACCATCAAAAATTATGTTTCTGATATCAACCAATTTTTAACCTGGCTTGAGAAAAACTAAATGAAACTGCCCAATTTAAAACAATTAAATAGAAAAACTAAGATATTGACCATAACAGGCCTCTGCCTGATATTTACCCTAACCGCTTTTACCATCACCCAAGCCAAACAGACAAAAAAACAAAAAGAAGAACAATACCTTACTCCCCTAACAGAACAAAAACAGGAAACTCCAAGATATAAACAAACAGCCTCTGAGGAAAAAATCTACAGTCTTGACTACTACCTGCATCTGGCTAAATCTTTTCTAGGCAAAGCTACCAGGCTGGCCAATGACAACCCAACTCAAAATGAAACAGACAAAGCTAAGATTATAAACACTATAAACGAAGCCTTAAATGCAGCCAACCAAGCCATAAAGCACTATCCCAAAAGCGCTGAAGGCTACCTTCTAAGAGCCCAAATCTATCAAAAAGTAGAACATATCTGGCCCGAAGTCAAAGAAAAAAGGGAAAAAGACCTTAAAACAGCCAATCAGATTTTAAATAAACCAGACCCCAACCTTCCTCAGGAAGACCAGGCCCAGCCTTTAGACTTCATTCCTATGCAACAGGCTAATAAGCAATCAAACATCATTATTGCTGAGCCTAACCAGGAACAAAAACAACAAGATACACAAACAAAAACTGACATTAATGCCAATAAAGGAGAAGCCGTCATTAAAGCCGGCCAAACAGAAATAAGAATACAAACCAGTAAACTAAAACAAACTAGTCTTATCTATACCAAACCAACTACTAAAACAGAAAATCAAACCCTCTACATAAAAGCCAGAAACAACCAAGAAGGCTGGTTTATCATAGCAATCCAAAAAGACATAAAAGAAGATATCACCTTTACCTGGTGGCTCATAGACCAAGAGTAAAACAAAAAGACAAGAAAAGAACAAAAGAAAAAAGAAAATAAAAAAACAGATAAAAAAAGAAAAAATGACAGAAACAACAAAAACAATTATAACCAAAACAATCAGCTTCTTTGATAAAGTAGGCAACCTTACCCTACTCCCCTTAACAAAAACAAACCAGCTTTTAAAGAAAATAGATAAAAAAACAAAAAGACAATTAGTCATCATCCCCGTAGCAATACTCATCCTGTTTGGCCCCCTAGCCTATCTTCTCACCAAAAAACCCAACCAAGCCAAAGCCTGGTGGAACTCATCCTGGGACTACAGAAAAGCAGTCACCGTAACCAATAATGGCTCAGAACAAACAGATTTCCAGGTAGCTATAACCCTAGATACCCAAACTCTAATAAATGAGGGAAAAATGCAGTCAGATTGTGATGATTTAAGATTTACAGATACAAATGGCATTTTATTACCTCATTTTATAAGTAATTGTAATTCTGATTCATCAAAACTTTGGGTAAAGGTATCAACTATTCCAACATCAACAAGTACTATCTATTTTTATTATGGAAACCCCTTAAGTGAAACTGGAAATAGTGCCCAACAAACATTTGATTTTACTACAGAACCAATAGTCAGCGGAGTAAAGGCTTATTCATCACTGACCAGTGGTATAAGTGTATCCACCGCTACTGCAGAAAACGGAGTTAATCCCCTGGCAAGTAATTATATGATTAAATTTACCGGAACAATAACAGGAACAAACAATCCCTATGCCTATTACAAAATCAGTGATAGTAATGGTGAATATTATGATAATTATGTTGTACAGGATAGCGATTTTATCACTTTTCTTGTTTATAACTATGATGTTCCAGGTGTTGGAGTAGAAATAAATTTTACCGATGGTTCCGTTCTGCGGTGGAATCATGAAGATCAAGACAATATTGATGCTATGTTGGAAAACAGTAATGCTAATGGCTATTGGTATTGGAGATATATTGATATTTCTGACATGGCAGGTAAAACAATTAACTATATCTCTGTTGTCCAGGAAGATGCTACGCCAGAAATAGATGATACATGGGTTAGCTATTTTAATAACATTAAGATTATTCAGTACAGTACTGATGTTTCTGCTGAAAACCCTCAAGCAGAAGAAAACAAACCCATAGAAAATCCTCCCAAAGCCTATTGGAAATTGGATGAAGGTTATAATACTCAAGCCAATGATTCTACTGGCAACGGTTACGAAGGCACCATTTCCGGAGCAACCTGGAGAAATGATTCCTGCATCCAAGACAACTGTCTCTTATTTGACGGCACAGATGATAATCTAACTGTAGCAAGCGCTATCTCCTCTATAAACTCGATTGCCTTTTGGATAAAACCAAGCACTACTACTGAAGCTATCATGACTCTAGCTTCAGGAGTAACCATATCAATTGACTCAGGAAATATAACTACAGAAGGAATCACAGAACCAACAGTTTATGTAAATGGAGCCCAAACCACCAGTATCTCTCCTAACCTCTGGAGTCAGGTAACCATAGTAACAAATACAAATATAACGGCAGACGCTATTTCCATAGGCAATGTCTCCACCACCTTTTTAAAAGGCTTTTTAGATGAGATAAAGCTTTATGATTATGCCAGAACAGCAGCCCAAGTAAAAACAGACAGCATTAAAGGAGCAGGATCAGAAGGTTCATCTGTAGTTATGGGAGCAGAAAAAACAAACTCTTTATCTGAAGGTTTGGTCGGTTATTATAAATTAGATGAAGCTTCAACCCCATCTCTTGATTCCTCTGGAAATGGAAACTCAGCTACCTGGTATAACTCTCCCACTTCAACTAACGGAAAATATTCTTTAGGAGTAAGTTTTCCCGGAGCAAATGATTATCTTAGAACTGGAAGTGTAGCTGCTCATGAACCAGAAAATATAACTGTTGCAGCCTGGATTTATGCAACGGAAAGCTCTTATAACACTGGATTTATTTCACATTATAATGGTAACCCTTCTCATGCTTGGTCATATCTTTTAAGCAATGATGCCAATGGCAAACTGAAAATTGTTTTTCAAAATGGAATAACAAACACTCTCAGTGTGTCTTCCACTACTTCTATTCCCATTAACACCTGGTCTCATGTGGCTTTTACTTATGAAGGTAGTAAAGTTTATCTTTATATAAACGGAGTTCAAGATACAACTTCTGCTAACTATACCGGAGGAATTGATTATAATGATACTCCTTCCTGGACCCAAATCGGTAAAGGAGATAATGATTTTCCTGATAAGCTGGATGAGGTAAGAATCTATAACAG
>DBQG01000035.1 GCA_002305125.1 Patescibacteria group bacterium UBA1400 | reverse complement strand
GAGCGGGTGATGGGATTTGCACCCACGACTTTCTGCTTGGGAAGCAGACGTTCTGCTGCTGAACTACACCCGCATATTTTTTATGCAGTTTCTAGTTTAACAGATTTCAAGTCCTATTATCTACCCGGAAGCTTTAACTGTTGACCAACTTCAATTAAATCAGGATTTTGAATATTATTAGCCTGGGCAATCTCTATCCATTTATAACCATCAGCATAAACATCCTGAGCTATCTTCCATAAGTGATCACCTTGTTTGACGGTATAAGTATCTGGTGTTGTTTCCATAGCCTCTTGGTTGACCTGAGGAGCTTTGGTGGCCATCTGTTCCACCTGTTCCTGTTCTTTGGTTTCTATACTGGGAATAGTTAACTTGGTTCCAGCTTCAACATAATCAGGATTAGCAAGATTATTAGCACTGGCAATATCTGTCCAGTTGTAACCGGTACCATAAACTTTTTCACTTATCTTCCACAAGCTTTCTCCGGCCTGAACTTCATATGTGTCGGAACTGTTCTGTTTGTCTTCTGCTCCGGCTTCAGTTTGGCTGTTTCCTGGTTCTTCTAGAGCTATTTCTCCAGCCTGTCCTGCCTTAAAATAATTAAAAATCAAGACTCCTACCACTAAAATAACCAGTCCTCCTAAAAAAGTACTGATTAAAGGTTCATTCAATCTGATTTTTTTAAGCCAGTTTTTTAACAAATTCTGCATAAAATAACTATCTTCTTTAAATAGGGCAGAGTATTAAAGGAGATAGATACCTCCTTTCCAGGCAGAAGTAATAAAAATTACTTAATGCGGGGTTGACGGGGCTCGAACCCGCGACCTTTGCCTTGACAGGGCAACGCTCTAACCGACTGAGCTACAACCCCACACTCTTTAAAAGAATATAGCAAATATTTAGGGGAAAATCAATCTGCCGGAAAGCTAAGAAGATAGAAATTTAGCCTTAAAACAATTTAAAAAACAAAAAAAACATCAAAAACAGCAACCTAAAAAAAAGAATATAAAAGATGATCAAAAATATAACTTTTAATTAATAAATCTAATTATAAATATTAAATGATTATAATATATACCCACGTGAAATAATTTAGTGAAAAAATACGATAAATACTATTCAATTATTTATTATTAGTTTAATAATACAGTTAAAATAAATTATGAATATTTTTTAAACACCTTTTAAACCTTTTGTTAAAAAACCTTATTGCTTAAAACCCCAGTTAAGGTATAATAATAAATAGAAAAATTTGTGTCAAAGGAGGCAAAATGCCAATTTTATATATTCTTTTAGGAGTTTTAGGTTTAGCAGTAATTTATGTGTTTGCTACCTATAATAAGTTTCAAACTTTAAAAACCAGAATTGAAGCTTCAGTTCAGGAGATAGGTAATCAGTTAAAAAGACAGGCAGAAATGATTCCTAACCTGGTAAGTTCTGTTAAAGGTTACATGAAGCATGAGAGCAAAATCTTTAGTGATTTAACTGAAGCCAGGAAGATGATTGTGTCTTCTTTGCAAAGCGGTGATGCTGCCAAAATGGTTGAAGCTTCACAAACAGCTGCTCAGGCACTGGCTCCGATAAGAGCTGTTTTTGAAAGCACTCCGGAACTGCAGGCAGCCGGTCCTACCTCAAAGTTAATGGATGAGTTAAGGGATACAGCTGATAAAATCATGTATTCAAGAAGAACTTTAATTGATCTGACAGCTGACTATAATGTTTTAATTGTAACCTTACCCAGCAGTTTTATTGCCAATATCTTTGGCTTTAAAAAGGAAAAAGGTCTGCAGATGGCTGCTGAAGCCGCAGCTGATGTTACTACCGTCAAACAGGAAGAAACCAAAACCCCTGAAGTTAAACTGGAGTAACAAACTTTTTAGAAATTTTAAAAAAATAAAAGCATGCTTAATGTTTACGAGCAGGCTGATGCTAATAAAAAAAGATCAGCCTTAATCATTATCTTTTTTATAGTTTTTATCACCCTGGTATCCTGGGTTTTTTCCCAAGTGTTGGATTATGGCTTGGGCGGTGTAGGGATTGCCTTTATTGTTTCCGGCCTAATGAGTTTTTCTTCCTACTACTGGTCAGATAAAATTATCCTTTCCATTTCTAAAGCTAGAGAGGCTAAAAGAGAAGAGTTTTTTGACTTTTATACTGCCACTCAAAACCTGTCAATGGCTGCCCAGATTCCTATGCCCAGGCTTTATGTTATTGATGATACGGCTATGAATGCTTTTGCCACCGGCAGAGATCCTGAGCATGCAGTGGTTTGTGCTACCACCGGTTTGCTTCAAAAATTAAATAGGACAGAACTTGAAGGTGTGGTTGCTCACGAATTGTCTCATGTTAAAAACTATGATATCAGGTTAATGAGCATAGTAACGGTGCTGATAGGTGTTATAACCTTGCTGGCCGACTGGTTTTTAAGAAGCTACCGTTTTTCAGGTAGAAGAGATAAAAAAAATGAATTAAGTTCTATTATTTTAATAGTAGGAGTTCTTTTAGCTTTGCTGTCGCCAATAATAGCTAACTTAATTAAACTAGCTCTTTCCCGCAGAAGAGAGTATTCGGCTGATGCTGATGCAGTTAAGCTGACAAGACAGCCTTCGGGTCTAATAACTGCTTTGCAAAAACTGGGACAAGACAAAGAACCTTTGGAAGTAGCCAACAAAGCTACTGCTCATCTTTACATCACCAACCCTTTAAAAAATTTAAAATCACAGGCAGGCTGGTTTGCCGGCCTTTTTAATACCCATCCTCCCTTAGAAGAAAGAATAAAAGTCCTGCAACAAATGTCTTAAAGAAAGGAAAAAATGGAAGATTTAAGAGAAAGAGCTCAGGTGTCATGTTGTGAAGCAGGTCTATTCTTAGCAAGAGCAGGTTTAGAAGTAGAATCGGCAAGAGTAAATCAAGATAGAGGTGCTCAGAATAGAGCAGTTGCTTTGTTTCAAGAAGCAGGTTGGCCAGCAGATATAGCAGAGCTACATGCTCAAAACATTGCTACAGGAAACTGTACTTTGGTCATTTAACTTTATAAAACACATTTATCCCATAGTGTTGATTTATTTCCTGTTTTTTAGTAAAATTGCTGGATAATTTGAATTAAAAGAAAAAAACTTTTCTTATTATATTTAAATACTAAAATTGTATCTATTAAAGATAACTACCCATGAGAGAAAAAGAAGAAAGACCAAGAATGTTTCAGACCCTATGTGATTTAGAACCTGTATCAGGCAGAAGATTTTCTGTTAGGCAAATAGCTGGAACAATAACTCGTATTAAAGATGCTGTAGAAGGAGAACTTCCGCCCGTTCCCTGCGGGGAAGGTTGTTCAGATTGCTGTCATGATGAGGTTCGGGTTTCCAAAGCAGAAAGACATCTTATTGAACAAGCAGTGGGGCAATTTTCCCAATCCTTACAAGATGAGGTTTTAAGAAATGCTTTAGAAAGAGAAGGAATTTGTCCGGTTTTAATTCAGGAAAGGTTTGGCTGTGCCCTTCATGATACTGGTGCTAAACCATTAATTTGCCAAATTGTTGGTGTTAGTACCTGGAATTTTTCTGATTCTGGACAAGAACGAACAACCGTTGGTTGTGACCGTTTGTATGAACATTGGAGAGCTTTAGATCAGGAAATAAGAGATATAAATGAAGGAGAATATATGTTGCTTCCGGTTGGCTGCGGCACATGTTCTATTATTTTAGAGCAAACCTTTAAAGACCCTGGTGGAACAGTAAGAGAAATTGTTTTATCTGCTATTCCCCATCAAGAGTGAATATTTTAAATTGACCCAAAATCAATTTACTTTTCCTGATTTAATTTGTTAAAATTAGCTTATGGAAGCAGATAAATTTACTTATAAAACACAGGAAACTTTAGCCAAAGCTTTTAATTTGGCTCAGGAAAACCAAAACTCTCAGGTGGAAGACTTGCATGTTTTTTATGTTCTTTTATCTGAATCTGAAGGAGTGGTTGCAAATATTCTGGAAAAAATGGATCTTGATATTCCCTTGCTTATTAGCAAAGTAGAGGAGGGGATAAACTTGCTACCTAAGGTAGAAGGATCATCACCTCTTCCCAGAATTTCTCCGGCTTTAGCTTTGGTTTTACAAACTGCCCAAAACCAAGCCAGACAAATGGCGGATGAGTTTGTTTCCCAGGAAGTTCTTCTCTTGGCACTCTACTTGACTGAGTGCCAATCGCAGTCTATACTTAAAGAGAATAATGTTACTGAGGATAAACTTAAAGAGGCAATTAAAATGATTAGAGGTTCCCAAAAAGTAACTGATCCAGGATCTGAGAGTAAATACCAGGTCCTGGAAAAATTTACCCTTAACTTAACCAAACAAGCCAAAGACGGCAAATTGGATCCGGTAATAGGTCGTGACAAAGAGATTAGAAGACTAATGCAGGTACTTTCCCGGAGAACGAAAAACAATCCTGTTTTGATTGGTGATCCCGGAGTAGGAAAGACTGCCTTAGTTGAAGGTTTGGCGCAAAGAATTGTTGAAGGTGATGTGCCGGAAAGTTTAAAAGGCAAACAGCTGATTGTTCTGGATTTGGCTTCACTTTTAGCCGGTTCCAAATTTAGGGGTGAGTTTGAAGAAAGGCTTAAAGCCGTACTGCAGGAAATAGAAAAAGCTGAAGGTAGCTATATTGTTTTTATAGACGAACTGCATACTTTAGTTGGGGCTGGAGGAGCAGAAGGTGCTATTGATGCCTCAAATATGCTTAAACCTGCCCTGGCAAGAGGAGCTTTAAGGGCGATTGGAGCCACAACTATCTCGGAATATAGAAAATATATTGAAAAAGACGCGGCTTTGGAAAGAAGATTCCAACCCATTATGGTCTCCCCGCCCTCAGTAGAGGAGACAATAGCTATTTTGCGCGGTTTAAAAGAAAAATATGAGGTCCATCACGGTGTAAGAATTTCTGATGATGCCCTGATAGCTGCTGCTAACCTTTCTGATAGGTATATTACTGACAGGTTTCTTCCGGACAAAGCCATTGATCTGATTGATGAGGCTACTTCGGCTTTAAAAATTGAAATAGAGTCAATGCCTACTCAGCTTGATGAGCTGAAAAGAAAGATTACCCAGTTTGAAGTAGAGCTGGCAGCTTTAAAAAAAGACAAAAGCCAAGAGACCAGGCAAAAAGTTGCAGAAATCAAAAAGAAATTGGCTGATTTAAAAGAAAAAGAAAGCAAGTTAAGTGCTTCCTGGCAAAAGCAGCAAAAGATTATCGAGAACATTAAAACTTTAAACGAAAAATTGGAACAAAAGAGCGAAGAACTTAAAAAAGCCGAGCAGGAGGTAAGACTAGAGGATGCGGCCAAGATAAAATATGGCCAGATTCCCAACATTAAAGAAGAACTGAAGCAGGAAAGGGAAAAATGGCAGCAGATTCCTCCGGAAAAAAGATTTGTCAAAGAAGAGGTAACTGAAGAAGATATTGCCGGAGTTGTTTCCAAATGGACAGGAGTGCCGGTGACAAAGCTTTTAAAATCAGAAGCCAGTAAG
>DBQG01000001.1 GCA_002305125.1 Patescibacteria group bacterium UBA1400 | reverse complement strand
TCAACTTTAGCTCTTGCTTTCTGTCCCCAGGAGTGAAGACTGCTGGGATTGCCAAAATAAGTTGTAAAAAAGGGCTGCATCGCCTTCAGGGCTTTTTTATCTAAGGGACTGGTGGCAGCATAATCCAGGTAAACTTTTTTCATTCTATCCTAGGGTCATCTGTACCTTAGCCTCCTGATTTTGATTTTTAAGTTCAAGCTTAATCTGACAAACATTATTCCACTTATTAACATATTTTAAAAACCCAAATTGCCGAGCATGCTGATAAAGTTTATAAGTAATTTCTACATCTTTTAAACAGTATTTTTTCAGCTCCTCAAGCTTTCCTTGGGCAAAAAGATCAATGGCCTGAATGCCGGTTCCGCTTTTTTCCAAACCCAAAGTAGCTTTAGCCAGACTATTTAAACTGATTCTGTGTCCGGCTACGCTTTCAAACTCCTTTAAAAGATCCAAAGCTGGCAGTTTGGTTAAATCTCCTGAATAGTAAGAAGACAGGGCCGGAAAATCAAAACCAAACAGATTAAAGCCAACTACCAAATCCACCTGTTCAAGCAGGGGCCACAACTTGGGAAGTTCATGTTCCCAAAAACCAAGATACTTTTCCCTGCCGCTATCCACCGTTAAAACCCCAACAAAAGATATCCCTAAATCTTCAGGTTTTTTTCTGTTAACCCCGTCAAACATATTTTTAGTTTCTACATCTAAAACAACCAGCATATTAACTCACTAAATCAGATAATTTAATCTGTTCAAGTTCTTTAAACAGTTTCTGCTGTAAATTAAGCCAAACTTTTTTATGAAAACAAGAGTCTTCCAAATCGCATTTGCCATACAAACAGCTGACCAAGCCCTTTCTTCCATCAACAGATAAAATAATGTCCTGTAAAGAAACCTGAGAAGGCTTCTTTTTAAAAAAGTAACCGCCATTAACTCCTTGACTGCTGGCCAAAATGTCTTTTTTCTTTAATTTTGCAGCTATTTTTTCCAGATATTTATGAGGCAAACCCTGGATTTGGGCTAAAGAAGCCAAAGAAACAGGCTTTCCTTTAGTTTTATATAAACCAACTAGAAGCAAGATAGCATACTCAACGGATTTAGTTACTTGAAACATATATCATACCTTTCAAGTAGGAGTTTAAACCTTTAGAAAAATTTTGTCAAGATAAAAATCAAAGAGGTAAAAAAAGTTTAAACGCAGAGCCTTGACCCTCTCCCGCAGAATAAGGAGTAATCCAACCTCCCAACTTGTTGGCTAGCATCTGACTAAAACATAAACCATAACCACTACCTCCAATTTCTGGAGCAAATCTTTTTCCTGGACTAAAAAGAGCAGCAGGATCTTGCAGACATTCTAAGGGTAAACCCATACCAAAATCCTGAACAACTATAGCTAAAAAACCGCAACTTGATTCCATTTTAATTGTTAAAGGAGACCCTTTTGCACTATATTTACAGCCATTGTCTATAAGGTTGTCTAAAATCCTTTGTAAAAAATGACCATCTGTTTCAACTATTTGATCTTCTAGCTCTTTAGGATAATTCGTTTCAAAAGAGTGACCATTTAACTTCCGTTGTTGAAATAAAACTTCTTCTATTTTCTGCTTAATGTTTACAGGTTCATAATTGGGAATTAAAAGATCAAAATTCATTATTTCAGCCGGCACTTCTTCCAGCAGTTGCCTAGCCTTATTAAGTTTTACTAAAGATTTGTCACATATCCCATCAGGAATAGCTATGGTTTCAGGAAAAACCGCAATAAAATCTAAATACCATTCTATTTCCCGAATCATAATTTGCAAACAACTTTGCTGTTGATACTCTTCAGGCAACATTCTTTTTTCATCTTCTTCGACAAAAAACTCTTCCCTTAAACCTTGTAAAAATGCTAACGTGTCTTCTTTTAAACCTGACTGACATTGATATAAATCATCGTTGCTGAAACTATCCTGTAAAAAGTCAAAAATTGCCTTTACCTGTCTAACATAAGGAGCTATCTGAAGAAAAAAACTATTTTCTTCATCAGTAAAAGCACCTTCTATGGCTAAATCTACAAAACCAAACATGGGAGTAAGGTTGTTCTTAAAATCATGAAATACAAGGTTAAAATATTGTTGAGGAGTAAATTCCAAAGCATCTAAGTATAAAGGTCTTAAATCAGGAAGCGCTAAAACTGAACCTCTTTTTTCTGACATAAAATAAAAAAGCTGGCTAATAACAGTATAGCTTTAACCAATAAATTAGGCAAATTGTTCAAAAGAAGTATAGTTAGAATTTATTTATCTTCCAAAGCCTGTATGCCCGGCAGTGTGCCCTGTTCAATAAACTCAAGCATGGCTCCGCCTCCGGTGGAAACATGGTCAATAACCTTTAAATACTCTTTTTTCTTCAAAGCAGAAATAGTATCGCCGCCGCCAATAATGCTTAATGATTGGGAATTTTGGGCAATAGCCCAGTAAATAAATTCAGTGCCATTTTTAAACTCCTGTTTTTCAAAAACCCCCATTGGTCCGTTCCAAATAATGGTGTTGGCTTTGGCAATAGCATTACCAAACTCTGCCTGGGTTTTAGGACCAATATCCAAGGCCTGCCAGGAAGCAGGAATTTTTTCTACATCCACCACTCCGTTGGTTGTTTTTTCTTTAAGGTTTCCCAGAACTACATCTGTGGGCAAAAGCATGGCCGTATTCCGTCTTGAAGCTTTCCAAAAAAGTTTTTTCGCCAACTCCACCATCTCATGATAAACCTTAGATTGACCGACTTTATAACCCCAGGCACTTAAAAAAGTATTGGCTGTTCCACCGCCTACCAGACAATAATCTGCTTTTTCTAGAAGCTTGCCTACCAGAGTAATTTTATCCTCAGCCTTGGCTCCGCCAATTATAGCCACCAAAGGCCTCTTGGGTTTGTTTAAAGCCTGAGAAATAACTTTAACCTCTTTTTCTAAAAGCAATCCTGCCACTGAGGGAAGAAACTGGGTTACTCCTACAGTTGAAGCATGTACCCTGTGGGAAACACCAAAAGCATCGTTGACAAAAATATCAGCCAAGCCGGCAAGATTTTGAGCAAATTGCTGATCATTTTCTTCTTCCTGTTTATAAAACCTAATATTTTCCAGCAAAACAATCTCTCCCTTATTAAAACTGCTAAGTTCTTTTCTGGCATTTGCATCAGTTATGTCTTTGTCAAAAAAGAAAACTTTTCTTCCTAATATTTTTTGCAAATGCTGGGCCACTGGTTTTAAAGAAAAATCTTTATTCTTTAGCCCCTCAGGTCTACCTAAATGAGAAAGGAGAAAAATTGTACAGCCTTTTTTGGACAAATAATCCAAAGTTGTCAGGGTTTGCCTGATACGAAAGTCATCGGCAATCTTAAAATCCTCACCTAAAGAAACATTGTAATCAACCCTGACAAGCACCTTTTTATTATCAAGCCTAATATCTTTAATTGTCTTCTTTTTCATATAACTCCTTTAAGGGTTACTTTTTTAATATAACAGGCTTAACAAATCTGCTGACCAAATCTTTGCTATTTTCTACTTTTAAAGCCTGAAACATAAAAGCAAACTCTTTTTCCAGCTGGCTGCCAATCGCTTCTTTTATTTCCCCTGACAAGGACCAAACTTCTTTTTTAAAGGGTCCCCAGGCTTTTTTTCTTAATTTATAATGAAACTGCTCGTCGGTTTGGCCTTCTTTCTTCTCATCTTGCTGATTCTGGTCAATCCAATCATACATTTTCCCAAGTAGTTTTTCAGGAAACTGGGGGTGATCCATAATAATATTCTGGAAACCGGTTGCCAAATGCACTTCTACTGCTTCTGAGGCAGGAAACTGGGCAAAATAGTCTTTAGGCAAAGTAGAAGCACCGTGCTGAACTGTTCCTGCCATTCCCAGCTGCCGTGATACTTGAGCCAAATTTTTTAAAGTACCAAAGTCAACATCTACATCAGCCAGACTGCCATCAGCCAAAGGGACACCACCATGGTGAGTTCCTGTCTGAATAGATACTTTAGACAGTCCTATCATTCCTTCAGAAATGTTTTCCTTAAAACCTTTAATATAAGCCCTCAGCTCTTCTTCAGTAGAGTTTTTTCCGCCAATATGGCCAATCTCTCCTCCTAAAGAAACAGTTATTCCTTCAGGTTGAAGACTGCGAACATACTGGGAAAGCTGGGAAGAGACCAAAAAATTAGTCTGCTGCTGGTCATAAATATCAGGCTTTGCATAATCAACCAAGGTTGAAGCATCAATGTCAACATTATAAAAACCCGCTTCTAAAGCTTGAGCAATAAGTTCTTTAACCTTGTCCACCTCACCTTCCTTAGCTACTCCTGGTTGATCAGAAACTTTAACTTGAAAATGATCTCCTTGAATAAACAAAGGTCCTGTAAATCCCTGAGCTAAAGCAGCAGCAATAATAACACCTACATACTCCTGAGGAGATTGGTCAGTATAACCAATTTCAGATCTGGCAATCTCAAAAATCAAAGCACCAACATTTTTATTCACCGCAGCCCTAAAAACTGCCTGGGCCGAATCATAAGTCATACCCCGTAAATTTATAGCAGGAACTGTAAAATCTAAAGGTGTCTGTCCCTGCGCCCGAGCCAGATATAAATCATTAATAGATGCCGGCAAAACCCCCTTTTCCTGACCCAAATTCCAAAGTTTTGTATAGGCAGTGTTTTTATCTTCTTTGCTGTCGGCAAAAACTAGCTGCCAAACCAAACCATCAATGATGTCACTCATAACTCCTCCTTTAAATTCAAGTTTTTTCTTTTAAGAATTAAATCCGATATTCAATCTGTTTTTTGTCAAACACATGGGTAGTATCTATAAATCTGATCTTGTCAGAAATAGTATTCATCAGCAAAGTGTTGGTTCTGGCTCCGCCGCCGAAAAATCTTACCCCTTTTAAAATATCTCCATTAGTAACACCGGTAGCACAAAAAACTATCTGTTTGCCCGAAGCCAGATCCTCGGTTTTATAAACCTTTTTTACATTACCTCCCATCTTCTTTAAACGCTCTTCCTCTTCCCTGCTTTTGGGCCAAAATCTGGCCTGCATCTCTCCTTTCAAACACCTCAGTCCGGCCGCACTCATTACTCCTTCAGGCGCAGCCCCAATTCCCATTACTGCATGAACACCGCTACCCCTCATTGCCACTGCAATTCCGGGAAGCAGATCACCGTCTAAAATCAGTTTAACCCTGGCTCCGGCTTTCCTAATATCAGCCACTAACTCCTCATTCCTTGGCCTATCAAGCACAACAATAACTAAATCCTTAACATCCCTTTTCAACACTTTAGCTAAAACCTCAAGATTTTTTCCTACCGGAGCATCAATATTTATCTTACCCGCTGCTTCAGGACCAACTATAAGCTTGTTCATATACATATCAGGCGCATGAAATAAACCGCCCTTTTCTGCTGCTGCCAAGACGGCAATAGCTCTGGGACCAAGACTAGCTGTGGCGTTGGTGTTTTCTAAGGGATCAACTGCGATATCTACACTCATCCCCTTACCCGTACCCAGTTTTTCTCCAATATAAAGCATGGGGGCCTTATCTCTTTCACCTTCGCCAATAACCACGCGGGCTTTAAAATCAACGGAGTTAAAAAACTGCCTCATAGCCTTAACTGCCTCACCATCAGCTGCCTTTTTATCACCAAAGCCTGCGGCTCTAGCTGCGGCCATCGCTGCCAATTCCGTAGCATGAGAAATCTGCATTATTAAAGTATTTTCCATGTTCCTCCTAATAAAAAAGCAGCTTAAAAATAAGAAGCTGCTTTAAAAACTTGTTGTTTCAAATTTTTTTTGTTCATGTCTTTTTCCAAAAGCTTTTTTAGCTTACATACTTGATATGAATAAGTCAAGTATTATCTTTTAGAAAATTAATTAATAAACTAATCTTCTCTTAAAATAATTTTTTTAGTCCTACTTTTCAAGCCTGATTTAAACAAAACCTGTCCTGGTTTAAGCTGAAAAAACTTAGCTAAAACTTTCAGAAGCTGTCTGTTAGCCTGATTATTCTGAGCCACGGCAGTTAAAAAAACTTTAAACTCACTGTTACTAATCTTCTCAACTTTAATTTGCCGGCTTGAAGGCTTAACTTTAACTAAAATCTGCTTCATATAACAGTTTTACCCTAAACATTATTTAAAAGAAAAAGGTCTAAATTGCCTGCTTAAAAGGGCAAGTCTTCAACTTCATTATCTTCAGGCTGTTTAATAAATTCTCTAACTTCGTTTTTGGCCGGACAAAAATTTTTAAATAAACAGTATTTACATAATTTTGAGGGCCTGGCCTCAAACTCCTGAGCAGTTTTAATTTTGGCTATCTTATCTAAAATCTCTTCTTTAATCTCTTCAGTTTTATTTTCTGTTTCCAAATCAAACTCTTTAATATTTCCAGTTTTTAAATAATAAAAACTGGCCTTTTTAATAAACTTATTAAAATTAAGTTCTGCTAAAAGTTTATAAAATCTAAGCTGAAAGTTGTCCTGTTCTTCATTTTTGCCAGTTTTAAAATCAACCACTTCCAAACCATCGTCTGCCTCAACAATAAGATCAAACTTGCCAGAAATATCACTGTCAAGAGAGATCGGCTTAATAAGTTTTTTATAGTCTTCAATAGATCTAAGAAGATCTTTGGTAGGCAGGTAATAAACCTTAAGAGAAAGATCGAAGTTTTTATAAAAGTTAATCAACATGTTTAAGGCATCCTGATAATATCTTCTTTCCTCTTCTATATCAGTAAATCCACCCCATGCACCCAGAGGAGGCAGCTTGTGAGGCATAGCCTCAGAGCGCCAGCTAAGTTTAAGCTGATTTTTAAGGTTCTTCAAGTTCTGCTCCGTTTTTTCAAGATGAAAAAATAAAGTTAATGCGTCATGAACCGCCCGCCCTAAAGTATTAAAAGCAAAAATATTGGCCGGGTCTTTTCTTAGCTTGCTCTTCATCCGGGAATAAATAGGATCAAGATAGGAAAAGTGGTAAGCCTTAGGACATTGATCAAACAAGCTAAGTTTGGAAACAGAGTAAATTTTGGCAAAATCAAGATCCATCATAGTTTATTTTACCAGTTTAAGACTTTTTTTTCTGAGCAAAAGATGATAGTTTTTGGCAAAACGGTGAGATTCATCCCTTAAACTTTGTAAAAAGCGCAAAAAGGGGGAGTTTTTTTCAAGCTTTACTTCTTGCCAAGAAAAAACAATTCCTTTTTTAACATTAGGCACAAAAATAGTCTCCTGTTTTTTAGCCAATCCCAACAAGTTAATTTTATCCAGCTTTTTTTCTATCAATACATCTAGAGCAGCCATTACCTGACCTTTACCACCATCCACAATCACCAATTGGGGATAAAACCAATCCTGCCGGTTAAACCTTCTTTGCAACACCTCCTTCATCATAGCCACATCATCAGGTTGATTAACACTTCTAATTTTAAAATGGCGATACTCGCTTTTATCAGGACTTAAATAAGAAAAAACTACCATCGAGCCTGTAGCTTGCTGACCATAAAGATTGGAAATATCATAAGCCTCAACCCTATTTAAACTTTTAAGCTGAGGAAAAATTTTTTTGGCTTCAACTAAGATCTGTTCCTTTTGATCGCTAGAAAGCAGGTTGGTTAAACTATTATCATCAAGACTTTGCCAGTTTAAAACAATATAGTCAATCGCCTCCAACTGTTTTTTCAAGCTATTGGCTTTTTCAAACTCCAGAAGTTTGGAGGCCTGAATCATTTCTTTTTTCAACTGTGATTTTACCCCCTTAATATTTCCCTGTAAAAATTTAATTATCTTTTTAACGGTTTTTTTATATTCTTTTTTATCAAGACCAATACAGCACCCGGGACAAAGGCCCAGATGATAGTATAAACAGGCTTTTTTTTGCCCCAACCTAGGCTTACAAGTACAATAAGGAAAGATCCTACGAACTGTTTTTAACACTCTTTTAACATCCGCCGAAGAAGGAAAGGGACCAAAATAGAAAGCTTTTCCTTCTTTTTTTCTGGTTGTATAAATGCGGGGATAATCCTCATCCTGAGAAATAGCAATCATTAAAAAATGTTTATCATCTTTAAAACGAATATTAAAATACGGTTGTAGCTTATTAATAAACTCTGCCTCTAAAAGCAAGGCTTCAAATTCAGACTCACAAACTCTTACCTCAACATCAGCAATGGCCATTATCATTTTTTGGGTTAATCCGGGTAGATTTAATTTTTGAAAATAGCTTTTAACTCTTTTGCGCAAACTTACCGATTTGCCAATATAAATAATCTTACCCTGTTTGTTTTTAAAAAAGTAAATGCCCGGCTTAAAAGGTAAGTTATTAATTTTCTTCTTTAAACTTTCTTTCATTTTAAATAATCTTTTAAAAAACTAACTGTATAGGATCTGGTGTTGTCTAAAATCTCCTCAGGTCTTCCCTGAGCCACAATCTCTCCACCCCTATCTCCCCCTTCGGGTCCTAAATCAACCAACCAATCAGCGTTTTTAATAATATCAAGGTTGTGTTCAATAATAACAATGCTGTTTCCTTTTTCAATTAACTTTTTTAAAATTAAAAGTAGTTTGTTTAAATCATGAAAATGGAGACCAACGGTCGGTTCATCTAAAATATAAATAGTGCTTCCTTGACTAGGCTTAACCAATTCTCTAGCCAGTTTTAATCTTTGAGATTCACCTCCGGATAGGGTCGGCGAAGGCTGGCCCAAAGTTAAATAGTCAAGACCTATCTCTTTTAATTTCTCCAGTTTGCTTTTTATTCTAGGCATATCCTTAAAAAATTCCAAACCCTCTTCTACAGTAAGTTGTAATACTTCATAAATATTTTTATCTTTCCAGGTTATATCCAACACCTCGTCAATAAAACGGAAACCAGAACAAACATCACATTTAACCCAAAGGTCTGACAAAAACTGCATCTCTATTTTAATCTCACCCTGACCTTGACAAGCTTCGCAACGGCCCCCTTTAGTGTTAAAAGAGAAAAAAGTTTTATCAAAACCTTTAAGCTTCGCCTCTTTGGTTTGGGAAAATAAATCTCTTATCTCAGTAAATACCGAAATATAAGTAGCCGGATTAGATCTTGAGGTTTTTCCGATGGGGCTTTGATCAACCAATAAAACCCTATCTAAATTTTCTGCTCCGAAAAGGTTGGCAAAACTTCCCACTTCTTCGTCAAATTCAGGATTAAAATACTTTTTTAAAGCCCTGTATAAAATCTCTTCAACCAGAGTAGATTTACCCGAACCGGAAACGCCGGTAATACAAACCAGACTGTTTAGGGGAAACTCCAAATTAACCTGTTTAAGGTTATACTGACTGGCACCCATAATCCTTAACCAACGATCAAAGTTTTTTTTCTTAGGATAAACAGGAATCTTTTTTTCCCCAGAAAGATACATGCCAGTTAAAGAATTCTTATCTTTTTTAAGCTGTTCCAGTTTTCCTTGGGCAACGACCTGACCTCCCTTTTTCCCGGCTAAAGGGCCAAAATCAACAATCCAATCAGCTTCAGCCATAACCTCAATGTCATGTTCAATGATAATTGGATTATTTCCAATATCACGTAGTCTTTTTAAGGTCTTTATCAATCTTTGGTTATCGCGGGGATGAAGACCAACGGTCGGTTCGTCCAAAATATATAATACTCCTGTTAATCCCGTACCTATTTGACTAGCCAGCCTGATTCTTTGCCCTTCTCCGGTTGACAAGCTTCCAGCATTCCGAGCAAGATCTAAATAATCAAGACCAACCGCCAATAAAAATTTAAGTCTAGTTTGAATCTCTTTTAAAATCGGCTGGCTTATCTTTTTTTCCTTTTCTGACGTCAAATTTTTAGGCAAATTAATAAACCAATTTTCAAGTTTAGCCAAAGGCATTAAGGTAATCTCATGAATATTTTTACCATTTACAGTTACTGACAACATCTCCTGCTTTAATCTAGCTCCCCGGCAAAGAGGACATATTTTTTTAATCATCATTTTTTCTATCTCTTTCCTTATATATTCAGAAGAAGTAGAGTAGTAACGGCTTTCAAACTTTTGTGCCCGCCATTCAGGCATCCTGCTCCTGTCAATGCTTAACTTTACCCCCAAACCTTTACACTCAATGCAGGCACCAATAGGAGAGTTAAAAGAAAAAGAATTGGGCTGAAGCTGATGAACAGAAATGTTACATTTGGGGCAAGCATAGTGTTCTGAGAAAAGTTTATCATGCCAACTTTTAGGACTGTCCGTTAAGGTAAAGCCCGGATCTATTACTCTGCTTAAAATTAAAAAACCATCAGATAAAGTCAAGGCCTGTCTTGCAGCCTCAAAAAATCTTGACTTCAGCTCTTTTTCCTTTTTTAAGTCAGAAGACCTTACCATTAATCTGTCAGTAACTGCTTCAATTGTATGTTTGTTATTTTTTAAAAGGTTAATTTCTTTGTTGAGATTAACCAAAAAATTATCTACCCTGGCTCGCTCATAACCCTGTTTTTTCAAACTTAAAAATAACTGTTCAAAACTGCCTTTCCTTGATCTGATAACAGGAGATAAAAAGTAAATTTTGACTACTCCAGACTGCAAAACTTCCTGTTTTACCTCTTCCCAAACAAGGTTTACTATTTCCTGAATTGACTGCTGAGAAATCTCATTTCCACACTGAGGGCAATGAGGATGACCAATACGGGCAAAAAGTAGGCGCAGATAATCATAAATTTCCGTCACCGTTCCTACGGTAGACCGGGGATTGGAAGAAATGCTTTTCTGATCAATAGCAATAGAGGGTGATAAACCTTCAATATAATCGACGTCAGGCCTGCCTGAAGTCTGTAAAAACTGCCGGGCATAAGAAGATAGGCTTTCCACATACCGTCTTTGACCCTCAGCATACAAAGTATCAAAGGCCAAGGAGGATTTTCCTGAACCGGAAACGCCGGTAAATACCACCAACTTGCCTTTAGGAATCTCCAGATTAACATCTTTAAGATTATGTTCTCTGGCACCCTTAATGATTATCTTGTCCATAACTTTCCCCACTTATTTAAATTAAAAATAGATTAATTAAAATCATAAATTTTTACATTACCAAAAGAGAAAACGAGGTAAACGCTACCACTAGAAAACCGCCGTCAATGAAAAATGAACACTTCATTTATGGCCTAAAGATTATAACATTTTAAAAGCTAAGAAACCAGTCGAAAAGCTCTAAAAAATTAACTATAATCTTTCACAATATCAATCTTGTCCCTAAGTTTGGCGGCCAGTTCAAAATCAAGATCCCTGGCTGCCTGCCTCATTTTTTTCTCCAAGTCTTTTTGCAAGTTTCTTCTTTCTTGGGGTGTAAGCTGGGCCAAATCAGGCTTTTCTTCTTCTTCTTTTTCTTCTTCAATAATTCTTGGCCTTATGGCCTTTTTAATAGACTCAGGAGTAATATTATGTTTTTTATTATAGGTCAATTGCTTTTCTCTCCGCCTTTCCACTTCGGCCATCGCCTGTTTCATAGCTAAGGACTTTTGATCAGCATATAAAATAACCTCTCCTGCTATATTTCTGGCCGCCCTGCCCATAATCTGAATTAAACTTGTTTTTGAACGCAGGAATCCTTGTTTATCCGCCTCTAGAATAGCTACCAATCCCACTTCAGGAAGATCCAGCCCTTCTCTGAGTAAATTTATTCCCACCAGAACATCAAAGTTTCCTGACCTTAAATCAGCCAATACATCTGATCTTTTTAAGGTATCTATTTCTGCGTGAAGATAAGTAACTTTAAGGCTGGTACCGGTCTTATTAGAATCAGACAAGTAAGACGCTAAGTCTTCTGCTAACCTTTTAGTTAAGGTTACTACTAATACTCTTTGGCCTTTTTGCTTTTTCTTTTTTATTTGTTTAATCAAATCAACAATTTGGTTTTCTGCTGGTTTTACAGTTATCGGCGGATCAATAAGACCAGTGGGTCTTATAACCTGCTCTATAACTCTTCCCTGGCTTTTTTCCTTTTCCCAATCTGTGGGAGTGGCAGAGACATAAATAGCCCGAGGAACTCTAGCCATAAACTCAGCAAACTTTAAAGGCCTGTTATCTAAAGCTGAAGGCAGCCGGAAACCAAAGTCAATTAAAATCTTTTTTCTAGCTTCATCTCCATTATACATTCCTCTTATCTGAGGAATGGTAACATGAGACTCGTCCAAAACAACTAAAAAATCATTTCCAAATTTAAATTTAAAATAATCAACCAAAGAGTAAGGAGCCTCCCCAGGTGCCCGGCCATCAAAGTAGCGGGAGTAATTTTCAATTCCATTAACATAGCCTGTTTGAGAAATCATCTGTAAATCATAATTAACTTTTTTTTCAATTCTGTAAGCTTCTATTTCCCTTCCCTGGTCTTTAAAAAACTTAACCTGCTCTTCTACTTCTTTTTTAATAGCCGTAAAAATACTGTCTAAATTATCAAAGCCTGTTAAATAATGCTTTGCCGGATAAACAGCAAAGCTCTCTTTTTCTTCCAGTTTTCCGGAAACAATACTTTGCAGTTCAAGCTTAACCACCTGGTCTTTGGCAAAAAACACTCTTAAAACCTTGTCCTCAAAATAAGGCAGGAAAATATCCAACCGCTCACCTCTTTGCCTAAAAGTACCTGAAGTAAAATCAGTTAAAGCTTTTTGATAGTAAAGATCTACTAGTTTTTCCTGTGAAGCATTCAGACTTCCCTTAGCTCCTTTTTTAAGCAAAAAAGTCTTTTCCTGATAAGTCTGAGGGGCACCGATATTATAAATACAGGAAACAGAGGCTATAACAATGCTTCTTGGGTAAGAAAAAATATTGGCTGTAGCCTGTAGTCTTAACTGATCTATAAGGGGGTTAATATCCACTTCTTTGGCAATATAAGTGTCAGATGAGGGTAGATAAGCTTCAGGCTGATAATAATCATAGTAAGAAACAAAGTAGGAAACCGGACTATGAGGAAAAAACTCTTTAACCTCTTGATAAAGTTGAGCTGCCAGGGTTTTGTTATGAGAAATAATCAGAGTCGGCAGCTGAGTCTTTTCTATTACATTGGCAATTGTAAAAGTCTTGCCGCTGCCGGTTACCCCCAGCAAAACCTGATGGTTGTGATTATTTTTAAGACCGGCAATTAGCTTGTTAATTGCCTCCGGCTGGTCTCCTTTAGGCTTATAAGAAGAAACTAATTTAAATTTATCCATAACAAGTTGAAAAATAAAAATATTTTATAAAAGCTACTGCCTGCTTAAAGCAAATAATATTATACCAGCAGATCCTGATTGTTATTATTCCAAAACTCTTTTTCCTGACCAACGCTGGTAACCTCACCATGTCCTGGATAAATAATGGTTTGATCAGGCAAAGAAAGAATCTTTTTAATTGATTTTTGCAATAACATATAATTTCCACCGGCAAGGTCAGTCCGACCATATCCTCCCTGGGCAAAAAGAAGATCACCGACAAAAACTAAGCTTTGTTTGACACAGTAAAAACTAACTCCACCGGGAGTATGTCCGGGGGTATGAAGTACTTGAAGTTTAAAATCAGATAAATTCAATTCTTCTTGGGAAAAAAAACCATCTGGCTCCGGACTAGGACCTAAATTTGTTCCTAAAAAAAACTTGGCTGTTTTGGAAGCACGTTTTACAAGCGAAGCATCTTGTTTATGAATATAAAAAGGAACATTAAAACCCAGTTGAAGCTCAACTGCTCCTAAAACATGATCAAAATGCCCATGGGTAGCAAGAACTGCCTTTGGCAATAAATCAAGATCTTTAATCCTGTTTATTATAAACTCAGCATCATCTCCAGGATCAATAATAAAACATTTTCCTTTATTATCATAAACAAGATAGCAATTGGCCCTTAACTGACCAACCGGTAAAACTTCAATTTTCATATAGTTAATTTTAACATTTTTCAAAAATTAAACTTTAAAAAAGAGCAAATAAGCCTAAAAATTTTACAACCCATAAAAACCTCCCTTATCTGATTAGTTTAATAATGTTTTTGAACTTCTTCACGCAGAAACAATAAAGCAAAATCTAAAATTAGAGAGAAAGCATTCTTAAAACATCGTTTATAACTTGGAAAGTTTTCTCTTTTAAGGTAAAATAAAGATAAGTATTCCCTATGGGGATTTTTTAATGAAACCTGCTTTTTTGTATGAATAAACGTTACCAGCCACAAGCTTTTGAACAAGATATTTATAACCTTTGGGAAAAAAATAAGGTTTTTACTGCTATTAAAGACAAAAAAAAGCAGCCTTTTTGCATTGTTATGCCTCCCCCCAATGCCAATGCTCCTCTTCATATCGGACATGCCATGTTTTTAACCGTAGAAGATATTTTAGCCCGATTTCAAAGAATGAAAGGACTATCAGTTCTCCTTTTGCCGGGAGCTGACCACGCCGGCATCTTAACCCAGGTAGTTTTTGAAAAAAAACTAGCCAAAGAAGGAAAAACAAGATTTGATCTGGGTAGAAAAAAATTTTTTAAAGAATGTCTTTGCTTTACTTTAAAAAACAAAGAAATAATGTATGATCAGTTTAAAAAATTGGGTACGTCCTGTGATTGGACCAGAGAAAAATTTACTTTGGACAAAGACGTCTCTAAACAGGTATTACTAACTTTTATCAAACTATATAAAGAAGGCTTGGCTTATCGGGGAACAAGGTTAATAAACTGGTGTCCTCGCTGCATGACCGCCCTGTCTGATCTGGAAGTAGAGTATAAAGAAATTAAAAGCAAGCTCTGGTATATTAAGTACCCCCTGAAAGATAAGGCTCAGATTACTGGACAACAAAGATTTTTAGTAGTAGCAACCACTAGACCAGAAACCATGATGGGAGATACAGCTGTGGCTGTTAATCCTGAAGATACCCGTTATCAAAAATTTATCGGACAAACAATCAAGCTACCAATAGTTAAAAGAGAAATCCCGGTAATAGCAGACAACTATGTTGATCCTGAATTTGGCACGGGTGTGGTTAAAGTTACTCCTGCCCATGATTCTGATGACTGGAAAGTAGGAGAAAAACATCAATTAAAAGTTATTTCCGTTATTGATTTTAACAACAGAATGAATAAAAACGCCGGTTCATATATCGGTCTTAAGGCAAATGATGCAAGAGCCAAAATTATAGAATATTTAAATAGAAAAAATCTTCTCATTAAAGAAAGAGCTTATCTTCACTCAGTAGGGCACTGTGAGCGCTGCAAAACCATTATTGAACCCATGGTTTCCCGGCAATGGTTTATTTCTACCACTAAAAAAATAAATATAAAAACTAAAGATTTAAAAAATTTATTAAAAACTGACAAAGCCGCTTTAAAAGAGTTTGGCAGCTTACCTGTCAAAAATAAGTTAGTTAAAATCCTTCCCAAAAGATTTAAGAAAAACTATCTTGACTGGATGAACAACCTTCATGATTGGTGCGTCTCCAGACAGTTGTGGTGGGGACACAGGCTACCTATCTGGTATTGCGGCTCCAACGGCCTGTCTTCTTTACAAAAACAAATGAATCCTAAATTAGCCCAAAAAAAACAAGGGTGTGGACACACCATGGTCACGATTAATAAACCTAAAAAATGCGATAAGTGTGGTAAAAAAACTACCATTATTCAAGACCCCGACACTTTTGATACCTGGTTTTCTTCAGGCCAATGGGCCCATAACGCCCTTGGTTATCCTAACGGATCTGATTATAAATACTGGTATCCAACCTCGGTTATGGAAACGGGTTATGAAATCCTACCTATCTGGGTAGCTAAAATGATTATGCTTAGCTTGTTTCAAACAAAAATGCCTCCCTTTCACACTGTTTATCTTCACGGTTTGGTTAGAGATGCTTTTGGAGAAAAAATGAGCAAGTCCAAGGGAAATGTTGTTGATCCTTTAAAAGTAATAAGCCAACATGGGGCCGATGCTCTAAGAATGGCCTTAATTGTTGGTGCCTCTCCGGGCAATGATGTTTCTGTTGGTGATGACAAAATAAAAGGATACCGTAACTTTGCTAATAAAGTTTGGAATATAGGCAGATTTATATTTTTAAATTTGGAAAAAACAAACAAAAAAATTCCTTTATATCATCCGACCCTTAAGGGTCTTAAAAAAGAAGACAAATCTATTATAGGCGGTTTGGAGAAAATTATTTCAAAAATAACTGAGCATTTAGAAAACTATAAGTTTTCTTTAGCCGGAGAACTCATTTACCAATTTTTGTGGCATGAATTTGCTGATAAATATTTAGAAGCTTCTAAAAAAAGGCTGGAAGAAAAAGATCCCGTAGTCTTAGCGGTTTTAACTCATGTTTACTTAACCAGCCTCAAGCTTCTTCATCCCTTTATGCCGTTTGTAACGGAAACTATTTGGCAACAATTTCCTCAAGCTAAAGGATTATTAGCCTCTTCTTTCTGGCCTAAAAAATAACTGACTAAAATATTTATTTCTAATTTTGAGAACCTTAAATAACTAAATTTTTTACAAACCTTAACTTTTAACTAATATATCAACTAGTCCAATAGTTTTTTACTATCTTTTTTTGGTTCTAACCCTGTTATGAAAAATTTTTGTTATAACAATAAAGACCGAATGTTAAAATATTTGGGGTTTAATTACTTAAACAGTTAGTTTATATTATGATTAAATCATTTATATTAAAAACTTTTATTAATAAAACATAAACACATATGGGTTTTTATAAAAGGATTATCATTAAAACTACCAGTAAAAAGTTAGTTGCCGCAAAAACAACTGACAACTTTTTTCTTTGCATTGCTCAAAGGTGGTTTAACTTAACTAATATAAAATTTTCCTTACTTATGTTTATTTTTATAATTCAGCTTACTGCTTTTTTAATTCCAAGAGGAGGTTTTAAAAATGCTTTGCTTGAATCGGCCAGACAACCGTTGTCTTTAAAAAAACACGTTCTTCTTACCGAGCAGTTTTTTAGCAACGGCTACTTTGATTTGGCCCTAAAAGAAGTTCACCGTGTTCAAGCCCTGGCTAATCTTTTTTCTATTTTTGACTTTAAAAAACAAAATCAGGCTTTAATCAGTTTATGTCATAACATAGTAAACAAGCCAGAGCAAATAAATCAACAAATAAACAGTTATCAGTTAGTTTTAAAGGCTAAACCATTTGCTAAAGATATTTATTACCGACTATCCCTTGCTTATTGGCAAACTTATAAAGATGAAGAGGCCTTAAAGGCTTGGAATGCTGCTTTTTATCTTGATCCCAACAGTGAAACTACCACTGCAATTAAAAGTATTATAAGTCAATAAAACAAATAGTAATTAACAGCTAAAATAAAAAAAGGGGTTCTTAAGAGTTATTTTTCCTGTTGTTCTTCTTTTTGTTCAGGCTTTTCTTCTGCTTTTTCTTCTGCAGGCTTAGCTTCTCCCTCTGGTGTTTCAGGAGCTTCTGCCACAGCTGGAACTTCTTCTTTTTCTTCTTTTGGAGCTTCAACCTTTGTTATTACTTGCTCTTCATCAGCCAAAACTTTTATTTTATCTTTATTAACTTTAAGATCTTTAACCAAAATTGATTGACCGGCTTCTTCTAGACCAGAAATGTCAACTTCAAATTTATCAGGAAGGTCCGTGGGAAGAGCTTCCACTTCAACTTCATTCATTACTTGAACTAAAATTCCACCCTTGGTAACACCAGGAG
Source organism: Patescibacteria group bacterium UBA1400 (assembly GCA_002305125.1). GTDB lineage: Bacteria > Patescibacteriota > Microgenomatia > UBA1400 > UBA1400 > UBA1400. Next base: position 25,863 of record DBQG01000001.1, on the reverse strand, counting down.
CATCACCGACCAACTCAACCGGAATAGCTACTTCTACTTTTTCAAGCAAGTCAATATTTCTCAAGTCAGCATGCAACGGCTCTCCTGAAACAGGATCAACTTGTAAATTATGAATTAGAACTGAATAGGGGGTTTTTTCAGAACCTAGACTTACTTCAACTACTCCTGTTTCTCCAACCTGTTTAAAAATCTCCATGAAGTCTTTAACAGCAACTTTAATCGCCTGAGATTTTATTTTCTTGCCATAAATATTAGCCGGCAACAAACCGTCTTTTCTTAGGGCTTTAACTTTTCGACCTAAAAGCTGTCTTTTATCTGCTCTTAATATTAACTTTTTCATAACAGAAGTAATTGTATCAATTATTTTTTAAAAAGACAAGCAGTTAATTTATAAAATCAACCACATAAAAATTATCACTAGTAGTATCGCCGGTAAAGTTAATTTGCGAACCGTTAACTTTAGCTGTCGGAGCAATTCTTAAGGGTTTTATATTTGAAGCTATATTAATTTTCAACTGAACCGGTTCAGCCCCCCATCCCGGCTGCTTTTGCCAATAAAAAAGATAAGATGCTTGCCCCTTGTTAAAAGTAAGTTTATAAGGAGGTTGATAGGTAATTTTAACAATTCTTGTTTGTTGGGCCGGTACTTCCAACAAAAAACCCAACTCGCTTTTTCCAAAGATTTCATTAATTTCTATTTTATCTTCGGAAACTTCTATCAAACTGTTCAAACTACTTCCAGTTTTAATATTGACCAACCTGCTGTTTAAAGGAATATAGGTTCTTAAATAGTTACGGTAATCGCCCGCAGGCCAACCCTTAGAAGTGCTTTGATTTTGGTAAATCAAAGTTAGGCTTTCAAGCAGATCTCCATTGTCCAAAATTGTTACCTCGTGCTGTAGATTTCTTTTTAAAAAGTAGTTAACTTTATTAATTCCCAGATTAGCTTCGTTCACCATTAAATAATCACCAACTGTATTTGAGGGCAGATCACTTGCCTGTTTTCTTAAAGAACCATTCCAGTCTTTTTCTACCGCAATTCTATCAAGAATCTGATCCTGAAAAGAAAGAAGTAGTTGTTTTTGTTTTAAGCTCTGCTGGATTCCCTCTGCCAGCAAAAACCATTCTTCATTATCAAGTTGTTTAATTTTTTCAAACATTAACTGAGTAAGCTGAGAAATAAAATCTACTTCAACGTTGTTGGCAGAAAAGTCCACTTCAAAATACTGAATTGTTTTAGCAAATAAATTATCTGGAGTAATAACCTCATTATAGTTTAACAGTTGAACTGGCCCTGTTACTTGTAAAAGCTCTTGTAAAACATAGAGGTTTAAGGCAATAACCCCGTCCGTTTTAACTCCTATTTCTTTTTCCAACAACCATTGAGCTTGAAAGCTGGTAGCAGGAAAGTCAGGGCTCCAGTTAACATCTCTTAAATACCAACCATCCAGATTTAAATGATGTTTTAAAATCTCCGGTGGTTCAACCTGTCCCTTAAGTTTTGAATCTATGCTGGTGGTATTTTTTATTTCAAAATCCAGCAGCTTACCTTTTTCAAAAGTTAAAAGCCCATAAGCAGTAATAAACCCGCCTGTTGGCCTTAACTCTAAATTATCTTGAATCAAAACTAAATAGGTTTTTTTACCCTCAAAGGAAAAAAAGTTGGGCAAAACAGGAAGAAGCTGTCTTGTCAATTTAATTTTTTCCCTTAATTTAGGAACCTCTTTCTCATATACAACAATTTCTTCTTTAATGTTTTTTAAGAAAAATGGCTCTTTTTTATCTAAATCGAGCTGCTTTATCTCTCCCTCGATTAAACTTAAACTTTGATAGACTTGATTAAGATAAAGGTTTGCCTGTCTTATTTCATGTAAACCATCTCCTCTTTCTCCCTTAACAATAATATTGGTTAAATTATAAAGATGCTGTTTGGCTAAAGTCTCTTCCTGTTTTGCTTGTAAAAACTCCATCCCTAAATCTATGAAAGAAAGAACCTGCTCGCTTTGCTGAGGAGAAAAGAAAGAAAGAATGTTAGAAAATCCTAAAAGAAGCTTTTTGCTTTTTTGCCAGGAAACAGCTGCCTGCTTATACTCTCTGTCGGTTAAAAACTTACTCCCGTTTTGAAGATTGTGGTAAAAAAACAAAAAAGGCAACAGCAGAGTAATAAGAGAAAGGGTAAAAAATCCCAACAATATTTTTAACAAACCTATTTTTTTAAAAGATATGCTTTTAACCAACTTTATTACCAGTCTTTCCCTTCTTCTTTTTTCACCCCTTTCTTCTTTGTTAGTTTTTTGATCTTTTATTGGTTTATTTACTACTATTTTTGTTTCTGTCTTCACTTGGTCAACCTTTTTTTCCGGCTCTGTTTCTTCTAATAAGGGCTTGGTTAAAACCTCTGCTTCTTCCACTACTTCAAGTTCTTCTAACACTTCAACTTCTTCTGTTTGTTCTTTTTTCTCAAAAGCTTCTTTTATAACAACCGTTGGTTCCATCAACCTTAGCCACTCAAAAGTCTTCTTAATCCCCTGATTTAAATCAATTTGAGGATGCCAATTAAGCTCTTCTTGAGTTTTTACTATCTCTTCCTTACTAAATAAAGTTTTTATTTCTTTTCCGGTAAATACAATTTCGTTTTGATGTCCGCCAAGTTCTTTTAGTTTGTGGGCAAAATCTAAAACAGTTATTCCTTTAACGTTGGCAAGAGTATATATTTTTCCGGCTGTTTGTTGATTAAACATAGCTTTTAAAAGTCCATATACAACATCGGTAACAAAGGTAGGATAAATAGGTGTTAATCCGTCCTGAGGAACAGCAAAAGGCTCTTTATTTAAAATATTTTTAAAAAGAGCCGGAATAGATCCGGTAGAGTCAATGTTCATTCTGGGTCCATAAACATCCAAAAGTCTAACAATGCGGCAATCAAGGCTGTAGTTTTTAAAGTATTCAAAAACCAAAGATTCGGAAAATCTTTTAGCCTCAGCTAAAGAATAAAAACTTTCTTTATCTTCTTTGGGGCCAAAATAATGTTTTAACTGATCGGCTGAAACCATACCTTCAAAAACAGCTAAAGAAGACCCCAACAAAAATTTACTTTTCTTATCTTTGGCTAAATCTAAAATATTTTTAGTACCTTCAGAATTAGTTAATAACGTCTGTAAAGATATTTGTTGTTTATGTAAGTGATTATCCAAGCCTGCCAAATGAAAAACATAATCAAGCTTAGGAAGTTTTAATTTATCTAAAGGCTTGGTAAGATCATGATCAATAAACTGAAAATTAGCTTTATCAATAAAAGAAGAGATGTTTTGCTTTGTACCTGTTTTTAAGTTATCCAGACAATAAACATAACAGTTTTGGTCCAACAACAACTGGCAAAGGTAACTGCCGATAAAACCAGCTCCTCCAGCCACAAGAACCTGAGTAAGTTCTTGCGTATGCTGAACTTGATGTTTTACTTTTTTATTCATTGGGCAGTTTAAATCTTAATTTAATTTTAATTTACTTTGGAGTGAAATCAAGTTGAAATTTAAAAAGCAGATAAGGCTTCATCAAGGGCTTTATTAAGAAGGCTGTCGGCATGCTTATTTTCCTCTCTGGGGATATGGTTATATATAACCTGCAGGTTGGCAATAAAAATTTTCAACTCTGCTTCAAGTTTTTTAATCTCAATTACCAATTTTCTCAAATTTTCATTTTTTATTTTAAAACTGCCGCTAAGCTGATTTACTACTAACTGAGAATCAAGAAAAAAAACAATCTCTTCAATATGCTTAACAAGACTTTTATTAGCAACAAGCCAGCTAAAAGCAGCTAAAACAGCTTTATATTCAGCAACATTATTGGTTGCGTTGCCAAAAAAACCGGCTTTTTCAACTAAAATATCATTATTAGGATTTTTAACTACAAACGCCCAGGCTGAAGGACCGGGATTGCCTCTGGCTCCGCCATCAGCAAAAACTGTTAGCTTATTTTCTTTTTTAACCATTGGCTTGCCTGAGCTTAACAACCAAAACTCTTTGAGACCCTTCACCTTGAGACTGGGTAACTACATCTGGGTTTTCAGATAACTCCATATGAATAATCCGCCGCTCAAAAGGACTTAATCTGGTTAAAATTACTTCCTCACCTGATAGTTTTACTTTTTGAGCTGTATTTTGGGCTAATTTTTTTAAACTTTCTTCTCTTTGCTGCCTCCACCCACCTACATCAACTACCAGTCTTTGCCATTCACCTAATTTTTTGTAAATAATTAAAGATAAAAGCAGCTGTAGATTAACAATTGTTTCTCCCTGCCTACCAATTAAAACACCAGTATGTTCCGAATCAATGTCAATTTTAAAAACACCTTCGTCTTCCGGTTCAATAGAAACTTTGGCGTCAGTAATGCCTAGAAGATCTAAAAGTTCTTCTATTGTTTTTTTAGTCAATTCTTGATTATTTTTTGTTACCATTTTTACTCCTTTGCTTTCCTACTATTATCTGCTGAACCAACATAAAGCTGGAAAAAGTCAGCCAATATAAAACAAGGCCCGAGGCAAAACGAAAACCAATTATTAAAGTCATTAAGGGCATCATAAAAAGCATCTGTTTTTGCATCATGGCGGCCATATCGTCTTCTTTAACAGGAGTCTTTTTAGCAGTTTTCTCAGCTTGCTTGGCTGCCGGAAGCATAAGTTTGGAAGATAAAAATTGGGTAACAGCAGCGGCAATTAAAAACAGTCCTGGTAATTTATTTAAAGTAAAACCAAATAGGTTTAAAGAAAAAGGCAGCGTTATTAAGTCGGGCTGAGTCAAATCTAAATATAAAAAGCGGGCATTAATATGTTGGTCTTCAACAAACTTCAAAGGAATATATAAAAGTTCGTTTAATTTTTGAACAATATTGCCATCAGCAACTAGGGTCTGATTAAATGCCTGAAAAAGAGCGATTAAAATCACTATTTGGACAATTTGAGGCAAACAGCCAGCACCGGGATTAACACCATGCTTGCGATACAGCTCCAACTGGGCCTGAGCCAAAGCCTGCTTATTGTTTTTGTGTTTTTGTTTAAGTTTTTCCAACTCCGGAGCTAAGTCTTTTAACTTCTGAGAAGCTTCTAAAGAAGGTTTTGTTAGGGGGGTTAAAAGCAATCGGATAAATAAGGTTAGGCCAATAATGGCCAAACCTAAATTCTGTCCCAATATTTTATAAAATAAAATTAAGAGATTTAGTAGTGGTTGATAAAGCAAAAGCTGCCAAATGTTCATTTTTTAAAGTTAATTTTAATCTAAAAGATCCTTCCCTCCCTTTGACCAAGGGTGGCATTTAAAAATCCTCCGCAATCCCAGGAGGATACCTTTTATAATACCATATTTTTCTATGGCTTGGTAGCAATACTCACTGCAGGTAGGACGAAACCGGCAACAGACGTCAGAAATTAAAAAACCCTTAAATAGGTTTCCTGAAAAAAACTTAGAATCCTGATACCAACGAATTAGTTGTAATATTATTTTTCTCACTATTTAAGGTTTCTAAATTTAATAAAAATATTTATGCTTTAGGACAATTTTCCTGCTTATAATTTCCGCATTTTAAGCTTTAATTGCTTTAATTATTAAAAGCATTGAAATAAGCCTGCTTGTTTTAAAAGCTCTTCGACTTCGGCTTTGATTGTCCTATGTGTTTCACTGTTTATGTTCTCTTTCACCAAAAATAAAACGTTATAACCTTTTTTAATTTGTTCTAGATTTTGTTTTACAGCAGCTTTCACTTTTCTTTTCATTTTGTTTTTTTCCACTACTTGCTTGGTAATTTTTTTAGGAACCAGAAAGGCAAAATAAGAATTATTCTTTTTTTCTAAGGACCGGGCGATATAAAGGCTTAAATATTTACCGTGGAAACGCTGTCCAGAACCAAGGAGTTCAAGAATTAAAAATGAAGACAGTCTGTTTTTTGCAGGAAGCATTTTAAACAGTCAGCTTTTTTCTTCCCTTTTGCCTTCTTCTCTTAATTACATTACGGCCATCTTTGGTTCTCATCTTAACAAGAAAACCATGAGTTCTTTTACGTTTTTTAGGTTTTGGCTGATAAGTTCTCTTTGTCATAATAGTTATCTTAACAAAAAGAATTAAAAAAAACAATTATGCTGCCGCTTGCTGCTGAAGTTTTAAACCAATTTTTTGTGATTTTTTAACTTGCTGCCTGGCTTCAAGTTTTCTTGCAGATCTTTTATAAAACCATTGAATTCCCTCATTAACAGTGTTTTTAATAAAATGGGGCGCTCTAGAAGTTTGTACTTTATGGTTAATCAGGGTAATACCCATATCTCGATTTCGGGGAAAAGAAACCATGGGGGCAAACCAACCGCCTACAGGAGTTAGATTTAAAAAGTTTATAGCTGCAAAAAAACGTAAATAATTCAGGCTTTTTTTAAACCCCTCTTCCCTAGCAAGTTTAGTAATTTCCTGAACCGAGCGAAAAGCCAAGTAAGGAGCTCTTAAAAGGCCGTCAATAGGAAGAAGGTATGCTAACGCCCCTCCCGTTAAAAAAGGAGGAAGAAAAGGAATATAGTGTTTTAAAATAATTCCTGCATTTTTAATAATATCTCCTAAAAATTCTTTTCCTAAGATAGCACCACCAACTGCCTCTCCTAAAAAAAGCCCACCACCAATGGCAAGATTGACTACCACATCCCTTATCGCAACATTTGGTTCAAAAGTGTCAATATTATCTCTCACTTCCTGAGATAAAGATGACGGCAACCTTCCCTGGCTTACTTCGTAGGAAATAACTTCATTAAAATATTCCCTTGCTGATTCTGGGTCTTCCCCCATCTTAACCAGTTGCTTCCAGGATTTTTTTTCAGGAGGGGCAACTGGTGTTATATTTTCAGCAATAGGAAAACTTGGGGGCCGTTCATTTAACTGAACCAAATCCTGTCTTACTGCTTCTGTTTCAATTCTGTCAATGCTTTGACTAAGTTCCCCAACTTCCCCTTTTTGTCTTTCATCATCTTTGTCTAAAGTAAAGGGCTCCTGTCTTTCAATGTCTTTTAATACTTGAGGTCTTCTATCTCCTAAAAATTCTAATGATTCATTAGTCATAAGTTATTTTATTTTAACAAAGAGGAAAAAAAATAGAAATGCTAAAGAACATTTAAGAAGTCATTGAGGTTTTTTGCATCTGTTTTTGTAGTTCTTCCCTTAACTTTTTCATGGATTCTTGACTATCAGCAAATTTAAGTTTCTTAAGATATTCTTGTAAAACTCTTTCTTTAAGCTCATCATAATCTTTTTTATTAAACTCTCTTTTTCCTTCCTGAATCTCAAGATTTAACTTATCAAACTCATATTTTAACTTAAGATAGTAAGCCTGTGCTAAAGAGCTCCAGGCAGCATTAGATAGCCTGACTTGCTGTTCTTCTGTTAACTTGTCTAGGTTTGCTAAAAGACGTTGCTTATCTTCCTGAGCAAACGGAGCTACTTTTATTAAACTAGCCAAATCTATTGCCATTTAAACTCCTTTTTAATAACGATGCAAGGTTCTTAATATTTCTTTTCCTGTTTCTTTTAAAAATTCCTGTTTTTCACTTTCCATCTCTCTTCTTTGTCTTGTAGTTAAGGCTTGATCAAGCCTAATATGTCTTATTCTTTTATACTGATCTTCATATTTAGAAACGAACTCTTTTAAAGGAATATTATTAATTATTCCTCTTCCCCTACCCCCTCTTGTTCGCTGAAGATTAACTATAAGTTGACCTGTGGCCGGATCCCTTTTTAAATAATAAGAGCCAGACCGGGGAGTTCCTCTACCTAGAGTAATTAAAACAGTTCTGTTGTTGCTAAATAGGGCCTCTTGCATTTCTTGAGACATATTAACAGCTGCCTCTCCTACTGAAAGAGGATATAAATTTTGCAAATCACCTAAGTTTTTCCAGGCCTCAAGCTGTGTGCTTAAAGAGTCAAAGTCGGTTGCATCAATCTCAAGCTGCAAAACCTTTCCCCCAACTTCTGCCAGCTCTTTTTTACGGGCAGTTCCAATTGCTCCTGCTTCATATACTGCATTTAAAAGCTCAGGAGGCCAGTCATCAAAAGCAGGCCTTGTGTCTGGCATTGCTTCATATAGCTCTGGTGTTAACTGAAGAGAAATTTGGGTATGTAAAGCATCAGCATCTCCACTATCTGCTGGTTTTTGCAAAGAAGTTTCTAAAGTAATCTTAGCCTCAGTTCCAGCAATTTTATGCTCAGGAGGGGTGGTAAACCGTAAAATACCGTGGTTTACTTCAGTTCCTTCAACTTGGCGCGGACCTTCATAAACTAAAACTCCATAACCCTCCCTACTTTCTACTTGTTGTCTCGATTCTTTTCTAATGCCCATTCTAACCTGAGCTCTTTCGTAAGTTTCTCCCTCTCCTCCTCTTAAGGCTTTTTTAGCTACCCTTCCTGCCAATTCTGCATAAAACTCCCTCACCTTAAAAGGATCGCTGTTAAAAAAATGAGCTGCACGATCATACAAAGCTGCCAACTCTTGATTGTTTTCCTGACGCAAAGCCTTTATTTGTCCTCGAAGTGCTTCTATCTCTGCCTGCCAACCCGGATTCTGATATCTTTCCCTTTCAGCAATCTGATCTTGCAAAGAAGCAATTCTGTTTATCTTTCCTCTTACTGCTGTTAAGAAAAACTCTCCTTCCTGATTCCTTCCAAAATAACCATCATCAAGCCGCCATACATCAACGGCAGCCATCACCATGTCTGCTTTGGAAACCACCTGACGATTAACTCTCATCTCGTCTGGAGCAATAGCATCAGGTCCAAACATTAACATCAACCATTCATTATAACCAAGGTTTGGATCAGCTAACTTCACTCTTAGTTCATCATTTAAAACCAGCTCCCCGCTTATTTCATTAAATCTTCCTTCTCTCCCTTCACGACTCACGGGTCTTACCAGTTCGGCTGATCTTCTTAAAATTTTAGCTGTTTGTAAGTCTTGAGGGCTGGCCCTACCCTGACCTGCCTCAAATCTTTCAAGCTGCAACTGTAACTTTTCTGCTTCCTTTTGCAATCTTGCCTGCTCTTTTTGAGCCAAATTAATTTGACCAGGAACTTCTTCAACGCTTAAAGTTGGTGGAGCAGCCGGATTAACTACTAAAGCCAGCTCAGCTAAAATCCTATCTCTTTCTGTTTCAAGAACTTTTAAATTAGCTACATTTCCCTCTGCCTCCGCCTCTGCTACTAAAGTGTCAGCTGCACGAATGTCTGCTCTTATTCTGTCTAATTTATCTTTTCTATCCTGTCTTTCTTTAGTCAAAAACTTTTTTCTTTCCTCTAAAGCCTCCTTATCACCTTCGTCCTCTTCTATCTCTGTCTTAAAATTATCATGCTCTTGCTGTTTAAGAGAAACCTCTCCCCTTATTCTTGCATGCTCATTTTTAACTTCATCTGCTGTATATTTGACGCCGGTTGTTGGATTGGTAATTTTGACAGAAATTCCTCTTTGCTCTTCTTTTAATGTTTCTATTTCTCTTTTTAATCTCATCATCTCTGCCTGTTTTATTCTTATGTTCCTTCTAATATCTGCCAGACTAACATCTATTCCCGTTGTTCCTATAATCTGATCTTCCAACTCTCCTATTTCTCTACCTAGCTGCTGAATTTCTGTTTCTCCTGTTCCTAAATCTGTTTCATGGTGTTGGGTTAAAACCTGTCTTGCAGCCTTGGCTGTTTCAATCTTTTGTTGAAGCGGGGCCAGCTTATCAACAACTTCCTGAAGTTCTTCCTGAAGTTCTGTTATTTGAGAAACTTTTTCTGTTGCCTCTGCCAGCTCTTCCTGCTTAGCTTTAACCTCAGCCTTATCAACCACCTGAAGCCCTCTTTTACCCTGCTCATATTCTGAGGCCAACTTGTCTATTTGTCCTGCTTCGCTTAGTCTTTCCGTTGTACTTTTTGCTTCAGCTTCGTCTGCTATCTGCCTGGCTATCTGACCATTTTCCTGAAATAAAGCAGCCGTGGAAGCATCAAGTTTAAACATTAACTGTTCTGCTGCAGTTAGGTCTGCCAAAGATCTTTCTCCATTTCCCAGTAGCCTATAAAGATGCTCTTGTCTTCTGTTAACATAAATAATATCTCCCTTACCCTGGGTAATTTCTGTTTTAGTAGGATCAAGGGCGAGAGTATCCAGGTTTAAAGCTGCTCTTTGTTCTAAAGATTCTAGATTTACGCCCGCTCTTGCCCATACTTCATGCCTAACTCTTTCAGTTCTTTCTATGATTGCTAAAATTTCTTCAGGAGTTTTATTTAAAATTCCAAGGTTTGCTCCATATTCTGTTACCACCCTAGCATCGGACTTAGGCAAGCTGATTCTTAACTTGCTTTTTTCCGCTTTCCGACCCACAATAAACTCAGTTTTCATAGCCAAACCAATACCTGCTCCTGCCAATCCTGCAAGAGCTGCTGCCACCGCTACATCCGGCCCACCGGCTCCGGCAGCCCCAACAAAATTACTGATAATTTCTGTAGCTACTACCCCTCCTGATCCTACTAAAGCTCCAATAGCCGCATAAGCTCCGGCAAAATCTCCCACTTTCAAGGATTCCACCACAATTCCAAGCGATGTTTCTGCAATGTTAGGAATTTTGTCTCTAATAATTGCTTCTATTTCTGTGTTGGAAGGAACATTAATCTCAACTGTTCTTTGTCCGTTGTTAGAAATTTCACAAGCCAAAGAGGCTGCTACTAAATGTTGATGCTGTTCTAAGGTTACTAAGGCTGTAATTAGCTCTTCTTCTGTATGAAAAATTCTTTCATTTCTTTGAATTCTTAACCCTTTAACAAATTCTGCTCTTCCTCTAAGTGCCGGAAATTGTTTTTCAAAAACCTGTCTTAATCTTCTTACCACCGGATCATCCTGAGAAAGACGCTGAATGTTCCTATAAACTCTATCTACCTCATCATAAAGCCTTTTGTCCTGTTCTTTACTAAGCTCAAACTCTCCTTCCCCTGAGGTTAAAAATTCAAGACTTTTAAACTTTCTACCAGGAATGCATTGTTCTTTATTGGCAATTGCTGCTACCCCTTCTTCTCTAGGCTTTTGTTCTTCATATCTTTGTTTTAAACTTCTGGGTCCTGCTTCTCTTTGAGATGCCTGTCTTCTCTGTTCCGCCTCGCTTCTCAATTGGTGAACAACGGCACTAGCAGCATTCCCCTCATTTACAATAGGGGCTCCTTCTGGGGGAAAAGTTGCAACTGTCAAAGGATTTACTGTTCTGGTTTCAGTCATTTTTTCCTCTTAAAATCAGAATATCATATAAACAAGATTGCTTGCAATAGAAGTAAAAAAAAGTTAGTATTAAATCAAATGTCCGAAGAACAAAAACCTCCCCAGACAGAACTTCTTCCCAGAGAACAAGTAGTTAGTACTTTTGATAGTGCTGTGGAAGGGGTTTTAGTTCCAGCAATTTTATCACCAGAAAACCCCACCGGAAAAGTTGGCCTTTTCTCAAGATTGGGAGATATTCAAGGACAAGAACGCTTTCAAAATATTCCTAGAACTCATTTAGAACCATTAGTAGAGCAGGCTCACCGGGTAGCCGGAGCAATAACGGCAGCAGAACAAAAAAAACAGGGAAGAGAAGGTGCTGATGTTAGGGCTGCAGGTGATCAAAGTGGGGCTGTTGAGTTTTGCTGGATTGACGAGGCTGATGGCCAACATCCGGGCACAATTTATTTAGGAGATTATGTTTTTGCCTTAACAGAAGTTGCTGATCAAACCCAAGATCCTGTCTTAAAAATGAGGGCTACAGAGGCTTTAAAAAAATTAAAAAATAGTTTACAGGTTGAGTTGGGAGGAGAAACTATTGATTATAATACTTTTGAAAACAGGCTTGTCCAGGAGGCTCAGACAATAGCTGCCCAGGCTGATGATTTAAGTTCGAAAAACTTTACTGAGCTATCCCCCGGAGAACAAGCGGCTGTTCTTTCTAGGGCGGAAAAGCAACTTTCACCGACTTATTCTTTTAAAACCAAACCGCCGGAAGTCCGCTCTTCTCAAGAAAAACCCCCTGCCGCAACAGCTTCCCCTGAAGCTGTAACAACTGAAAGATCTTATCTTCATGATATTTTAGGAATTAAAAAGGGAGAAGAAGAAGCTTTTGAGGCACTTTTTAAACAAGCTCAAGAAGAAGAGGGTCTAGACACTGAAGAAATAAAAGAGAGGCTTAGGCAAATACAAGAATCCCTGTCTTCTCAAGAACATCAAAAAGCTCTTCTTTTGGCCAAAAGGGCCTTATCCCAACACGGAATTAGAGTGTCTGACGAAGCAAGCTTAGAAGAAGTACAAAATGAGGTTTTAAAATCTCTAGGTTTAACCAAAGATAAAAAGAGCTGGAAAGATATTTTAAAACTCGGCAAAAAAGGAGGTGATGGTTTTACAAAACTACTGATGGCCTTGTTTTTTGCCTTTGATGCTACTGCCAAGGTTGGTGAGGTGGCCGCAGAGACTCCCCGTTAATTTTTTTAAACTTGATATAGTAAGTTGTGGTTGACAAATTGTGGAAAACTTATTAAAAATAAGATGTTAAACAAAAGGCTTTCCTTGCGTTAAAAAACCCTCTGCCCTCAATTTTTAATTGTTTAAAAAGAATTATGAATAATAAAGATCTTTGGCAATCAACCTTAACAGAACTTCAACTTAATCTTTCTAAACCAATTTTTTCTTCATGGTTTGCCAACACTAAAATTTTAACCACTAAAAAGGTTTCTGAAAAAAGACAAATTATAGAGGTGGCTGTAGCAAATCCTTTTGCTAAAAATACAATTGAAGAAAGATATCTGGGACAAGTAAAAGAAATTTTAGATAACCTAACCAAGCTTAAAAATGAACTTAAATTTACCGTTAAACCTGATTTTTTAAATGGCAAAGGATCTACTAAAAAATCTGAAACTCCCCTTTTGTCTTTAAATTATGAAAAAGAAAACAAAAGATCCATTAAAAAAGCTATTAGATTTACCGGTCTTAGGCCTGACTTTACTTTTGAAAATTTTGCCGTTTCTTCTTCAAACGAGGTTGCTTATGCTGCGGCCAGGTCTGTTATTAAAAACTCCGGCAAATCCTATCACCTTCTTTTTTTATATGGAGGGGTAGGGGTGGGAAAAACCCATTTAATGCAGGCTATTGGTCATCAACTCATAAATCAAAACCCTCGGGCTTTAATTGTTTATTCCTCTGCCGAAGAGTTTACCAACGAAATTATTAATGCCATCCGCACCAAGTCCACTTCTTCTTTTAGAGAAAAATACCGTTCGGCCAAGCTCTTATTAATTGATGATGTTCAGTTTATTGGTGGTAAAAATACTGTTCAGGAAGAATTTTTCCACACCTTTAACACAATTCACCGGGCCGGAGGACACATTGTTTTAACCAGCGACAAGCTTCCTGACCAAATTGTTGGTTTAGAAGACCGGTTAAGATCAAGATTTGAGGGGGGTTTAACCATAGACATTCAACAACCCAACTTTGAACTAAGAACAGCTATTTTACTTATTAAGTCAAGACAGTGGGGAAGACCTCTCCCTATGGACGTTGCCCAGCTTATTGCCTCTAATATAGAAAGTACCAGAAAGCTTGAGGGTTTTTTAATTAGAATTATTACCGAAGGAGACGCAACCAACCAACCCATTACTCCAGAAATGGCACAAAAGCTTTTGGGTAAAGTTTCTGACAAAAAACCTAAAACTAAAAAAAATGTTAAATCTAAAGAGGTTCTTGAGGCTGTTTGCTCTTATTTTAATATTAAACTTAATCAAATCAAGGGCCCTAAAAGAAATAAGGAGATTGTTTTTCCCCGACAGGTTGCCATGTATTTGCTTAAAACCGAGCTTGATTTTCCCTTAATGAGGGTAGGAGAAATTTTTGGAGGAAGAGATCATACTACGGTTATGCACTCTATTGAAAAAATAAGCAAAAACAGCATCACCTCTGAGTCTTTAAGGTTTGATATTGAGGCCCTAAAAAAAAGAATATATGGGGAAGAATAGTTGGGGAAAAGTAGGTGGAAAACTTTTAGAGAAATTGTTTATTGTTTGGGGAAAAGTTGAAAACTATAAACTTTTTATAAACTTTTCCACAAAACAAAACAAGTTTTCCACAGCGTTTTACAACGTCTCAATAAGACATTTTTCCACTTTTAAACACCCCCTACTAATACTACTAATTTAATAATTGAATAAAAACAAAATAGAAGCTAGAATAAAAAAGGGTTTAAAATACTTTTTATAACCAAATGAAATTAACAATTTTACAGGAAAATTTAAACAAAGGGCTTTCTATTGTAGGAAAGTTTGTTAAATCAAAACCCCAGCTTCCTATTTTAGAAAATATTTTATTTTCTGCAGAAAAAGGAAGTTTAAAATTATCAGCAACCAATCTTGAAACGGGAATAAATTTAAGATTGCCGGCAAAAGTTGAACAAGAAGGAAAAATAACCATTCCCGCCAGAATAATTGTGGATTTTATTTCCTCTCTTCCCGCAGACAAGGTTTTATTTGAGCTTAATAAAGATAAGTTAAGTGTTTCCTGTAGAAATTATAAGGCCTCTTTTAATGGAATTTCTGCCACAGAATATCCTGCAGTTCCCAGCATTGAAACACTAAAAGAGGGATTTGAAAAAGTAAGCCTTGAAGCTAAAAAATTAATAAAAGCCATAGAGCAGGTGGCTTTTACAGCCTCACAGGACGAATCACGGCCTATTTTAACTGGGGTTAAAATGAATTTTGGAGAAAGTATAGGGTTGGCATCTACTGATGGCTATAGATTGAGTTTAAAAACAATTAACCTAAAGACCAAACAAAAAGATGAGAAGCTAATAATTCCCGCCTTAGCCCTAATGGAATTGGTGAGGGTTTATTTACAGGGGGAAGAAAAAGAAGAAATTGAAATGGTAAAAGACGACAATCAAATAATTTTTGCGGTTAAGGGGGCAGAAATTATAACAAGACTTTTAGAGGGAGAGTATCCTGACTTTGAAAAAATTATTCCTCAAGATTGTGAAACAAAGATTGTTTTGGATAGGGAAGAGTTACAACAAGCAGTTAAGACAGCCTCTATTTTAGCCAAAGACAGTGCCAACATTGTTAAATTTAAAATTATTGAAAATAAACTGGAAATTGAAGCAGATGCCCCTGAGGTTGGAGAAAATAAAACAAGCCTAGAGATTAAAAAAGAGGGGGAAAATTGTGAGATAGCCTTTAATTATAGATTCTTACAAGAGTATTTAGGGATTCTTGATTCCAAAGAAATTCAAATAGAGTTGTCAGGGCCCCTTAAACCGGGGGTTTTTAAACCAGCAGGAAAAAATTCTTTTCTTCACATTATTATGCCAGTAAGAATAAAAGAATAGTAATAATTTAGATTTTAGGTTTTAGAAGTCTGCTCTTGTTTTTGAATCATTTCTAAAGTCTCTTGAGGGTTGGAAGATTGTTGAGAAAGATTATCTTCAAGCTCTTTTTTAATTGAAGCCTGAATGTCAACCTCTTTTTGTTGAGCAAGGATGTCCTGAGGTTTTGAGGTAATTAATTTATGTTCATCCTCGGAAGAAACAGCCCTAATAGCCACATGGTTGTTACCGGCAAAAAATAAGCCCCTACCAACCTCAGCAGATAAAAGTAGATTTTTTTCACCCTGAGATAAATAAAAAACCTTTCCCACCGTTTCAATAGCAGCAGGAGATTGTTTCATTAAAATTTGTAAAGAGCTATTGGTAACAATGGCCTTGCCATGATCACTATTTAAAAAATCTTCAACGTCTTGAGTAATGGTGGTTAGACCAAGATAATATTTTCTGGCCCTTTTAGCAATTCCATAAAGAAAAGTAGCAGAATCCTGATGTTTCATTAAGTACCACGCCTCATCAACAACAAGAATTCTTCTTTTTAATTCTTTTTTAACCTTAGTCCAAATAAAGTCAAGAATAATAAACATAGCAATAGGCCTTAGTTCGTCTTCAAGCTCTTTAATGCAAAAAACAGTAAAGGGGTTTTTAATATCAACGGTAGAATATTGGTCAAAAACACCACGCAGAGAACCCTTTATAAACTTTTCCAGCCTTGAGGCCATTTCTAAAGCATCTTTTTGCTCCATACCAATTAATACTTTATATAAGTCTTCCATTAAGGGAGGTTCTTTTGTTTGAGAGTTGGGGTCAACAGTAATCCCTTTCTGTTTGTAGGCTAAAACAAGAGCCCTATCTAACATTGCTTCTTGGGTAGGGGTAAGATTTCCCATAATAATTTTAAAAAGAGAATGAAGAGACAGTATTTTTAAACCTAATTCATTTTCGCCCTCTTCTTGTCGGGCAGCCAGATCAAAAGGATTTATTTTAGAGCTGGAATCAAAAGAAAAATCAATATAAGAACCACCGACAGTTTCGCACAGAGTTTTATATTCTCCTTCGGGGTCAAGAATAATAACTTCGGTGTCAAACATTAAAGAGCGCAGAATTTCCAGCTTAACCAAATAGCTTTTTCCCGAACCGCTTTTGGCTAAAATTAAAGAGTTGGCATTTTCAAGAGAGAAGCGATCAAAAATAACCAGAGAGTCATTATGTTCATTAATCCCGTATAAAATTCCTTCATTGGAGGTTAATTCTGAGGAAGTAAAGGGAAAAGTAGTGGCAAGGCTGGTGGTATCCATATTTCTTGTAATCATAAGTTTATCTGTACAAGTGGGAAGAGTGGTTTTAAAAGCATCTTCCATTTGAAGAGAAGCAACTTTAGAAACAATCATAACAGAACCCAGGGCCGACTGTACTTGTTGGCTAATTCTGTTAAGTTCCTTTTCTGACCTTGAAGCGATGGTAATGTAAAGGCCGAACTGAAAAAACCTTTCCGCTCCTTTGGCCAACTGTTTTTGAAGATCATGAGCATCTTCCAGTTTAACCTGAGTATCGATATTTATAATTTTACCTTTTTGAATGTCGGTTTGAACCTCGGCCTCCATTTCTCCAATCTTTCTTTTTAAATCATCTAAAATTTCTTTAACTTCAACAGGGTAAATAAACATAGAAATATTTAAAGGATGATCAAAATTAATTAGTGGGGCCAGCCAGTTAGCATTAACAAAACGGGGAAAACCGGCCACAAATAGAGTACGATAATAGGTTTGATTAATTTTAATATGGGAAAAATCAACCTCTAAAGAAGGGGGAGCAATTACATCTTTAATAGAAGTAAGGCCATTTGTTAAGCTCTCAATTGCTGCCTTAGCTTCGGTAGAATTGCCGGAAACCTCGGTTTTATCATTATTTTTGAGGACTTTTTCTTCTTTTTGAGTAGAAGGTTTTTGTTTTTTAGTTGGTAAAAGATTGGAAATAAAGTTCATAACAAATTAATCCTTGGTTTCTTTATCTTTTTTATCTTCTTGATCTTTAATATTTGGTTCAACAACAAAGTTAGAATATTCGTCGGCAGCTCTTAATTTTTGAGCCTTTAAGTCTGGATTATAAATATCATAAAAAAGTTCTACAAGTTGTCTTGTGTTTAATTGGGAGATTTTTAAACCAATTCTAGTAAATTGTTTTATGATGTGATCCCTTTTGGGAAGCAGGCTTGTTTTTGCCTTTTGTAAAATATATTCCTTAGGAAAAGGAAGTTGGTTCTTTTTTCCAATAACGCTTTTTTTAACCGTTTGAGAAACACCGAGATCAAAAGTAGAAAAAGGAATAATAACATAAAATTTCTTGTCTAAAACCTCATTCTCTTTAACCATTTTTTCCACAAACTCTTGATATTTACTTATTTGCTCTTTTAATTTTTCTGATTGTTGCTTCTGTTTTTGCTGTTTTAATAGTTTGAGATATGAGGAGATATCTTTTTGGCGGGAACGGATAAAAATTTGAATAGGAAAGGAAAGAGAGTTTAAAAGACCAGCATAAGCATAAATAGTGGCATCTTGTTCATTTTCTGATAAGAGGTCAAAGTTAACGGCATTGGTTTGTAAGACAATCAGGCACGACCCATCTTTTAAGATAACAACATTATCTTTAACATCTTCCAGGTCTAGATGTTCTTGAGTGCTGGCTTTAATAGGAACTTGGGCAGGATTCATATTAAGGATCTTTTTTTCTATTTTTTGCTTTTATCTTAATGGGAAGAATTATTTTTCCCTCTGCCTTAAGTTTGATTATATCAAACTCCCATCCGGGATGTTCAACTTTAATTTGATAAACACCGCTGTTTAATGGAGAGGCAGAAAAAAACTGCCCTAGCTTGTTTGTTTTTAAAGCTCTCACGGTTTCATTGTTTTGATTAAGAATTTCAATTAAGGCTCCAGTAATAATTTTGTCATAATCGCTTATTACCATTCCTACCACCAGGTTAGGTGTTTCTGGAGTTTGGGGAATAGGAAGAGTGGTTGAGAATTGAGCAGCCACAGACGGATCAAGTTTTTCTTCTTTGGTTGAATCTACTAAAATTGGTGGATTTAAACGGGGAGCCGGTTTAACAATGGGACCAGTGGCGGGGGCGGCTTTTTTCAAAGATTTTTTAAAAACTTGTTCTTCGGGGACAGCAATTTCTTTTGGAAAAACCTGTTTAGGGACAATTTTTATATCTGTTTGAGGAGCTAGCTGTCTTATTTTTGTTTTTATGACAGCCTTTCCTTCCCCGGGAACATTAACTCTTTTTTTGTCTAAAGGAGAGGGGCCAAGCAGGTTAAAAATATTTTTTAACCTAACATCTTCGTCTTCTTCAATCTTATTTGTACTTTTAACGAGAGAAGATGAGGGAAGGGTTTTTAAATATTCTTCCAGCTTGCCCCTGTCTTTTTTTAGCTCTTTTGTTTGTTTGTTTAAGAGGGGGTGATAATAAGTTGTATTTTGAAAAACAAGAGGAATAGGATTGCGTTTTTTCCAGACATATTGAGTGGGAGAATAAACAGCTTTGAAAAAGTTAACGATCCAAACATCTAAAGGACGCTCTTCAATGGGAAGAAAAGCCAAAGCAACGCCTCCCATAATAGCCAGAAAAATAAATGGAAATTTAATAAAAACAGGCACATTAAGAGTGTAAATAAGCCAGGCAGCAATAAAGCCAGCAATAAGTTCTAAAAATTGTTTAAGGGTCATTTCTCCTATAAGCCTAAATTGATAAGAAGAAATATTTTGAGGAACAGGATGTTGTTTCATATTAAAAGTATAACAAGAAAGCTTTAAGCTTGAAAAGATAACAAATGGGGTCAAATTAGATAGCTTGTTTAATTAAAAGGCGAGACAACATAATAAAAAGGAACCTTATTAATATCTACGCCTATTTTTTGTAAGTTTTTTAAGGCCTCTTCTTTTATGCTTTTAATTTGATTATCATAAGAAATAGAGGAAGAAGCATCTACAATAATTCTTATTCTTATAGATTTAAGCTCCCAGTCATATAAGATAACATACCTTTTAGTTCTTAAAGGAAGTTGTTCTAGCCAGGGGTTTTGCTGATAAATGCTTTTAAGTTCGTTGCCAATGCTTGGAGGGTCCACCTTCTCTATTTTAATCTCTTTATCAAGCCTGGAAAAATCTTCTTGCGCTTTAGACTGAGAAGGTATTTTTGTTTTAAGATTTGGATTTAAAGAAGGAAGGGGTTGATTAGTGGAGGAGTTTTTAGTTAAAAAATAAGCAAAAACAAGCACTGTTGTTAAAAATAGGAAACAAGCAAAAATAATAACTTTAATGTTTATTTTATTGAGAAAGTTTTTTATCACGGAGTTCCATACCCTCCTATAATTAAACTACCTTTATTCTGAACATGTCCCTGTTGAGAGGCAGTATAATCGCAAAATTTACAATAGTTGTTAGATTCACAAACCTGGATGCCGTCTGGATAAACCTCACAAACAACCCCGGTGTGAGCCCAGTAGGTACTTCCCTGACTGTTTTGTTTTTGAAAAAAAATAACATAACCAGGCTTAAGATCGGTAACCCGGGTTGTGGAGGGCAAAAATCTTCCCTGTTGTTCAAACCAGTTTTTTAAAGAACCAACCCCCAAATGTTTGCCAATAGAATGTCCTGTTTCTGTATATGCTTTAATCGGCAGCCAAGTACACCAAAATAAAGAGTCTGCTTTTTGTAAGTCGCTAGGGTTGCCACTGCAATTTTCGGGTTCACAAACGTCGGGATAGCTAACGCAAGAATAACAATGATTAGGGCAACAGGCAAACTCAACCTGGTCAAAAAGTTCGGGATAATCAGGTGAATAATTGTAAAAGTCCCAAAAACCTCGTTCTAAATTGTTAGTAATTTCTTTAGCCCGTTTGGCAATATCAGATCCATCGCTATTTAAAGAAAAAGTTGCGGTTTGACTTATGGTTTGATTCTCATGTAAACCCGTAACAACAGCTTTATTAAAAATGACGGTGTTCGGATCAATGTCATTTTTAACCTGGACAGTATAAGAAAAATTAATAGTAGATCCTGGAGACGTTAATTCAAGTCCTTCTAATACAATTTCTCCGTTAATTTGAGAGGGATTGTAGGAGGCCGGTGGATTAACTTGGATGTTGGTTAAGCTTTGCTGATCAATATCGTCGGTTAGTTTTATTTCCGTAATGTTGCCCGTGCCTGTAGTGAGAGAAATAGTGTAGGTAATAGTGTCTCCTGGTTTAGCAGTGGAAGGAAGGGCGCTTTTTTGGACAATTAAAGGTTTTTTTTCTGGGGCAATTTCTGCAGTAATGTCTGGAGGAGAAACAAAGGCAGAAGAAGTATTGTGTTGAATAAGGCCATAAGCAACAGAGGTTCCTATAAGGGCGGAACCACCGCTTACAACAATGGTTGTTCCTAAAACAGAAGAGGTGGCAAAAGAAGAGGCAGCAGCAGGCAAGAACCCTGCCGCACTTCCCCCAATTTTTCCAGCAGCAGCAGCCACCTCAGGCATTCCTCCCATGGAAGCAATGAGGCTGTCAAGGGCAAATCCAAAAGTTCCTCCTACCATGAAGCCTAAAATACCACCCACCTTAGCTCCTAAAATCATGCCTGCCATAGTAAAAATATGAGAGGCCAGCCAGCCGATGGCGGCACCAAGCAAAATTACTGCCCCCGTGGCAGCGGTTTTTAAAAGCATCTTTATTTTTTGAGAATTTAAAAGCGTGCTGGCAACACCAATAACAATGCCAATCCCTCCTGTTCCGGCGCCAATTAACCCTTTTAAAGCTAGGCCCAAACCAGTGCTCAGAAGTTTTTTAAACATACCCTTAAAGGTGTAGTTTAAAAATGTTTTTCCCAGGAAACTAAAGGCTTTTCCCAGGGCTTGTTGACCCAGCTTTGATCCTATCCAGCTCATTGCTTTGCCGGCTCCAATCCTTCCCCAATAAACAGGTCTTAACCAGTGAGAAGGTTTAAGCTTATTAGGAAGTTGATAAAGGAAACTGTGTTTGCTTGAACCAGGCAGAGAAATTTTACCTACTAACCTTCCCCATTGTTTCCAGCGCCAAGAGTAAAATTTATAATCAGCCTGTCTAATTTTAAAAAAGGGAGCAAAAATAAAACCCAACGGAGTTTCTCTGTTAAGATAGTTCCATTTTTTATTAAAAGCTTTAAGTTTGCCGACGGCAAACTGGGTTGGTCCAGGCATATGATAATTGTAAAAGGACAATTTAAAAGGATTAACCTTTTCTGAAAATTCTAAAAAAGCAGCCTTAATTGCAGCTCCCCTAACATTAAGTCTAAAAGCAAGGGGAAGATTTTTATCTTTAAGAAGTTTTTCTAGACTTTCAATTTTAAAATAAAGGCGCAGAAGTTTAGTTTTTCGATTTTTAGCTTTTTTAACCTCTTCATCTTCAGTGGAACCCTTAATTTTTTCTCCCTGCTGCTCAAGTATTTGTTCTAATTTTTTTGTACCAATACCCCTTAACAAGTTTTCAACAACAACAGGATCTAAATTTTGCAGATTTTTCCAGCCGTTTTCTTTGGCTAATTTGCTAATTCTTTTACTCCATAAGCGCGCCTGCTTAGAAACAGGCATATTTTGCCAACCCTCGACCTGAGCTAAAGGTAGGGCCCGATAGTAGTTCTTAATTAAAGGAGCTAGTTGTCTTTGAGCGGCTAAAAGATCGGTTTCTGAAGCAACCAGGGAGGCATTGGTTAAAACATCAAGGTCGTTTAAGCTTGTTTCCATTGCCTTTAAAGTCTGTCTAGTGGTTGGGGAAGGATTGGAGGGAAGATTGGCTTCAAGCAAATTAACATATTCCTGAGCCTTTCTTTCTTCTAAACCAAGAGTATTTCCCACAGCAGTAATTACTCCCTCCCTGTTAAGATCAAGCCTTATAGCCGCCTCATTTAAAGCACGGTGAGCTTTTGTTAGGGTTTTAGGATCAGTAGTAGTTAGGCTACTTTCAGCTAAAACAGCTGCTAATTTTCTTCTTTCACTAACGGGTAGGGCGGCAGCAATCTCTTGGTCTTGTTCGCACAAACCCTGTAAGGATAATTGAAAAAAATCTTGGTTAAAAACAACAGAGTTTCTTTCTTGTTTACTAGTTTCAGGTTCTTGCAAGCTTTGATGCTCTATTTCTTGTTGAGCATTAACAACCTCTTGAGTAACATGTTCTACAATAGAAGACAAGATTTCTTCTTGTTGTTCATTTGGAAGATAAGTTTGCCAATGAGTCTGTAGTTTGTTTAGACGGTCAGATTGGCTTACCTGAACCTGGGCTTTAGTTTGTTGTTGTACTTGATTGATTAATTTAAGCTGGTTTTCCAAATCAAGCTGAGACAGATAATCAAGGTCATGAGAGCTGGCATAGGCTAAGGTATCTCTCCACTGTTCATCTTCTTCCAGGGCTTTTTGCCAGGCAGCCAATTTATCAATAGCAGGCAGGCTTTGTTCTGGTTGAGCAGCTTGAATTTCTTTTAAAAGAGAACTTAGGAAAACAGGCAGAGAATAGTCTTCAGTTAAAAAATAAGTTCTTGGAAATATCTCGGGATAATTAGCATTGGCCCATCCTCTTAAAGCATTTTCTGCTTCTTGTTTTGTGATTTTTTCACCGTTAAAAACAAAAAACTCTTTTTTGGGATCATTTAGCTGATAAACAATTGTTTTGACCAAAGGAACACCCTGCTGGTTAAGGAGTTGGGCAAAGGTTTTTTTAGTGGCCATATATTTTTATGATAACAAAATTTATCAGCTTGGTTAATCCTAAGACCAGTAGGTTTAGAATCAGCCCCAGAAATAAAGCTTTGTTAAAATCAGCAATAATGTCGGCCATTAGGTTTAAAGTTTGATGGGAAAAAGACAATTCAAACCTGGCAAGCCAAAGGCTAGTAAGTAAAATCAAAAAAAAGACCAGGGGAATTAGGACTGCTTCTAGGTCTTTTTGGGAAGAAAACATGGTGTTGATAACAGTAAAAAGCAAATAAGTCAAAAAAAGATAAAAGATTTTAAGATAAACATGAAGAGAAAAAAAGCTTGAAGGATTTCTAAAAAAAGACTCAAGACCAAATTTAAAAACAGCAAAAACAATAATAAGACCCAACAAAAGAGGAGCCAATCCTATAAGGGTATAGCGGAAAGGATCAGTTTTATTTATTTTAAGACTGCCGACCTTAAACCTCGTTTCATCTATTTGTTCAGGGATAAAACTGAATGCTCCGGTTCTGACGCCCAAAATTTCTGCCACCAACATGTGAGAAAGTTCATGGATTACTGTTCCTGGAAGCAAAAACCAGGTTATAATCTGAATAGCAGCTAATTTGTTTTTAGTTAAAAGAAAAAAGTTTTTAAAAAGATTTTTAATCAAACCCTGTGAAGTAAAAAAAATTATAATAGTTAAGGTAAGGAAAATTATGGCAGCGATAAACATTAAAAATATTGTAACAGATAAATGGTTTTTTGGAACAGCGGTTAAGGGGAAAGGAAGGGGAAAAAAACTAGGCTTTCCGACTATAAACTTAAAAGAAAACTTTCCTTTTAAAAATGGAGTTTTTCTGTGTAGAGTTAAATTAGGCAAGGAGATGAAAACAGGATTGCTTTATTATGGCCCACGGCCCGTTTTCAAAGAAAAAGAGCTGGTAGCAGAAATATTTATTTTTAATCTGAAAGATGAGGTTGAATTGGGAGAAAAAATATTTTTTCAGCTTCTGGCCTTTTTAAGGCCTGTAATGGTTTTTAAAACAAAAAAAGAACTTCAAGAGCAAATTAGAAAAGACATAAACAGGTCTAAATTAATTGGCCAAAATTTAGTAAAAATGTATAATAAAAACAATGACTGAGAGAGAGACAGAAAACTCTAAAAAAGAAAAAAAGGGCTTTAGTGCTTTGCTTGCTTCTTTTCATCAGCTTTTAGAAAAAATAAGAAATCTAACCGACAAACAGGGAGAAAGAGAACTTACTGCAGAGGAAAAAAAACAACTTCAGGAGTCTCTTAAAGAAAGAAACGAAAGAGTTGAAAGATTTTTACAAACAGATTATGGCAAACAAACAGAAGAGATAAGGAGAAGTATTGATCAGCAGGTAGAAGATGCGCTGGAGGAGTTGAGAAAAGCTTCTTCTGAGGATTTAGGAGACAAAAAAGCCCAGGCTAGAGTGGCACTAGCTAGAGCCAGCGAAAGGCTAACTAGGCAAGTTGAGGCTCAGCCCAAAGATTTTGATTGGAAACTTGATGAAATTGCCAGGCACAGATTAACAACCACTCTATCAGAGAAAAAAAATGAACTAGATAGAATTTTACTTACTAAGGGAGATGTTGGAAAAGTAAGAACTCCAGAAGAAGAAGCAGCCTTTAGGCAGATTAAAAAGCAAATGCTAATGGATAATCAAGGACTGACAGAGGCTGAAGCGGATAGGATGCTAAGCCAGGAAGAGCAATCTAGAAAAAGTAGATATGAATTTTTTTCTGATAGGGAAAAATCTTTAATAAAAGATATTGGTGCAACAGGTAGAGATTTTAGAGAACAGGTATTTGAAGAATATTTTGCAATTGTTGATGCTTTTCCTAGCGAATTCTCTTCAGACGCTTTAAGAAACATGGGTATGGATCAGTTAAATAAGGCAGCAGAATTTATGCTACAGCTGACAGCTATTCCTGGTCAGGAAGGACAGAAAATAAGAAACGAGTATAGTGCTAGATTAAAAATGAGAAAGATGGTTCATGACGGACTGGCTGCAGTAGAGCATGGAGCGGCCAAGCCTGAAGAGTTTGAACACATGATGGAAAGGTTTACTCCCGATCTTTTTGATCAGCTTTTTAAAGAAGAAGAAGTGGAGCTGGCGGCCAGACTTTATGAAGTTGGTATGACTACCATAAGGTCAAGAAATGGAAACTGGATTCCTTCAGAAAGCGTATTGTACGGCGCTCATGATAGAGAAAGCGATGTGGATGAGTGGGTAAGAGGCAGAATGGAAAAAGTGATAAAAGCAAAATATGGACTGGATGATGAGCAGTTTAAAAAGGAGTGGTCAGAGCAAAGAGTTAGAAGAGCAATGAGCATTGGTAAAGGCTATGAAATGCTGATTTTAAGAATGCCGGAAATGGTAGCCAGAGGCAGACTTCCTCAGGATCCTAATTTTCCCGGCGTTGTTTCTCCTGCTTATGAGGATTTTGTCAGACCCCTAGATGCTTTTGAACATTTTTTAGAAAAATATCAGGATGGTGATGAAGCAGCCAACTTTTTAATGTTTATGGTCACTGAGGGAAAGGCATTGCCTTTTTCCAGTCGTAAACAAATTCAAAAACTATTTGAACAGGGGGGTAAAGTTGATCCATTAAATTTAAGACTTATTGATGTGGTTAATTTTAATATGGCAGGAGGACCATTTACTCAAAGCGGTTGGCGGAGAGAAATGGCTATGAGTGCAATGGACGACGAAGTTAAAGAAAAATGGTCAGGGCTGGCTTTTCGTATTGCTCAGGCA
>DBQG01000046.1:31211-38780 GCA_002305125.1 Patescibacteria group bacterium UBA1400 | reverse complement strand
CTTTTTCAACAAAGACTGTTTGTAAGCATCATATAAAAAAAGGGCAGATAAGGTCCAATTGTCGCAAATTTCACCTTTTTCAATCAGTTTATCTATTTGTTTTCTGGTAAACTTTTTTACTTCCAGTTTTTCTTCTTCTTCCTGGCCTTTTTCGGTTCTTTTTTTCTTTTTAAAAGCCGGGGTTTTAAGATTGCGGGCAATAAAAAGCCTGGTTTTCTGCTGCAGTCCGCCGGGATCAGGGTAGAGAACACCAAGATCAATCAGTTTACCCGGTATTAAACCCACCTCTTCTTCAACCCCTCTTCTTGCAGCCTGATGCCAGCTTTCATTGGAAAACTTGCCTTCAGCCGGAAACTGCCAGATTATCTTTCTGATGGGATGGCGGTACTGTCTGACCATATACAAAAGGTTTTCCTTTGCTTCAGGAATGATTAACGGTCCTTCATCAACTCTTTTGGTGTAAGTATAGGTTAAAGTTTTGCTGTTAGCCTGACATTTTTCTTCAATAATCTTGATCCAGGAAGTTTCATGAATGGTTTTGGCTGTTAAAACTTTCCACTTAGTAAGTTTGCTCATATTGTTTTTTTAATTTGATACAAGAAGTCGGAGAGCCGGGACTCGAACCCGGGACCTCGCGCTCCCAAAGCGCGCGCGCTAGCCAACTGCGCCACTCTCCGAGTTTTTTTATTATACTATATTTTTAGCTGTTTTAATTTTCTTTTTGGCTTTGTTTAGCTGGCCAGCCAGCCGCCGTCAACATAAAAAACAGCGCCGGTGCAGTAATCAGCTTCATCTGAGGCCAGGAAAACTGCCATGGCAGCAATATCCTCAGGTTTGCCCAGTCTACCTTTGGGCACCCGGGCAAGCAGTCCTTTTAAAACTTCCGGATTGCTGGCTACAGCCTTGCTCATATCTGTATCAATAGCACCCGGAGCAATAGCATTAACATTAATCCCTTTGGGAGTTAACTCCAGTGCCAACTCTTCTGTTAAGGCCACAACTCCTCCTTTTGAGGCACAGTAATGAGCCAGGTTTAAAAAACCAACTCCAACTCCGCCCGAGGCAATAGAAGATAAGTTTATAATCCTGCCTTTACCCTGTTTTTCCATGTAAGGAGCCACTGCTTTAATGCAAAAAAACTGGCCTTTAAGATTGGTGTCCAGAACCTGATCCCAGTCTGCTTCTTCCATTTGGGCAAACGGCCTGTAAGCCACTATGCCGGCATTGTTTGCCAGAATGTCAATGCCGCCAAACTCAGAAGCCACTTTACTAACCATCATGTCCACTTCCTGTTTTTGGGAAACATCTGCCTTTACTGCCATGGCTGATCCTCCCATTTTTTTTATCTCTTCCACCACTTCCTGGGCCATGGCTTCATTTGCCCTGTAATTTACTGCCACCATCGCTCCCTGCCTGGCAAAAGCCAAGGCGATTCCTTTACCAATGCCCCGGGAAGCACCGGTTACCAAAGCTTTTTTTCCTTTTAAAGAAAACATATCTTCTCCTTTTTTTAACTTTAAATATTTAAATTATTGTTTAAGTTTAATTATAATCAGAGCTATTAATCTTAAAAAAGAAAACTTAAAAAAATTAATAAAATCAGTTTCAAAAAATTTAAAAAAATTTTTTTTAATCACAAATGAGTTGACCAAAACTTAATGATTTTATGACGTCTTTCTTCTACATTAGCCGAAGAAACAATTCCCGGGCCGTTGATGCAGCCGCCGTCACAAAAAAGAATATCCAAAAGCCTGATGTTTTTATTCTTGGCAAACTCATCCAATGCCTTCTCAAGATTGGCAAGGCCGGAAACCATTTGGAACTGATCTTCAGCTAAAATTTCATGGACTCCGGCACTTTGGCAAAGACCGCCGGAAATAGGATAAAGCCTGGTTTTTTCTTCTAAAAGGTCAAACCTGGCAGTCAAATCTTCTGTTGACTCTTTAATCTTCCAAAGTTTAAAAAGCTCACCAAGTTCCTGAAAGGTAATCACCAGTATTTCCGGCTGGCTGTAGCTGCCCGCCTCAAGTCTTTTAGTTAAGCAGGGACCAATAAAAACTGCTTTAGTGCCGGGAAACTTTTCCTCAACTATTTTAGCCGTAGCTTTCATGGGTGAGTCGGCTGTGCTTAAGTAGGGGATAAGATCCGGTCTTTTTGATTTAATGTAGCCGGTACAGCTAAAGCAGGGACTGGTTATAACTCTTTTTTCCGGGTTATTTTTTAAATAATCAACTACCTGTTTATTGGTATCAACCGCCCCCCTGGCTACCTCAACCACGTGGCTGAAACCCAGTCTTTTTAATTTACCCACAATCTCAGGATAAGAAAAATCAATCGGAAAAGACGGAGCCAACATTGCTGTTAATTTTTCCCCTGTAGCCAAAAGCTCTTTAAGCTGGTTAAGTTCTTTGGAAATGATCATAAGCTGATTTAATAAAAAAGGCGATAAAGCCGCCAATTAAGGCAGTCATAAACTGGTTAATACCCATGGTAGTTAAAAAAAGTTTAGGCACAAGAGAAAAAGAAAACAAAACCTGAACTACACCATAAAGGACCATAAATTTAACAAAAGAAGCCATAAAAGCGGCTAGCCAATAATTATTTAACAAAGAGACTCTTTTAAAAGTAAAAACTAAAATCAGATTACTAAGCCAAATAAAGGGAAGCATCAAAAATAAAAAACCAGTTACAGGCCCGAAAATTAACCCTCTGGATAAAACAGCCAAACTGGGAAAAAAAACAACTGATAAAGACCAGGGATAAGGCAAAAACAAAACAGAGGAAAACAAACAGGCGTTAACTAAGCTGCCAACCAGAATTTGCGGTCCGGCCAGCAAAAAAGGAAAGGCAAAAGACAAAAAAGACAAGGATAGATATAAAGGAGAAACAACTGTTAAACTTAAACTCAGGCTTTTTTTCATCTTAAAACCATTGTATTAAAAATAAAAAGATTAAACAAGAAAGAAAAAATAAAGTTTGCAAGGAAAATAAATTTAAGATAAAATGCAAGACACAAAATTTCCTATGATTAAAGAATTGGAAAACTGCCCTAATTTAATTCAACCAAATGGCTTTTATAACTCTCTTTATCCAAGATGCAGCTGTTTAACTGATGAACAAGATCTTAACATCTGCCCTTTTGCTACTATGCGTAAAGAACTGCAGGAACTATTAAAAGAATCTATTCAAAACTGCAACGGCATTTTTATCATTTAATCAAAGCTCAAAAAACCTGGAAGTTAAAAAAAGCTTAGTTTAATGTGCTTGTTTCTGTTGTTCAGCCTCATTTACCTTAGCCATCACTCCTTGCCAGTACTCCTGATCGGTCATTACAGAACTGTGAGTAATCTCTGGATAATCAATAAAATGGCAAGCTGCGGCTTGAGGAAACATGTCTTTTAACATTTTTAAAACATCAACTCTAAGATTGGCCGGATGGGTATTTACCAGATTTTGGCTATCATATTTTGTTAACCTGTCAGTGATTATATTAACCACTTTAGCTAAAGTCACAGGAGCAAAGAAAACCCGGGCGGTTATCTTTTTCCTGGCCTCTTGGGTGGAATCGGTTTTGGCCACTTCGGTGTTAGCTGCCGGAGACCGGTTTTCAAAACCATAAGCTTCACCTAAAACCCTGTTTTTCTGCCTTGTAATTGACCAGGGCATCAACTCTCTTGCCAAACCTAAAACTCCGGTAGGCGAGCCGTGAGGTGCTGTCCAGGCAGTTAAAACTTCCTGCAGGGCCAGTTTAGATGCCTCTTGTTTGGAAAATCCTCTGGCCTGATACTTTTGCCTGGCTGCAGCACGGCTTCTCTTAAGCTCTTTCATCATCCGGGGATGTTCGGCCATTCCGGCCGGGTCTGCCAGCACCAAACTTTCATACTTATCAGGTTCCAGTCCTGCCATTTCCGCAGCTAAAGTTCCACCTTCAGAAAAACCAACCAGGACTTTAGAGGCAGAGGAAAAGCCAAATTCCGGATGCTCTAGGGCCTGGGCCAGAGTCCGGGCAGAGGCTTCCAAGGTTTTTTGGCCAGCCAAATCTTCTTTACCCTCTCCTGGCTTGGATCTGGGCATTCCCTCCGGATGAGAAAGCAAGATAAATCTTCCCACTCTAAAAGAAGGGTCCGGCAGCAAATCAAGGGCATCTTCCATTCTGGCGGCCAGGGCAATATTGCCTCCGGCATCAGAAGAGCCGCCGCCGATAATAATCATCGTTTTTACCGGCTTACCCTCATCTTCTTCACAAACCGGCGGCTTATACTCCACCGCCCTTACTAAAACAGCTTGATCTTCCTGGTAAACAGGTATTGTTATCTCTTTGGCAGTTAAAAAGGAAGGTTTATCATCAGGACGCTGGTAACCAAACTTGCTCAACTCAAAAAATTTAGTTCTGGTAACCACCTCACCGGCAACCTCATGATTTTTAAAAAAATGTTCTTCTACAGATTGATCCATTGGAGAAATTATAGCAAAAAAGGCAGGAAAAGTGCCACGGGAGGGGATCGAACCCACACGGAGTATTACCTCCACGGGATTTTAAGTCCCGCGCGTCTGCCAGTTCCGCCACCGTGGCATTTTGTTTAAACTTATTTTCTTTTTGTTATTTTACACTAAAAGCAGGCTTGTTTCTACCTCTGGTAAGTTCTTTGGGTAAGTCTTTTTCTTCGGGACAGCCAAAGGATGGCAAATATTATTACCATTACGCTGGGACCAAGGATATTAACATATTGAACTAAAGCCGGTTGGTTGGGGTCAGTAAACCTAAAAACATTTTGGACAGCTGTTTTACTGGGAATAGAAGCCAAATCCTTTTCCAGCACCAGCCAGTCAATAAGACCGCTTAAAAGGCTTAAATTCTGGGGTTCACCATTAACAAACTGATCGGCTGCCCAGGTAAAATCAGTGACTACAGCCAACTTGCTGTTTTCAGCTTCAGCTGCCACTCCCAGGGTAAGATGTTTTTTTACCGGATCAGGCAACATATTCATCTGATCAGGGGAGATAATAAAGTTGTCTTCCTGGGTTCCGGCTGTTAAGCTTGTTTCCAAAAAGCTGGTGTAAGTAATCCCTTCTTTTTTCTCAATGTTTAAAGAGCTGGGCCAGCCCAGAATAACACTGTCAATCCCCATGCTGGGAGTAAAACCATTGTCTGCCGGCAAAGCTCTAAGCCAATAAGGGTAGGGGATAATATATCTTACCTGTCCCTGTCCCAGGGCAACAGGTTCATTTAACTCCAAATCATAGACCATGTCTTGATTAACTTTAATGCCAAAATCCTGTTCCAGCATTTTGGTCAGATCTGAGTCTTTCTTTTCCACCACCAGCTGTTGGGGATTAACCACCACGCCTTTGGTTAAAATCAACGCCTTGCCGCCGTCTGCCAGATAATCTTTTAAAATGGCTGAGGCTGTAGTTTCTTTTTCCTCTCCGCCGTCAATAAAAATTAAACCTGTTTTACCTGATAAACTGGCCTCAGGAGTATTTAAATCAACGTATTCTATTTGGTACTGGGTCTGCAAAGCCTCATAAAAAGCCTGGTATTGATTTTGAAAGTCCTGGTTATAAAGAGCTACTACTTTTTCTTCAGCATCAGTAAGCTTTCTTATTCTTCTGGTCAGCTGATATTCAAGATCTCCGGTGTTGTTTATAAAGGGTAAAACCTCTTCCTGGTTATCCCCAGTTTCCTGACCGGGAACCGGTTGCAACTCGTCAACCTGTTCATCTTGTTTTTCCTCATCCGGGACACTAATAACCAAGCCCAGAAATCCTTGCTGAACTTCAAATTTTGAGGCTCCGATAGTATTAAACGTCATTTGCCTGACCCCTTTTAACTGGGCTTCTTGAGCTACTTCCGGATTCTCATCAGGATATTTAAATTCAACCTCAAGCTTGGGACTTAAGCGATTGTAATCTTTTAAAATATCCACAATGCCTTGCTGGGTTACCTGTAAGGTAGCAGGCAGGTTTCTGGAAGAGTAAAGCGTTATTTTTACCGGCTGGTTTAAGTTTTTCAAAGTTTGTTTGGTTCCGGCCGAAAGCGTAAACAGGTTGTTTTTGGTTAAATCCAGTCTTAAAGGATAAAACTGAAACACAATATTAACCCCAAGGCTGAAAACTAAAATCAGGGCAAAAGCCAAAACTTGTTTGTTTTTTTTCAGTTTAAGCTCTTTGGTTTGCGGCTGCAGCAGTTTAACGGTAGCCAAGCTTAAAAACACAAACGTCATTCCCAAAAAGTAACTTAAATCCCTTAAGTCAAGAACACCTCTGGCAATAGATCTCATGTGGGGCATAACCGCAACTTCCCCTACAATTCGGGAAAAAGGCCAGGGCAGGGTTAAAAGCACCATATCAAGACCAAGGAGAATTAAAACAAAACAGATACTGGCTCCAAGTAAAAAAGCACCAATAGTGTTTTTGATAAAAGATGAGGCAGCAATACCAATAGCCATAAACATTGCCCCTAGAAAGACTGCTCCTAAATATTGGCTGAAGATAATCCCCGGATCAGGCTGGGAAAAGATAAAAAGAGTTATAGGCAGTCCAAAGGTGGTGGCCAGAATAATAAGGTAAAAAGCCAAACCTCCCATAAACTTACCCAACACAATCTCAGCTGTAGTAATAGGATGGGAAAATAAAAGTTCAATTGTGCCTTTACCTTCTTCACTGGCAAGTAAATTCATTGACAGGGCCGGAATTAAAAACAAAAGCAGCCAGGGTAAAAATTCAAAAAATGGCCGCAGGCTGGCTTCTCCCACCACAATTACCTGCCTGAAGTATAAAAAAGTCGCAATAAGTAAAAAAGGGACTGTAACAACATATGCTAAAGGTGAGTTGAAAAAACCTTTAAACTCTTTTTTGGCTATGGTTAAAACCGTTTTTTTATTTATCATTTACTTCCTTTGTCAGTTTGGAAAAAACATCCTCAAGCTCCTGCTGTTTTTCTTTCATTCCCAAAAGAGTCCAATTATGTTTTTTGGCCTGTTTAAAGATCTCTTCTCTTATATCCTGTTTGGTTTTAGCTTCCAGGGCGTAGAGGTTTGTTCCTATCCTGCTGGCCTTAGTAACGCCTTTTACTTTTTTCAATCCAGCCAGTACAGATTTACCCTTAATCTCAATTTCCAGCACTTGTTCTTCTCCCATTTTAGTAAGTTTAGCCACCTTATCATCAGCCACCACCTGACCCTGGCTGATAACCACAACCCGCTTGGCCAGCTGGCTGATCTCGCTTAACACATGAGAGGCAATAATAACGGTTCTGTCTTTACCCAGGGAAGCAATAAGATCTTTAATCTGGGTTCTTTGATTAGGATCAAGGCCCTCGGTGGGTTCATCTAAAAGCAGGATATCGGGTTTGGTTAAAATTGCCTGGGAAAGCCCCACTCTTTGCCGGTAGCCTTTTGACAGGGTAGAAATAACCCGGTAAAAAACAGACTCGATGCCTGTGTTTTTGACCACAAAATCAATGGCTTCTTGTTTTTCTTCACCTTCAAGGCCTTTTAAATCAGACCAGAAGTTTAAAAACTCTTCAACGGTCATTTCTTCATATAAGGGGTTATTTTCCGGCAGATA
>DBQG01000046.1:0-31131 GCA_002305125.1 Patescibacteria group bacterium UBA1400 | reverse complement strand
ACAACCTTATTAAGTTTTATCATTTACCCTAAAAAAATTAACTAAACTTCATAAAAATTCTAATAACATTCTTAAAGAATGTCAATTGCAGTTGCTGGTTTTCAAACTGCCCGACTTCATTTCCGGTGTTTAAAATGAGGGAACTTAAAAGCCGATGGGCAAACATCATTTAAAAAACACTCCTCACATTTTGGTTTTCTGGCAATGCATATTTTTCTGCCATGCTCTATTAAAAGATAGGTAAGCTGAAACCAGTTTTTTTGCTCAAAAAGCTCCATTAAATCTTTTTCTATCTTTTCCGGCTGGCTGTGGGCGCTAAACCTAAGCCGCCCGGAAACTCTTTTAACATGAGTATCAACAGCTACTCCCACTCTGATTCCATAAGCATTACCAAGAACAATATTGGCTGTTTTTCTGGCCACACCCGGAAGGCTTGTCAGCTCCTCCATGGTCCGGGGCAGACTGCCGCCAAACTCCTGCAAAATCTTTTGGGCCGAACCTTTAATAAACTTAGCCTTATTTTTATAAAACCCAATGGAGTTTATAGCTTGCTGTATTTCTTCTAAATCAGCCTCGGCATAATCCTTAATGGTTTTATACCGGGCAAAAAGATTTTTGGTGGCTTTATTAACCTGATCGTCTTTGGTCTGGGCCGATAAAATTACAGCTGCTAAAAGTTCAAAATCTGAAGCATAGTTTAAGACTATTTTTGCCTTAGGATAATGTTTTTTAAGTCTTTTCCAAACTATGTTTGCATAGTCTTTATCTTTTTTAAGCCTCATTGGTTTAACTGCTACTTTGTTAAAGAGTTTAAAAACCAATTAAGCAGGGAAAGAAGGACGCTAAAAAACAGGGCGGTTAAAAAACCATCGACCCGAAAGCCCGGCACAAGCCGGCTGGCAAGTAAAATCAAAAAGGCATTTATAACTAAAGTAAAAAGTCCTAAGGTCAGAATTGTAACCGGAAGGGTTAAAATCAGCAAAATAGGTTTTAATAAAGTATTTAAAAGACCAAGTACCACGGCCACTACAAGGGCAACAAAATAATCACTTAAAACAACTCCGGGAATTAAATAAGCAGCAATAAAAACACTTAAACTATTAATTAAAAGTTTAAATAAAATCTTCATAAGAAAATTATAAAAAAGAAAAAGCAAAAAGTAAAATCAAGAAAGCTTAGTGAAGCGGGGGAATGCCCAAACGCTCTTCAATGCTGCTGACCCTTTTACCTAAATCAACATCCTGCCGGTCCAGAAAGTCAAGCATTGTCTTAAGATCTTTTTTTATCTTTTTTAAATCCTTTAAGGTAAGTTCAATCTTGCTGTTAAGGTTAAGGTCAACTTTATTTAGTTTTTTATTAAAGTCTTTATTAACAGAAGTAAGTTTCTCTTCTAAGCTGGCATCAATAATGCTTTTAAGATTGGTGAGGTCTTTTTTAGTAAGTGGCACAGCTTAATTAATAGCAAAGTTTTGCTGACCGGTCAACTGGATAAAAAAAAGTCAAACCAAAACCTTTTAGACAAAAGCAGATAACTTGCCAAAAAACTCACCCAAGTTTAAATAACAGTTTTTGAAAGTCTTTGACTTTCCCCCTGCTAATCACAACCCCTTCTTTAGCAAGCAGGTTTTTTTTGGCAATTATTTTCCTGCCCTTAGTCTGGCCGCCAAAGCCGCCAAGACTGCCGTCCTGCTTTACCACCCGATGACAGGGAACTTCAGGTGCATAAGGATTTACTTTTAAAGCCTGGCCCACAGCCCGGTAAGCTTTGCAGTTTAAAGCTGCAGCAATCTGCTTATAAGTTGTCACCCTTCCTTTGGGAACTTTTTTAACCAGATTGTAAACTCTGCTGGCAAATAAGGTAATCATAAATATATTTAGTTAAAACTTGCTTAAGTTATTATTAATGTTTTAAGGAATTAATTTAGTTATAACTTCCTCAAACTCTTTTAATCTGCTTTTATGTTTAGGATGAAGATAAACTTTAACCCGCCATTTTAAAGGTACTAAAGGCAAATGCTGTTTTCTTTGCTCATCACCGACAAAGGGCAGATGGATTCTTTTAAAACCCTTGTCTTTGCCTGCGTATAAACAAACATCTTCTTTGGCGATTTTTAAGTTAAGGGCAATTTTATCAGCCAACTGAAATTTCTGTTTCCAGTTTAAACAAATATTTTTTAGCTTTTTACTGGGTTTTTCTGTTTCTTTTTTTCCGGCCAGAAGATAAAAGTGCCAAAATCTGGCAGCCTGAGCCAGCTTCTGGCAGGCAGGATTAAACCTGTTTTCTAACAGAAAAAATGCCTGAGAATCAGTCAGATAGAAAAAGTCTTGGGTTATCTCCTTATTTATAAAAGCAAAATACAAGGCTCTGGAAACCATCGATCCGGGGCCTAAATTAACATCAGAATAAACCAGATCATAAACCAGCCTTCTGGCCAGTTCCCATTTTAAAATATTAGACTGGTAGCTGATGTTTAAGACCAGCTTTCCTTTTTGCAGCATAAAAGCATTGACTATCTCTTCAGGCTCATAAAACTTGGTTTTAAAAACTCCGGCTCCCAGTCCCCAGCGCAGACTGTTGTCAAGATTATCAAGATCAATACTGCCGTTAATTAAATCTCCCCAGGGAGATAACTCTCCCTGAATCATTTTAATAATCAGGCTCAGTTCACCCTTGTTTTTTTTAATCAATTGTTTTAACTTCTCTTCTTTTAAGGCTTCTTTAACAAACTCCTCATGATTCATGCCGGTCAACTCATGCTGGAAATCTTCGGTTAAATGAGAAAATGGGGGAGAACCGACATCATGGAGCAGGGCTGCTAAAAACAGGTTGGCTGCCATTTTTTTAAAACCTTCTTTTTGGCTCAAAATTCTTGCCAAATGAGCTACCCCAACAGAATGTTCAAATCTTGAGGAGATCATTCCTGAAGACCAGGTAAAGGTGGGCACGGCCGATAAAGACACGTCCCTTAACCTTGTCAGCGCCTTGGTCTGAAACAAAGGAAAGACCTTGCTGCTGATATTAAGGTTTCCGTATAAAGGATCTAAATACATACCCTTATTATACTAGATTAAAGCCAGTCTGTTTAAAAACTTGCTTCTTTAAACAGCAAAACGCAGATCTTTAATAAAGAATAACTATTCTTTTTAAGAAAAAAACCAAAGTTTGCCAAGATAAAAAGTTAAAATTAAAAACACCACGGTTGCACATTGCCAGAATATCTGCATGGCAAACCAGGCAGAAGTGTGGGGAAAAATTTTAGAAGTCCATAAAGTTTCCGGCTTATTTAAAGTTTTTTGAGAAAACTGTTCCAGCAGCCAGTAGATCGTCTCCCCAAAACTTCTTATGGTCCAGAAAACAGAAAAGGTAAGCCAAAACAAAAGCCAATTGTTTAAAAGCAGAGTTATAACACTTGCCCCAAACCAAAAGATGCCGAAAATAACAGCGTCGCCCCAGACAAAAGAGCCTAGGGGATTAAAAAGCAGGCTTAAGCCAAAGGGATTTTTTTTAATCTTTGTCTCCCAAAAACCGTGAATAAAAGCCAAAAGGCTGTAGAGAAGAAAAAGGAGTAAAAAAGCTTGCTGCCAAAAAATCATCTTATTTACCTTAACTTGCCTTTAATTATTTAAGATCCATTTTCAGGTCTTTTCTTCGTTTTTCTATCTTTTTTAAAGAGTACATGATCCTTTTTTCCAGATTTATATTTTTTACTCTGGCAAAACGGAGAATCGAAACCAGGATGTCACCCAGCTCCTGTTCATAAGTTTCATCAGCCTGAGCTCTTATATTGCTTCTTTTCCGTCCGTGTTCAGCCAGATAGGCCCTGGCCATCTCACCGATCTCTTCCACCAAACCTAAAATTAAAATTGAACCGAACTCTTTGGAATATTTAGCATCTTTATCAATTTTATCAAGATATCTGAAATATTTACCAAAAGGGGTTTTCTCATATTTTTTAGCCATTTGCTGTCCTTTCTTAAATGTTAGTATAGCAAATATGCTAAACTTAAGAAAGAAAAATTTTAAAACTTAAGCTGATTTAATTATTCAAAATTAATGGAAAAAACTGTTTTAAATGTTTATAAACCTCTTGGCCAAACTCCACTGCAAATTATCAACCTTTTAAAAGAAAAATTTCCTCAATATAAAAAGACAAAGATAGGTTATGCCGGCAGGCTGGATCCTATGGCCCGGGGAGTTTTAATTTTACTGCTTGATGAAGCTAATAAGAACAGAAAAGCTTTTGAACAGCTGGACAAAACTTATGAGTTTAAGGTTTTATTTGGGGTCAGTACCGACACTTATGATATTTTAGGCCTTATTACCCAAACCTGCCCCAATACTCCTGATTTAAAACAAAGATTAACCCAGGTTATTCCTTCATTTGAAGGAAAGAGGCAGCAGCTTTATCCGCCATACTCAGCGGCCCGCTTCAAGGGCAGGCCCTTATATTGGTGGGCCAGACAAAAAAGGCTGGCAGAAGTCCAAATTCCCAGTAAAAAAATTACTGTTTATTCACTAAACCTGAAAAATATTAAACAGATAAAAGCCGGCAATTTGAACAAGCTGATTGAAAAAAGAATAAAACTTGTCACCGGCGACTTTAGACAAACACAAATAATTAAAAAGTGGCAGACATTTTTTAAAACAAGCTCAGTTCAAATATTTAAACTAGCCACTTTTACCGTTACCTGCTCCAGCGGCACTTATGTAAGATCGCTGGCACTGGAAATTGGAGAAAAGTTAAATACCTGCTGCCTGTGTTTTTCTCTTAAAAGAACCAGGGTGGGTAAGTTTGATATTAAAAACTCCTGGCAGTTAAAAAGTTAACCGATAAAATTAAACTTTAATTTTGGATTTATGGTTTTTTAACCGGAACCTTTAAAATAAGCCTGTCTATAGTCAGAGGAGAAAGAATGGAAATAACCTCAAAAGTAAAAATAGACAGCTCAAAAGCACAGGGGATCTGGTTGGTAATAAAAAATGCTCCGGCACCCAGAAACAGGGCTTTTTGAAAAGTTTGCTTAAAAAGGCCTATTTGGGTTTTTTTGATAATTTTTGGGTCTATTTCCTGGCTTTTTGCCAGCTCTACCTTTTTTTCAATTTTGGGAAGGTCAAGCCAGATAACAATAAAGGCTGTCATTAAAGCCGTAATCAGGTTAAAGGTGGGATAAGGCTTAGAAACATCTCCGGAAAAGATTCTTATTTGCCACCCAACCGGAAAATATCTGGTTAACAGCCAGCCTGCCAAAAGCATTAAGATTAAAGAGCCGCTGGTGTTTTTGACCAGCTTTTCTATAAACTGTACTGGTTTATCTTTTTTATCATCAACGACATTCTTCATTTTCCGGTACAAAGGTTTTAGCTTATTGACTAAAATCTTATACAAGATAGCTAAAAACCAAACAATAAGCATGGTGGTTAAACCAAAATCAATGGTTTTGGTAAAAACAGGGTAGGGGATTTTAAAAAACGTATCCTGAAGAGGATAGTTTGGATAAGGGGCAAAAGAATAAAGCAGGTTGGGATCAAGTTTTTTGGTGTAAAAATCTATCAAAAACAGTCTTCCGATGGAAAGGTAAGAAATTATCTGCACAAAGAAGTTGAAAATATACCATAAAACGTTAATATCTCCGGTTCCTACCCTTTGCTTTAAAAACAGTTTTTGGCTCTTTTTTCCCATAACCTGTTCCAACTGCCCCACAAACTCTTTGATGTGAATGCTTCTTCTTAAATTAACAATTCTGAAAGGAATCATCAGCAGCGTTTGAAAAACACCAAGCAGGACAACAGCAACCCAGATTTTTTTAACCCAACTGTAAAAAAGGAACAAAAAGGAAGCATAAAAACGATAGGTGTGTCCAGTTAAAAATGCTCCCAATAACAGGGCTAAAACTATAAAGGTGACTATGGTGACAATCGGAGGAATAGCAAGTTTTTTACTGGCAAAAACAACTTCAGACGACCCCTCTTCATCCTGATATAAGACCTTCTTGCTGTTTAAAGTATCTTCCATAATTAAAGACTCCACATTTTATCATAAACCTGATATTATAAAAAAGAAAAGAGTCAATATGGTAATAATAAATCTTTCCCATGTTTTTTTGCAATCTTTTTTACTAATTTTGACTCTTCAAGTTATTTTTTTTCTAATTGCTTTCATTTTAAAAACTGATATCTTTACCGATCTTGTCTATAGCTTAACCTTTATTATCAGCACCTTGTGGCAGCTGATAAGCAACAAATCTTTTTTCTGTCCGCAAATTTTCCTAACAGTTTTAGTTACTGTTTGGGGGCTAAGACTGGGAGGCTATCTTTTCATAAGAATTTTAAAAACCAAAAAGGATGCTAGGTTTAATAAAATAAGACAAAGTTTTTTTAAACTAGCTGGCTTTTGGATTCTTCAGGCTATAACTATCTTCTTAGTCCTTCTTCCTGTTTTTGTAGTTTTAAAAAGTAACCAGGAAAAATTCTCTCCCTTAATGTTTTTAGGTTCTTTAATCTGGCTGACAGGTTTTTTACTGGAAACTGTTGCTGATTGGCAAAAGTTTCAGTTTAAAAGCAAAAAAGAAAACCGGGACCACTGGGTTAATGTTGGTGTTTGGAAACATTCCCGTCACCCTAACTACTTAGGGGAAATGCTTTGCTGGTGGGGAATCTATGTTTACAGTTTACCTTTTTTAAAAGGCTGGGAGTATTTAACCATTATCAGCCCTTTGTTTATAAGCTTAATGCTCAGATTTGTTTCCGGTATCCCTATTCTGGAAAAGAGTCATGATAAAAAATATGGGAACAGCTCTGAATATCAAAACTATAAGAAAAAGACAAACCTGCTTATCCCTTTTCCTAACAGGTTTAAATGGGTTTAAAATATTTAAATTAACTACAAGCTAAGGTTAAATTTTTTCTTTTCTTTTTGTTTTTCTTTTTTCTTTTTAAGCAAGCAAGCTTTACTGCCTTTTTTTCTAAAACTGCTTGCTTTTTAAAAACTCTTTTTTCTAAAATTGTTTGTTTTTTGGAAGCTCTTTCTTTTTTTTAAAAAATCTAC
Organism: Patescibacteria group bacterium UBA1400; assembly: GCA_002305125.1. Lineage (GTDB taxonomy): Bacteria > Patescibacteriota > Microgenomatia > UBA1400 > UBA1400 > UBA1400. Next base: position 24,085 of record DBQG01000046.1, on the reverse strand, counting down.
TAAAATATAGTTTCTAATCTGCTCCTTGGAAAAGTTTTATTTTCCAATCCAATTATTATTACTGTTATTAAGTTTTTATGGAAAGTGGATGTTAAAAAAAAGCATTGCTAAAACAAAAAAAAGGTTAAGCAGAGTTTGGCTTACAGGCAAAAAAAAGGTTAAAAAAAATCCTTTTTTAATTTTTTCAGCCCTGCTTTTAATCTTGCTTGTTTTGATAATTGCCGGAAACCTGTTAAGGAAGCCTGAAACCGTAGAGGAGCAGAAAACAGAAAGCAAAGAGGTAGAGGCCTACAGAATCGGCAAAGCTCCTGTTTTAAAGTTTCAAGGGAAGGTGGAAAAAAACAGCAGCATTACCCTTATAGCCCAAACAGGAGGAGTTGTAAGCAGCATCAATGTTGATCCGGCTGAAAGTGTAGGACAAGGGCAGATACTTTTAAGATTAAGTTCTAACTGGACAGGCGGCAATATTCCCGGACTGCAGCAGCAACTTGCCTACCAGCAGTATCTTTTTAACAAAGAAAATTTTGACCAACAAAAAGAAGTAATTAAGGTTCAAAAAGATATTGCCAATCAAACAGAAGAAAATTCCGAAGAGTTAAGAAAAATTAATCAGGATTCGGTTAATGAAACCCAGGCTCAACTTGACCTCAATCAATCAATCCTGGATACAGTTAACCAAAACCTTGACACTCTTGAAGAAGCTACTCCAAGCGCTGCCAATGACAGCCTTATTTTAAGTACCAAACAATTAAAATCCCAGTTTTTAGCAGCCGTAAATCAGTTAAAACAACAGTTGAGAACCATTCAGTATCAGACAGATGAAGACAAGCCTCCGGCCCAGCTTGTCCAACTGCAAAAAGAACTGACCATAAAGCAGTTGGAGCTTCAGGAAAAAAGCCTGGAGCTAACTTTGGAGATCTCCCGTTTAAACTACCAGATTAGTGCCGTATCTGCATCCCTAATGTCTCCTGCATCTCCGATTAAAGGCATTGTGGAAAAAATCCATGTTTATAAAAATCAAACAGTCTCTCCCGGTCAACCCTTAATAACCATAACTGGTGATGTGCAACAGTTAGATGTAGTTTTATCTGTTCCTCCAAGCCTTGCAGTAAAAATTTCTAAACTTGAACCTTCTACTATTTATTTAGATTCACAAGTTTTTCTGCTTATTCCTCAGCATATTACTATTGAACCACTCCAAGACAAACAAAACAGAGTTATCTATCACTTGCCTTTGGAGGCAGCTCAAAAAACCTTTGATGGTGATTTTTTAACAGTTGAGGTGCCGATCGGTTATCCGGACTCTGTAGCCAGTCTGCCCTCCATTCCCATTGATGCCGTTTTTCAGCTTCAGGATTCTTCCTTTGTTTATCTTATAAAAGATGGCCGGGCCATGGCAAAACAGATCAGCCTGGGAAAAATAATTGGTGGTTATGTTGAAGTTTTGGACGGCATAAACTCTGGGGATGTGTTGATTATTTCCCGCAATGTAACAGAGGGCGATTTGGTAAAAGAGGTAAAATGAGCGAAACATCATCTTATCTTAAAAAACTTCGCTTTAAACCTAAGTTTAAAGACACCTGGGCTTACTCCCTTTTAACTAACTTCCGGATCACTATCCTGATTATTCTAACCGTATTAACAGCCGGAATTTTTGCTTTTGTAAATTTGCCCAGACGAATAAATCCTGAGGTTAATATTCCCATTGTTTTTATTTCCACCGTCTATCCTGGAGCCGGACCAAATGAAGTTGAGCAGCAGATTACCAAACCTCTGGAAAATGCCATTGAACAAGTAGAACAGATTGATCAGTTCTCTTCAAATTCACAAGACAATATCTCTACTATTGTGATTGAATTTTCCTCAAGAACAAATACTGATGAGGCTACGGTTGATATTCAGCAGGCAGTTGAAACTGTCACCGGCCTTCCTGCTGAAGCTCAAGAACCAAAGGTCATTCCTCTAAACTTTGAAGATGTACCGGTAATAAGCTTTTTATTAACTTCTACAGCAGACCAGGCCTCTTTATTAAGGTTTAGCAAACAACTGCAAACCAAACTTGAAGACCTGCCTCAGGTACAAAGTGTAGTTGTGTCCGGATTGGAAAAAACAGAGGTAGAAATCCTTATTAATCCTCAGGTTTATACTGCTTATAAAATCTCTCCTTTCCAGCTTCAGGAGGCAATTACCAGCGCCCTGCAAACCTTTTCTGTGGGAACGGTAAAAACCGATAGCGCCACTATGGCCATAACCGTAGAGCTGGAACAAGACCAGTTAACCAAGCTAAGACAGCTGCCGCTCCTGTTAAACCAAAGTCAGATAGTTTTAGGTGAAATTGCTGCTGTTTCTTTAAAATCACAGCCTAATCAACCGCCCAGTTTTTTTGCCGACAACTCAACTCCGGCCACTAAAACTGTCAGTTTTTCTATTTTTAAAACCGTCTCTGCCCAGCTGGAAGAAGCTGCTTCAGAAGCCAAAAAACTGACAAGGGAAGAAATAGAAAAAACAGATAACCGCTACCAGATGCTTATCATTACTGATTTTGACCAGGAAATAGCTGATCAATTTCAAAATCTGATTAAAGATTTTTCTGCCTCTATTTTGCTGGTATTTTTAACCTTGCTTTTATTTTTAGGTATAAAGCAGGCCAGCATTGCTTCCTTTGTCATTCCTTTAAGTTTTTTTGCCACTTTTGCTGTAATGTATGTTTTTAACATTGAGCTTTCTTTTCTTTCTATTTTTTCCCTTCTGTTGGGTTTGGGAATGATTGTTGATGATGCCATTGTAATGGTTTCAGCCATGACTGATTATTTTAAAACAGGTAAGTTTACACCCAGTCAAACAGGCTTACTTGTGTGGAATGATTTTATTGCCCCCACTCTTTCCAGCAATCTGACAAATATTTGGTCATTTCTGCCCCTGCTGATTGCCACCGGTATTATTGGTGAGTTTACCAAAGTAATTTCCTATGTGGTTACCATTGCCCTGATAGCCTCAACCATCATTGCCTTAATGATTACCATTCCTTTAATGATTGTGGTTTTAAAACCTAATTTTCCCAAACGGGTTATAAACTTTGCTCTAATCTCCGGGTTTTTGGTTATAACAGCAATTATTACCTATATTTTTAGAACCAACCCTCTTATAATTTTTATTACTCTTGTCTGGATCTTACTGGCAATTTTCAGCTTTAAATTCAGACAAAGTTTACAAAAAAAGTTTTTTGAAAAATACACTAACTTTAAAAAATTTGCTCAAAAAAGAACAGGAAAAGATTTTAAACTGCAAAACACCAAGCTAGTAAAAAAATTAATTGCTTTAGGTTGGCAAAATAAATTAAAAACAGGCTTTATCAGCGCTAAAAAACCCATTGCTCTTTACAAAAACTTTTTAAAAAGAGTTCTTTCCTCAAAATCTGCTAAAAGAAAGATTATTATTACTGTTGTCGGACTGGCTGTTTTTTCTTATTTACTTGTTCCTTTAGGCTTGGTAGAAAATGAGTTTTTCCCCAAAACTGATGAAGACAGCCTGTATGTCAGCCTGGAGCTTCCGGCCGGCACCAGTCTTGATGCCACCAGCCGGGAAACACTTGAAATTTTAGACCAGCTAAAAGATATTGATGGGGTAGAGTATGTACTGGCAGATATTGGGGCTGAAGTGGAGATGACAAGCATTAGCCAGCTTGGTGAAACCAATAAAACCAGATTTTCTTTAAGGTTAAAAGAGGACCGACAGGAAACCTCTATCCAGATTGCCCAAAAAATCAGACAACGGCTGGCCGCTTATACCAAAGGTGAAATCCAGGTAGTTGAGATAAGCGGCGGACCACCTACAGGAGCTGATGTCCAAACTACCTTACTGGGCAGCGATCTTGCTACTTTGCAAAATTTAGCTCAGGAAGTTAAAACTTACCTGCAGAACAAAGAAGGAGTCACTAACATTAATATCTCTACCAAGTCCGGCCTTAGCAAACTTGCTTTTATTCCTGATAAAAACAAACTTTTAGAAAAAGATATCTCCTTAACTCAAATAGTAGGAACCTTAAGATTTTTTACCTCAGGCTTGCAGATAGATACCCTTAGCCTGACTGAAGACGAGTGCCAGGAAGATTGTCCCGTCCAATTAAGAGTGGGCCAGGAACTAAGCGTTAATCAGCTGTCTGAGATCAATCTTAACAACTCCCGGGGAGAACTGATTCCCATCCTGTCTTTGGGCGAGCTGAAACTTAAAGAAAGTCCTACCAGAATAACCAGATTAAATGGCCAAAGATCAATCAGTATCAGCGCTTCTGTTCTTCCTGGTTTTAATAATATTAGCATCGGACAAGAGCTGGAAACATTTGTAACCACCCAGTTAAATTTACCTGAAGGTTACACCTGGCAAACCGGCGGCACTAACGAAGAAAACCAGCGATCAGTTAATTCAATTCTCCAGGCAATGATTATTGCTGCCATTTTAATTTTGGGAACCATGGTAGTAGAGCTTAAATCCTTTAGGCAGGCTATTATTGTAATGCTGGTAATTCCCTTGGCTGTGTCCGGCGTTTTTATCGTATTTGCCTTAACCGGAACTCCGCTTGGTTTTCCGGCCCTGATAGGTGTTTTGGCCTTGTTTGGCATTGTGGTTAAAAATTCAATTATGATTGTTGATAAGATAAACCTGAATTTAGATATCGGCCTTGAATTTAAAGAAGCCATTGCTGATGGCGCCTCAAGCAGGCTGGAACCAATTCTTTTTTCTTCAGCCACCAATATTATTGGCCTGCTTCCCATTACTTTATCCGATCCTTTATGGAGGGGTCTGGGAGGAGCCATTATTTCTGGTCTAACTTTATCGGGAATTATTATGCTCTTTTTTATTCCTTTAGTATATGATGCCTGGTTTAAACATGACTGAAGTTTACCGCGGAAACAATCACCATTTACGAGAAGAACGGGTTTTGAGAATTGCCCATGAACGGGGTCCGGCCGAGTATGGCCGATGGCTGGTGGCAGGCAGCTTATCTGCTCAGGAAACTTTTTGCCCTACTGCTGCTTTGGCTGTTTTTAACGAATCTGCAGGCAGGTCATTACATTATTATCCTTTTTTTGACCGAGAAGTAAAAACTCCGGAACAATGCTTTCAGGAAGCCGGTCGGTTGGCTTCTGCCCACAATCAGCAGGATATAAGGCTTTTAACCTGGCATAACCAGGCTGCCTCCTCAGGTTATCTTTATCCTAACTGGCCTTTGGCTGTGCTTGTCTTTGGCCAAACCTATCCCCAAACAGGGGAGGCAACCGTACTTTTGTCACCACTGGCCAACCCTCTTCAACCTTTGATAGAAATTGCCACTCTTGCTCAACAATTGAAGTTTGTTTGTTAATTTTCAAATATCTTGGGGTTTATTTTAATAATCTTATCATCTCCTGACCTGACGCTGCCTCTGCCGTCTTTATTGCTGGTGCTTACATAAATAAAGTTATCTGGTCCTAAAACTACGGCTCTTAACCGGCCATATTCATTTTCCAAATGAGCGACAAGCTGATTAACGGTTTCTGAACCGCCTATTTTTGCCTTTATTTTTGCCTGATACAAAGAACTGCCTCTTAATCCGGCAAAAAAAAGGGAGTCATTTAAAAATATCATTCCTGCCGGAGCCCAGGTATCATCAGCTCCTGACTGAATAACAGGAGAGATCATTCCCTCTCTTTCATCACTTCCTTTAATAGTCGGCCAGCCGTAATTTTGGCCTTTTTCAATCAAGTTAAGCTCATCCCATCCTGTTTGCAGACCTGAGGGCCCATGTTCGGTGCTCCACAACCTTCCCTGATCATCCCAGGCAAGACCTTGGGGGTTTCGGTGGCCATAGGACCAAACCTCATTGCCAAAAGGGTTGTCTTCAGGTACCAGACCTTCATCAGTTATCCTTAAAATCTTCCCATTTAAAGAGCTGGTGTCTTGGGCCAAGTTTTCATTACCGGCATCTCCGGTGGTAACATAAAGGTAGTCGTCAGGTCCAAAAGCAATTCTGCCGCCATCGTGATAAGAAGCTCCATTAATACCGTCAAGAATAACTTCTTTTTCCGTTAAGATGTTGTCAGTCAGTTTATACCTTTCCACCCTGTTTATAAGGCCGTTTTCCGACTGAGTGGTTAAATATAAATAGATAAAATTATTTTGCTCAAAATCCGGATGCAAAGCCATTCCCATCAAGCCTCCTTCTCCTGTATGTTCCACACCTTCTATTTCCTGGATAACTTCTTTTTCCTGGCCGATTTTAAGCAATGTTCCCGGCCTTTGGGTAACCAACATCTGGCCGTCTGGCAAAAATACTATCTCCCAGGGAATGGTTAAATTTTCTGCCACAACCTGAATATCACTTTCCTGCTCTGAAGGATTCAGCTGCTGGGCTAAAAAAGAGCTGGAAGAAGCCTTTTCCTTTACCTTTGAGTTTCTCGGGGAAAAAAAGTTATTTTTCAACTGATCCTGAAAAATAAACCCACCAGCTATTATTATTAACAACAAAAAGGTAAAGCCCAGCAGCGATATATTTCTTTTTTTCATCTTTTATTTATAAACTTTAACTTTATTAAAAGAAAAGTGTATGAGTTTTTAATTAAAGAAAGGTAATAATTTGGTAATAAACAAATCTTTAAGAAATTGCCTTCATAATTTGTTCAGAAGAGTGGCTTGCTTTAAACTGTGATGGTTTTTAGCTAAGCTTAAACCCAGGGGCAAGATTAAAATAAATGACAGCAGTCCCAGCAGGGTATATATCAGTTTGGTTGAGTAAAGGGTCATTATCCTGCCGCTAAAAACTACAATTAAAATAAACATTAAACTCACCAGTAGATTAAGTGAAGAAACGGCCGTAGCTCTATGCCGGGAAGCAAACTCTTCATTGGTGTACTGGCCCAGGATAACAAAACGGGCTGTGCTGGCAAAACTTGCTCCGGTCAAAAGAAAAACTCCCACCATTTTACCAACCCAAAAACCAGGCAGGAAAGAAACAATCATAAGGATGGGAAAAAGCAAAAAAGCCCTTTTTTTACTGAAAAATTTATTTAAGTTGGTCAGTTTAAACAGTACAATGGCATTGATAAATCTGATAAAGCTGAAAAGCCAGCTTTTTTCTATTTCCGTAAACCCAAGATCAGTGGCCAGAGGCTGGTTGAAAAAATACTGGGATGACCAGGTAATGCCTCCAACCAAGATATAGAAAAGAGAAACTCTTTTAATATAGGGGTTTTGAAAAAGCTGCAAAAAACCTTCTTTAGTCTGTTTAATATAGGAGGAAAGGGTAAATTTAAGACTATCAATCCTGGGCTCTATCATTATAAAAAACATTACCAGGGCAATGGCTTCGGCACCGGCTTCTGCCAGGTAGGGGAGACCTATCCAAAATTGATAAAGGTAACCGCCAAGCAGGGTAGCTATAACAATTCCTGATTGGAAAAAAAGACTGTTTTTGCCAAAAACTTTTTGAAACTTTTCTTCCTGGCCTGCCTCTTTTAAAGAATCATAAACCAAAGCTTCATCAGTTCCGGAAATCAAAGTGCTGCCTAAACTCCCAAATAAGAAACCAAAAATAAGAGTAAAGGCGTTAAAAGAAAATGCCTGCATTACTCCGCCAGCCACCCTTATAAAAATACCTAAAACAATTGTCATTCTTCTGCCGATAAGGTCGGCCAAAGCTCCTGTCGGCAGTTCCAAAAACATAGTTACGGCCATGCCGGCTGCTTCCAGCAAAGCCATCTGTTCATAATTTAAAAACCGGCGCTCAAAGGCCACCCAAACAGGAATTATAAATATTAACCCTCTGAAAAAAGAAGATAAGTAAAAAAGGGAAATATTTCTTTTTAATCTTAATTTATAATCTGACATATGGGAAACTTTTGCTGTTTTTTGTGATTTTTTAGATTTTGTTTTAACGGTATTTTATTTTTTTAATAACTTTAAATATTTAAAGTGAAGCTTTCTTGAACCTTCTCTGAAAGAAAGACCGGAAAGTCTATGTTTATTTTTCTGTAAAAAATTTACCACTGCCTCAGGATCTTTTAAAGACATATCCCTTAAGGTCCAGCCAATTGCTTTTCTTATAAAGAATTTAGCTCTTTTATTTTCCAGCTTATCTTTATACTGCTTATCAATCCAGCTCTCATCAAGCTGAGACTGAGCCAGTTTAAAAAAGAGGTTTTTATCTCCTCCTTTTCCGGCTCTGAAAAACAAAAGCTGGGCCAAAAGAGCCGACCTTCTTACCCAAAAGTCTTTATCCTTAATCCAGGTTTTCAAATAATTAAAACCTTTTTTATCTAAAGTAAGAAAGTAGGGCATTAAAGGGATAATCAGGTTGTCAAGCAGGGCCCAGCCCCGGCTTTCCCGCATCAGCTTTTCCACCAAATCCATATCTTTAAAAACAAGTTTTTCTTTATTAATCTTTAAAAGTTCCAAAGCCAATGATCTTTTTTCAAACACTTTTTGACGCCACAGTTTATTAACCAACTCCATCAGTTCTTTCCTTGCTAAATTAACAAGAAACTCTTTGTGTTCTTTTAAAAACCTCTCCCTTTGAGGTACGGACAAACCAAAATGCTTTAAATCTGAATAAAGATACTGTTTTTCCTTTAAAGCTCTGTCTTGAGAAAAGTTTGCTGCCAGATAAGCATCATATTGGTTTAGAAATTGTTTGTTATTCATATTAAACACCCCTTCTCTCATCTACCAGGCCGCCCAGGTAGTTGGTTTTAAAAATTAGTTTTTTATCAGCAAAGATTTTTTCCTCACCGGAGAATTGCTTAACATCGCCCTGCCAGACATTCTTATAAGTAAAGTTATTTTTCTTTAAAATTTTAGGACCCCTGAAAGGATATTGGGAAGGCATGTTTTTTAGAGCCTGTCTTAAAACCTGGTAAACCTTATTTACATCAATCCCTTTTTTGACCAATCCATAATAAACCATTATCCAGCAGGGTTTTTCTTGGTAAAAAACAACCTGTCTGCCTCCATAAGGTTCACCCCCAAAAAAGTTATCATGACTTTTAAAAAAACCTTTTTTAAACTTAATGGTAGTGGAACTGTCCTTTTCTTTTTCCCAGGCTTTCTCCTCACCCTGGGCATAACCGGAAAGATTGGCTTCAAGTAAAAACTGTTTTAACTGTTTAAGCTTATTCATTTTAAAAATAGGCAGGAGAGGTTTTTCTTTTTATAACTTGCATAATTGGATTTTAGCATACTTTAAGCCCGTTTTATATTAATAATCTGGTAGCCATAAACGCAGCCAGATTATTAATAAGATGCATGATTATGGTGGAGTAGAGGTTTCTTCTTCTTAAATAAACAAAATAAAAGGTCAGGGAAAAAACAGCCAGATGAAGAGTATATTTAAGCCCCCAAGGATAAAGATGCCCCAGGGAAAAGAACAGCCAGGAAACAGCCGAGGCAAGATTCAAGTTTTTAAACCAACTGTTTAACCTTTCCACTGCAAAGCCGCGGAATAAAACCTCTTCAGAAACTGCCGAAGTGAAAATAAAGAAAATACCCAAGCCTAAAGGCATTTGCCTTAAAACCTGTAAAATAGCCAGATCTTTTTCCGGTTTCAGAAACTGGGGAGTAATTAAAGAAACCATAAAATTAACTGCCAAACCCAGGAAAAAACCTATAAACCCCCATAAAACATCATCCTTGCTTGGTTTCCTAAGACTTAAAGAGGTTAGTTTTTTGCCTTCTCCTTTTAAAACTAAAAAGAAAATAACGCCAATAACCAGCAGGGGAATAAGTCCTTGCAAAACCCCAACTAAAACAAGGCTTTTGATTTTTAAAAAGTAAGACAGGATTTGAAATAAATAAATGTAGGTAAAAACAAAAACAAGACCAAAAACAGTAAAGGGATTTTTAAATTTTTTCATTTTTAGCTGCTTTAAAAAAATTTTAAGTAAACTTAAGTTTCTGCTTATTGTTCAACTATCTTTACTAAGTTTACCTTGACAGGGCTGACAGGAGTTGAATTTTCTCCTCCGGGTCCGGGCTTAACCTGGCTTGCGGCAATCTTATCAACTACTTCCATACCTGAAATTACCTTACCAAAGATAACATAGTTTGGGGGCAGATCATAATCCTGATGCATAATAAAAAACTGGCTGCCGTTGGTGTTGGGTCCGGCATTGGCCATGGCAACTACGCCCCTGTCATAACTGCCCTCAAAAGGCTCATCAGCAAACCGGTAACCAGGACCTCCTGTTCCATTGCCTTCAGGATCTCCTCCCTGGATCATAAACCCTTTTATAACCCGGTGGAAAATAGTATTGTTATAAAAACCTTTATTGCCAAGATAAACAAAGTTGTTAACCGTAATCGGAGTTTGCTTTTCTAAAAGATCAATGGTTATTTCTCCTTTGTCAGTTACTAAAACCGCTTGATAGTCTTTGGTTTTATCAAGCTGCATTTCCGGGGCTTTGGCTGTTTTAGGACTAGGCATGGGATTTACTCCTTTATTATTAACTTCTAAAACTTCATTAGTTGCAGTTTTGCTGCTGCAGCCGGTTAAAAGAAAAAATGTCAGCAGTAAAAGGGAAAGTTTTATCAGGCCGGGTTTTTGGTTTTGTTCTTTAAGCATATCAGATTTATTAACTTTCTTTTAAGACTACATAATATTTATACCATAAAAAAATAAATAAGAAAGCCTGTTATAATTAACCTATGCTAACAACTGAATTAAATCTTACTTTAGAAGCAGGAAAAGGGGGAGACGGACTGGTTTCTTTTTACAAAACCAGAAAGGGCCCTGACGGCGGCAATGGCGCTAGGGGAGGAAGTATTTTTATAACTGCTACCCAAGACTTAACTGCCTTAAATAACCTTGCCAAACATACCAAGATTAAAGGCAACGATGGCCAGGACGGCGGGAGCAATAAAAAAGCCGGCAGGTCAGGAGCTGATATAGAAATCAGGATTCCTGTTGGCACCCTTATCAAAGATAAAAACAGCGGTAAAACCTGGGAGGTTAACAGCCCGGATGACAGGTTTCTCATCTGCAGGGGAGGGGAAGGAGGCAGGGGAAACTGGGAGTTCCGTTCCAGCACCAATGTTACTCCCAAAACAGCTGAAAAAGGCGAACCGGGAGAAGTAAGAGAGCTTTATTTTAATTTAAGGTTAATTGCTGACTATGGTTTTATCGGCTTCCCCAATGCCGGTAAAAGCAGTTTATTAAAAGAACTGACTGCTGCCAATCCCAAAATAGCTGACTACCCCTTTACCACCCTGGAACCCAACCTGGGAGTTTTAAATAAAAGAATTCTGGCAGACATCCCCGGACTTATCCAAGGGGCTTCATTAGGAAAGGGTCTGGGCATTAAGTTTTTAAAACATATTGAAAAAGTAACTTTACTTTTTCACTGTATTTCCTGTGAATCAGTTGATTTAACCAAAGACTACTGGATTATAAGGGAGGAGCTAAAAGCTTTTAACCCCCTGCTGCTGGACAAACAGGAGATTATTCTTTTAACTAAAACAGACTTAAAAACCAAAAAAGAAGTCAAAACCCAAATCACTGAGCTAAAAAAGTTAGCTAAAAAGGTTTTGCCTGTATCAGTCCATGATTGGGACAGTATTAATAAGTTAAAAAAATTAATTAAATAGATCAGTTTGAAGCAAAAATATATAACTCTTCCTGAGCCCTGGTTACCGCCGTATAAAGCCAGCGCTGCCACTCATCCTGGGTAGACTGTTTAAATCTTTCTTCCAGCAATACCACTTTTTTTGCCTGACTACCCTGAGCTTTATGAACCGTCAGGGCATAACCAAAGTCAAATAAGTCTCCCTGCATAATCTGCCTTCTTTTCTGGGTAAAATTTAAAGGAGTATTGTTATTAAACTGCTTAACAGAGATAAGCCCCTGGAACAAATCTCCCTGATCCATATTAATTTCTGCCTCGTACCAAGAGTCATTTTTTCTGTTAAGGCTTTTTAAGGTTCCCAGCATACCGTTAAAGATATTTTTCTCATGATTGTTTCTTAAACAGATAACCCTGTCATTAACCTGAGGCTCAGGGGAAGTAAACCCCAGACTTTGCCTGATAAAGCTGTTTAACCTTCTCCGGGTATGATTATAACCACACAGCACCAGCATCTCCTGGTTATAATTGGTTAAAAGACCATTTAAAAACTCCTGAGCCTCCGGATCATGGGCAGAGAACTTTTTTACCAAGTTAGAGTAGTTGGCAACAGCAATTTCTCCGCTTGTTCTGGCTTTAATGGAAATATTTATAATCGGATTTTCCCGGGCCTGACGGTGAATCTGCTCCAGTTTTAACTGAGGTTTTTCCATTAAGTTAAAAGAACCTTTTATAGGCGGCAGCTGACCATGGTCACCCACGGCAATAACAGGAACCTGATAGCTTAGCAAGTCCTGCCAGATACTGCCGTCAACCATGGAAGCCTCATCAATAATAATCAGGTCTTTTTTAATCTCTTCTTTTCTTTCCCAGCCCACTATTTCCTGCCTGTCATTTTCAATCGGGGAGTAGATTAAAGAGTGAATGGTGCTGACTGAGTCTTTAGAGCTAAGGGCCCCTTCCTCCTGAAGTTTTTTTTGTAAAACCACTGAGGCTTTTCCGGTAAAACAGGCAAAAGCAATCTTGGTCTTTTTATTTATTTTCCTAATCTCTTTTTGTAAAAAAGCAATTAAGGTTGTTTTACCGGTGCCCGCATAACCTCCAAGAGTAATAAACTGAGTCTGCGAACCACCCTGGTTATACCAGGTAAGTAAAGAATGCAAAACCTTTTTTTGATCTTTGGATAAGGAAATCATTTTCTAAAAACTAACTTAAACCCTAAGGCTGTTTAAAAGTTTTACTAATACCCAAACCAAAACTATAATTCCCAAAACCTTTCTAAACCAGTTAACTCCTCTGACGGCTTCTTCCCAGGCCCAAACAGTAAGAGCCATATAAAAAACAGCTCCTGTAAGTTTGGTTAAAAATCCGGTCGTAAACCGGAAAAAAAGATAACTGACGGCAGCTGTAATTAAGGGCGGATTGGGCTTTTGGATAATAATCATTATTCTTATTATATAATACCTTTTTTAGCTGTTTTTTTCAGCTTATTCTCAGCTTTCTTGCTATAATCTAACTTATGAGAATCTTAGTGATAGAAGATGAACACAAGATTGCTTCTTCCTTAAAAAGGGGACTAGAGCAGGAATCTTTTGCCGTGGATGTGGCTTTTGACGGAGAGTCTGGTTTTGATTTGGGAGCAACAGAAGATTATGATGTGATCGTGCTGGACTTAATGCTGCCTAAAATGAACGGGATTGAGGTTTGTAAAAAACTCAGGCAGGAAGAACAAGTCCACACTCCTATTTTAATGCTGACAGCCAGAGGGCAGGTAGAAAACAGGGTTGAAGGTTTAAACTGCGGTGCTGATGACTATTTGGTTAAGCCGTTTGCCTTTAGCGAACTTTTAGCCAGAATCAAAGCCCTTTCAAGAAGACCTAAGAGTAATCTTTCTCCTGTTTTAAAAACTGCTGACCTAAGCCTGAACCCTCACAGTTTTGAGGCTAAAAGAGGAGAAAAAATAATTTCCTTATCTAAAAAAGAGTTTGCCCTGCTGGAGTATTTACTGCGCCATAAAGGCAAAGTTTTAACTAAAGACCAAATTATAAATAATGTCTGGGATTATGAAGCTGATATCCTGCCCAATACAGTTGAAGTTTATATCGGCTATTTAAGAAACAAAATTGATAAACCATTTAAACATAAAAAACCGCTTTTAAAAACAGTCCGGGGTTTTGGTTATAAAATAGAAACAGGCTGATGTTTACCAAGGCAAGAATCAAGCTAACCATCTGGTACTCCTTTATCATTATGCTTATAAGCATAGTTTTCAGCATGGCTATTTATGCCTTAACCGCCAGGGAAGTTGAAAGGGGATTTAGACGCGTCCATATGTTTATGCAGCCGCCCCCCAGACAACAGGCCCTTATTAACTTAAATCCGGAGCTTGAACAGGACTTAAACCAGGTTAAAGAAAATCTTATCCTTAATCTGGTTTTAATCAATGGTTTTATCCTGCTTCTTTCTGCCGGTTCCGGCTATTTCCTGGCCGGACAAACTTTAAGACCAATTCAAAAAGCTCTGGAAGATCAAAAACGGTTTGTAGCTGATGCCTCTCATGAACTTAAAACACCATTAACCAGTTTAAAAACAAGCATTGAGGTCGCTTTAAGGGATAAAAAGCTGACCAAAAGCAAGGCTAGGGAAGTATTAGCAGAAAACCTTGAGGATATTGACAGTCTTGATAAATTAACAGCTGTTCTTTTAGATTTAACCAATTACCAGGACAATGGTAGCAGTCTTGTTTTTGAGGAAAAAAAGCTTAGTCCTATTTTGCAAAAAGCTGCAGCCAGAATAAAACTGCTGGCAGATAAAAAAGGAGTTGAGGTTAAAACCAGCCTGACAAAGCCTGATCTTAAAGCCAGAATTAACCTTCAGACTTTTACCCAGATGCTGCTTATCTTTCTTGATAATGCGGTTAAATATACGCCCAAAGGGGGAAAGGTGACTGTAACTTTGGAAAGTAAAAAAGATGTTTTAATTATGGTTAAAGACAACGGTATTGGCATTGCCAAAAAACATCTGCCTTTTATCTTTGACAGGTTTTACCGGGTTGATCAGTCACGCTCCAAACAAAACGTTCCTGGTTTTGGACTTGGCTTATCTTTGGCCCAAAAAATCATCAAACTTCATAGCGGCAGTATTGAAGTTAAAAGCAGGCCGGGCAAGGGTACCAGCTTTATTATTAAACTCCCTAAAAACTGATTTACCCTCCTTTTAAGCTTATTCTCAGTTTAGTTTTTTAAACTAAAGGCAGTTTGAAGGTTAATCAAAGAAAGGAGGTGAAAAATGAAGACAAAAAAATTATTGGTTCCAATTTTGGCTTTAACGGTTTTAGGTTTTGCTGCTGCTTTGAATTTAAATCCGGTTAAGGCTGAAGAACCGGGTAATCATGATGGCCTTATCCAAAAACTGGTAGAAAGATTTAACTTAAACCAGGATGAGGTGGAAGAGGTTTTTACAGAAGTTAGAGAGGAAAGACATCAGCAGATGCAATCAAGGTTTGAAGAAAGGTTAAACCAGCTTGTTTCAGACGGAAAATTGACCGAAGAGCAAAAACAGGCGGTTTTAGCTAAAAAAGCTGAGCTTCAGGAAAACAGACCTGAGTTTAGCACCATGTCTAAGGAGGAAAGAGAAACCCAAAGACAAGCTCATCAGGAAGAAATGGAAGCCTGGGCCAAAGAAAACGGCCTTGACTTAAACCTGGTGTTAGGTTGGGGTAATGGCCCAAAAAGGGGCGGCTTTGGACCGGGAAAAATGGGAGATAATAACTAAAATTTAAATTAAATAAGAAAGCCTGCCCGCAAACACCCTCTTTTAATGGGGGTGTTTGGGATTATTTATTAATTTATACACCAATAAATTATGATAGCGAGGCAAATTGCCTGCGTTGTTCTTCTCTTTCAAATAACTCAAGCTGATAATTCAGTTCAACTCCATTATCAATTAAAGAGGCAAACAAGGCAGAACTTTCAGAAAACTGGCTGAAAACAGCCTGCATCTTTTCATTATTACAAACCGCTTCATGTAAACAGCTTTTTAAATCGTCAGGAGAGCCTCCCAGGTCCGGCACTACCATTTTTTCTACTTCTTCTCTTAAATCACTCCATACATATCCATATTCCGACATAAGGTCAGTATAGTTATCCTCTCCCACAGCTTGCTCTAATTGAGCTCTAATATTGAAATTTTCAATATGAAGATCGTAAAGTTCAGGTCTATCTTCAAACTCTCTTTTTAAATTTGAAAAATAATTAAAAGCATGTTCGTAAGCTTCTTTTATAGGCTCTTTTGGATCATCTCCCGAAGCAATTCTCCAAATTTCCCTAGCCTTAAAACGAACAGCAGTTGCTTCTCTAAAGGCTTCTTCCGGACTGGGTTTTTGTACTTCTGACATATTTAAAAACCTCCTTTAAAAAGCAGGCTATATATTAAAATGTCTTTGTATTATACCCAAATTTCTAATTTTTTTCCTGACCAGCTATTTTATTCATCATTAAAACACTTAAAACAATCATTGCCCCTCCTATAAATTCTTTTAAGTTGGGCAGTTCCTGAAAAAAGAAAAGAGCCAGCACTAAAGAAAAAACCGCTTCCAGGGTTAAGATATTACTGGCAAGGACTGCTTTCACCTGATTAAAGCCAAAGTTTATCAGATAAATGTTTATGGTATTAAAAAAACCGGTAAAAATCAAAGAAGTTAAAAAGACCGGGTTTAGACCTAAAAAGGGAAGACCTTCCTGTTTAACCAGGGACAAACCAAAAAAGCAAAGGGCGGATGAACCTAATAAAATTTGGGTAATTTCCTTATCATTAAGATAATCTGTTTGCCATTTTCTTGACACATAGCTTAAGGAAAAAAGACCTGCGGAAAGAAAAGAAAAGATTTCTCCGGTACCAAAATTAAAAAGGGAAGAAAAACTTTTAACCGCAATCAAACCAGCTCCAAACCAAGCCAAAGCAAGTAAAACAAGCTTTTTAAAACTAAATTTTTCTTTAAAAAACAGCCAGCCAAAAATTCCGGCAAAAGGAAGAGACTGAATAAAAGTAACATTGCTTATTTTAGTTATAACAATAGCCTGACGGTACAGCGCCCCTGCTAAAAGATAGCCAATTACTACCCTAAAAAACAAAATTAAAATATCTTTTAAGGGAATGTTTTTTAACTTCTGCCAGGTTAAGGTTCTGGGAAAAATAATAAGAGAGAAGACAAAACCCAAAGCTACTGAAAAATACAGCTGCTGAAACAAAGTTAAGTAAAAGCTTAAAAAACGGCTGCTAATAGCAATGGCGGCAAAACCGACAGTTAAAACAACTAAAGCTAAAACTCCTCTCGACCAAAGCTTGTCTGTCATAAAAGTTAAACTTCTCCGGTTTTACCAGCAGCCTTTAAAAAATTGGTTTTATAAAGTTTTTGCACCTGAGGGTTAAAAAGAGTCAAAACCTCAAATTCAATCATGGCTTTATTATTTTTATTAACTACACAGTTGGCTTGAGCATAACCCAGGAAGTTCCAATCAGAAGTTACCATCAGCATGGCCAATCTTAAAGGAAAGGCTCTTTCCCTGTCTTTTTCAATAAGATACTTTTTTCCCACTTTTAAGCTGTCCTGATCAAAATCTTTTGGCAGTCCCAGCATAGTGTTAAGTTCAGTAAAATAACCCATTTATAAGCATATATTAACATAAATAAAATTTGACTGCTTTCTAGTTTTTTTGCTAAGAGTTTTTGTATATAATAAAAAAGCTTTACTAATAAAAAATGGGGAGGATAAGATGGATTTTAAAAAACCTAAGTATAAAAGAGTGTTATTAAAACTGGGCGGAGAGTTATTTGGTGAGAAAGAGGGTAAAGGCATTTCTTTCCCTGAATACGAAAAGATTGCCCAGGAAATTATTAAAATCCAGGAGCATAATGGCACCCAGCTGTCCATTGTTGTGGGCGGAGGCAATATTTTTAGAGGCAGGCAGGCAGCCAAGCGGGTTGATGAAGCTGTGGCAGACAGCATGGGAATGCTGGCAACCGTTATAAACGGACTGGCGCTGCAGGAAGCTTTGGAAAGATTTGGGGTTCCCACCAGAATGCTGACAGCCATTGAGATGAGGGCTATTGCCGAGCCTTACATCAGAAGAAGGGCTATAAGACACATGGAAAAGGGGAGAGTATTAATCTTTACCGGAGGTACAGGCAGTCCTTTTTTCACCACTGATTCGGCAGCAGCCTTAAGAGCCTGTGAGCTTAACTGTGATCTGATTTTAAAAGCTACCAATGTTGACGGTATCTACTCTGATGATCCCAACATAAACCCAAAGGCTAAAAAATATGAAAATCTTTCTTATGAAGAGGCTATAGAAAAAAAACTAAATGTAATGGACACCACTGCTTTTGCCCTGTGTTGGAAGAAAAGAAAACCAATCATTGTTTTCAATGTTAAAGACATTCACAGGATTCCGGAAATTATCAAAGGCAAAAAAATAGGCACTCTTGTCAGTTAAGCTGTTTTTTTCGCTTTAAAAACAAAAGAGGAAAACCCAAGGCATTTCCCCCAAAACCGGTTATTTGAGAGAATAACAAAGGCATCAGGTTAAACTCCGGGTTAACAGCCAAAAAAGCACTGGCAACCAAGCTTTGCCGCAGCTCCATAAAATTGGTGTATAAAACCGCAATCCCAAAAAGCCTGACGATAATTTCTGTTACCACCAAATAGAAAACACCTGCTAAAAAAATAACTGCCATGCTTTCCATTAAACTCTTATCCAAGATTACATTAATAAAACCAGTGATAAAGGTAAAAATAAAAAGACCAAAGTAAAGATAATTAACATCAAAACCCCAATAGGAGTTGCACTTTTGGGTTGAACAAGACTCACAGTCAGCCAAAAACCCATAAGCACAGGCTCCGCCGTTAAAATGATGTTCGTGAGCTTTTATTATTCTTTGGGTGCCTAAAAAAAAGTTAACTGTTAAAATTAAAAGATAAACCAATATTAGAATTAAAAAAATCTTTTTTGCTGGTTTCTTATTCATAAAAGTCAGTTAAACTAATTATTAAATCTAATGCTATACTTTTATTAAAGGGGAAAAAAACCAAAATGACAAATAAAACCAAGTTAATCAGTAAACTTTTAGAGCTTTTGACCTTTATTCCTGATGAAAATTTAAAACTAGGAAAGGATTCTGCCCGGCTCCTGCTTTCCAACAGCGAGCTTCTGCTTGATATTTCTTCTGCAGGAATAGTTCTCCCTTGCATTTCTCTGCCTGATATTCCTTTTGGCAAGGGCAGTCCTTTAAAAGATGATTTTATTCCCACAGTGCAGTTTAAAAGCCTTTTTGCTTATTTAAAAGCCAATAATCTTTTTCAAAGACTAAACCACCTGGGAATCTGCTATCAGGTGGAATCTGTTAAAACAGAAAAGGAAAGGCTTTTGGAAGAAGTTAAGAAAACCAGGCTTCATTTATATGAGGAGGAGTCTGCAGATGAATCAGCCTGGCTGTTTATTGGAGACAGGACCAACTGGCAGGATCCTTTGGTAGAACTGGTTTTAACTGAAGGTACTAATGACAAATGGCAGGATTACTGGCTGCCTCATATTCAAATTGATATTGATACTTTTTTAAATGGAGATGAGATAGAAAAACTGATCCTAAAAACATTTAAAGGTAAAGTGAGGCCGTTCAGGCTCCTGGAGACAGAAAAGTTTATTATCTTAACCAGAGCCAGATTGGGGATTATTTCCGGAGTTAACATTGCTCTTGATTTAGGTTTTGAGGGAAGAATGTCAAGATATCATAGAACCAAACTTCTTAAAAAGCTGGTTTAAAAGGGGTTTATCCAATCTTGTCTAAATCTCCGTTTAAAACTATTGGCTTTGTAGCTATAATTTCAGGAGTGTAGGACATTTTAGGAATAGGGTAGAGGCAGTAAATTTTCTTTCCTAAAACATGGGCAAAACCTATTTCTAAAAATGTATTGCCGCCAATATAGTTTTTAATTCCATTCCTGTCAGGATTAACAATTAAAACCGCTTCATTTATCTTAATAAGGTCATAATACTGCTTAATTACGCCGTACTTTATTTTTTCTTCAGCTTCTTCTGAATCTATAATTAGTTTACGGTTTTTTATTCTTTGTCTGACTTGAAAATTTTTTACTCCATGGGGAATCTCTACAATATGATTTCTTTTTTCCAGTTGTTTTTGAACTTCAAGAATCTTGTTAGTAGCAGTCAGTGAGCCGCAAATAACTATTCTCATATTTAAACTTTTACAACTTGTTCTAACATCTTATATATCCAAAGTAAGCAAAGCTTAAAAAGTTATTCACAGGCCATTAAAGTACAAACAACTTTTCCGTCTTCACAAGAACAACTGTTACATCCGTCTGCTGACGGAAAACCCTCGCCTGATTGATAAGATTTTCCATTATACTCACAAGAAGCAGAACCAGAGCTAGGTTCAGGATTTATAGGAGTTTTATCATCTTGCTTGTTTTTAATATTTAAGCCAAAAAAGATTCCTAAAAGAAAAACAAGGAGAAAAGCAACTATCAGAAAGATTTTATTTAAATTCACAATATTATAATAACAAAATACTGAGAAATAAAAAACCATAAACAAACTAGTATTGCTGGGGAGCCAGGGCTCGAACCTGGAGACTTCTGCTTCAAAGGCAGACGTGTTACCGATTACACCACTCCCCAAAAAAGCATTTTAATTATACTGGTTTTTTATAATTCCTTCAATCCAGCCAGTTATTTTTCTATTCAAGTTTGTACTTTTATAAACACCAATCCTAAAAAGTCCTTTATAATTTGTGTAATTTTTTTTCTTTTAATTTTGCATTCATATGAATAATGAATATAAATAATTATAATATATTTTCTTTATTCATTAAATACAAAAAAATAAAAAAAGACCAATAATTTGGTCTTTTTAAATTTTTAAGAAATGAGCGGGTGATGGGATTCGCACCCACGACCTTCTCCTTGGCAAGGAGACGTTCTACTGCTGAACTACACCCGCTTGTTTTAATCCTTTTATATATCCATACACCTTATGAGTTAGGCTTTTATCATGAATTCTAACTTGTAAAGTACCATAAGGTAATTGTCTCTTTTTTCTTCTTTTTTTACTGCTTTTGCTTAAAGAGTAGCAGGGTTTTTTAAACTGTATTTTAGAAACATTGGTTAACTTTGACCAATAATTTATAGCTTCTTTTGCATCAATATTGGGATGGAGGATTAATTGCATATAAAATCTTTTTTCCCCTACCCTGCAAACTTGACGAAAAAATTTCATAATTAATAAAATCATTTCTGGATCAGAATTACTAAATTGCAACCCCCAACGATTTGTTTTTGCCCCTTCAGCCCAATACAAAGCAGAACCTATTAAAAATAACTCTCTTTTAGTAATTTTTTTAATACTACTTGCAGCTTTTTGTTGTAATTTTTGCTCTTCTTGTTTAGTTTTAACCTTTTTTTTATTAGCATAACTTAAATAACTCTTTTTCCAATTTTTAATTCTATAGCTTTTAATTTTCTTTTTTTCTTTATCAGAAAGTTTTTTAAACCAACTATTAAGAGTACTTTTAGCTATATTTAATTTACTGCTAATTTCACTGTATGAACAACCTGATTTTAATAAATCAATTGCTTGTTTTCTTGAACTCATAACTAATTATAGTTAACAAGTTATTTTAGTTCATGTCAAGGTACTAAAGGTAAGTGTGCCAGGACCAGGAATTGAACCTGGATCTCATCTTTTTCAGAGACGCGCCGTGACCAACTTGGCTATCCTGGCATCAATTAAAGATTTTACAATAATATGATTTTATTGTCTATTGTGGGCTCGGCAGGGCTCGAACCTGCGACCTTACGGATGTAAACCGTACGCTCTAACCAACTGAGCTACGAACCCATTTGTTTATTCTACCAAAAAGACTGCTTTTTTTCATCTTTTATGGTAAAATTTTGGTTGGTAGGCCAGATGGCGGAATTGGCAGACGCGCAGCATTCAGGATGCTGTCTCTATTACTGAGGTGAGAGTTCAAGTCTCTCTCTGGCCACACTTTTAAACTTTAAAATGCCGAGGTGGTGAAACTGGTATACACGCAGTCTTGAGGAGGCTGTGCCGCAAGGCGTGGAGGTTCGAGTCCTCTCCTCGGCACTTAAGTTAAATTAAAACAGTAGCTTTAAAAAGACTTTCAAAAAGTCTTTTTTTTGTTTGGGTTTTTCTTCTTATTTTCGTTTGTTTACCATTATCCTTTTTATTACTTTTTTCTTACCTTCCTCAAACTGATATCATACGTTCTTTCTTTAAAGTTTATTCATGAGAGGATGGTTAAGGTTACTGTTATTATTCATTTTACTTTTTATTCTAAGTCTTATTATTTTTAGCGGGACTGAGAATCTGATTTTGTTTCCTACGGTAACTTTTTTATCTACTTTAATCTTTCCTGTTTCTTATATTACGTTTTTATTGCAGAAAGACCACACCCGCATCTCTCTGCTTGCTATTGGCACCGGATTTTTACTGGGAGGTTTTATCGGCATTCTTACCACTGCTATTATTGAACCTATCTTTATCAAGAATATGAATATAGAAAGCCTTTTTTTAATTGGCTTTATTGAGGAACTTATTAAACTTGGAGCCGTCTTACTATTATTTACCCAAACCAGATACCACCGCCGAAACCAGGGAATTCTTTTAGGAACTTCCGTAGGTATGGGCTTTGCCATTCTGGAAAACATGGGTTATATCTTTCTGGCTTTTTTACAAACTTTAAGCTTCAACTTAACTTTGGCTGTAGCTATTGTCCGGGGGATTTTAGGACCGCTTCAGCATGGAACCTGGAGCGGAATTCTGTCAGGATTTCTGTTCTCCCAAAGTTCAAAAAAACACTTTCATTTTAACTTTAAAGTTCTTGTTGCCTATATTATTGTTTCTTTACTGCATGGCACTTGGAACACCATTCCGTTTATCTTCAGCAGCAACTTTACCACCCCTCCCTGGCAAATACTGCTGGCACAAGGGGGAGTAACTTTAGTAAGCATTTTAATTCTTGGCTTTTTATGGAATAACTCTGCAGAGAAAAAAGTTACCAAAATCAAACATACGCCTATCTTTTTACCCCGATGATTTTACTTATTTCTTACCTTAATCTTATTAAAAGCAAACAAATAAAATATAAACTCTAATAAAATTAGAAAGGGAGGTTTTATGCCTTACAAAAGCAAAAAGGAGTTACCGGACAGTGTTAAGGATAACCTGCCTGCCCATGCCCAGGAAATTTATAAAGAGGCTTTTAATTCTGCCTGGAATCAGTATGATACTCCCCAGGAAAGAAGAGGGGACAGTTCAAGAGAAGAAACAGCTCACAAAGTAGCCTGGAGCGCCGTTAAAAAAGAGTATAAAAAAGCAAACGGCAGGTGGGTTAAAAAGAAAGATTAATCTTTATCAATATTTTAACTATTTGTTTCTAACAGTTTTTTTCCATAAATTAAATTTTTTAAGAAAAAAGGGGATTGCTTTTGAAGTTTGTATTTGGGTAAACATTACAGCAAAGAGTCTTTAACTCCTTGCTGTGACTTTGCTAGTCTGGCTTGTGCTTTTTTTATTTAATTTTTTCTTATGTCATCGGGTTTACCTCCTTTTTTAAAAATGTACAGGCCGATTTTGACTGTCCAACATTTAACTATATATTTGTTTTCTTTGTTTGGAACTTTTCTAAACCGGCCTGGTCAAAGTGGGGGGCAGCCATTAACTGCTGCTGATTGCTGTTAAAAAGCTTTTTATAATACGATCGGAAATAAGGTTTTAAAGAAAAGACAAAGCTGGAGACATGATTGAAAAAAGACTTTTTGGGAAAACAACTGGTAAGCAGGTAGTTTTTTAAAGCTTCCTGATATTTTTCTACCCTGATAATGGGTAGATTTAAGTTTTCCAATTCTTGTTTTATATTTATATTAAAGTTTTGATTCATTTTCTTTTTCCCTCTATATTGTAAACGGGCTCTGAACCAAAAGGTTGCAGCTTGGCAAAATTCCTTTGCTTACTGGTTTTTTCTTTGTTTTTAGCCAATCTTAATCCTGATCTTAATTTAGCTAAACCTCTAAAGATTAAAGATTTAACTGTACCTTCTTTTTTTGCCAGTATTTCCGCCACTTCCTTAATCTTTTTTTTCTCAAAGTAGCGTAAACTCAATACCTCCTGATATTTAAAATCAAGTTTTTTAAGCAGTTTTTGGACTTTTAAAAAATCTTTAAAGCGCTGCAGTTTTTCTTCAGCCACAATCATCTCTTTTTCAATATCCTCATCGCTTTGAGGCTCAAAATGACTGTTTGCCATTATTGTTTCCAAAGAAACTGTTCTTTTTGAGTTTTTTCTGAAGAAATTAATAATTTCATTACCGGCAATTTTATAAAGCCAGCTTGAGAAGGGGACGTTCTGCCACTTGAAACTATCTAAAGATTTTAAAGTTTTAAAAAAGGTTTCTGC
>DBQG01000016.1 GCA_002305125.1 Patescibacteria group bacterium UBA1400 | reverse complement strand
ACTTTATTAACTTCGGTTTTAGGCTGGACTGTAGGAATATGGGTGCTTGTGGGCGTAGGAACATTAGGAGATAGATCAGTCACCTTGTTATCTTTAATCCAAACAATATCCAGATTAAAATTCATCTCTTTCATCCAAAAACCGTAACGGCCATACTCATTAAATAAAAATAACATGCCGTGATTTTCTTCCAGGCTGTTTCTGTAGGAAAGTCCGTCTTGCCTTTTTTGGGGTGTATCTGCTACTTCAATTAAAAATTCACATTTACCTATTTTTAGGATATTTTGAGAAGAATTCTCAGTTTTTGGTTGTTTGTCGGCTTTTATCTTTGGCAAGTATCTGGCAGCTGCAATGGCGGCTGCTAAAATTAGAAAAGCAATTAAAACCAGGATATTAACTTTCATTAGCTTATTTTAAATAAAATTTTCCTACTTGACAAATATTATTAATAATAATAATATCTATTTAATAATGATTACTAATAAGCAAAGATTAACCAGTCAGAAAAAAATTATTATGGATTATCTTGCCAGTGTTGATACTCATCCTTCAGCAGAGATTATTTACCAGGCTGTTAAAAGAAAACTGCCCCAAATTAGTTTAGGAACAGTTTACAGAAACTTAAAACAGCTCAAAAAAAGCGGTCAGGTGATTCATATTCCTTATCGGGGCACAACCTACTTTGATGCCAATCTTAAACTTCACCACCATTTTATCTGTTTAAACTGCGGCCGGATTATTGATTTTTGGTCTTCAACTCAAAATTTAAATAACGTTATTGGTAAGCAAACTGATATTGGTAAAATTGAAAGTTATAAATTAATTTTTTATGGTAAATGCCATAAATGTTTTTCAGAGGAGGAGTAATGAAAATTACCCAAAAAGTAGAGCAGGAAATCAACAGACAGATTAATGCAGAGCTATATTCCGCCTATCTTTACCTTTCCATGTCTGCCTGGTTTGAAGGTAAAAACCTGTCTGGTTTTGCCCACTGGATGAGAGTTCAGGCTAAAGAAGAAGAAGCTCATGCTTTAAAACTCTATCATTATCTTTTTAACAGAGGTGGACAAGTAGAGCTGGAGGCGATCCAAAAACCTAAAAAACAATGGTCATCCGCCCTGGAGGTTTTTGAAGAAGCCTATAAACATGAACAAAAAGTTACCGGGTTAATAAATAATTTGGTTGATGTGGCTTGTAGCCAGTCAGATAAGGCGACAGAGCAGTTTTTAACTTGGTTTATTGACGAACAGGTTGAGGAAGAGGCTTCTGCTGATCAGATTGTTCAGAAATTAAAATTAGTAAAAGATTCAAGCACCGGTCTTTTAATGCTAGATAATAATTTAGGTGCCAGAAAGGAGGAGTAAAATGTATAAATTACCGGATTTGCCTTATGCCTACGATGCCTTAGAACCTTTTATTGATGAACAAACCATGCGAGTTCATCATGATAAGCATCATCAGGGTTATACGGACAAGTTTAACCAGGCTTTAAGCGAGTATCCTGAGTTTCAGGAGAAGTCGGCTGAAGAGCTTTTAAGGGATTTAGATGTTATCCCTCAGGAAATTAGAATGGCTGTTAAAAACAATGGCGGCGGTTATGTTAACCATAGCTTTTTCTGGCCGCTTTTAAAAAAGAACGGCGGCGAGCCTAGCGGAGAGATTTTAAAGCTGATAACCAATCATTTTAATCAATATGATGAGTTTCGCCAACAGTTTAGTTTGGCAGCTCTTAATCTTTTTGGCAGCGGCTGGGCTTGGTTAGTTGTAGACAGGGGCCAACTTGAGATTGTAGCCACCCAAAATCAGGATTCACCTTTAAGTCAGGGAAAAACTCCCCTGCTTGCTTTGGATGTTTGGGAACATGCTTATTACTTAAAATATCAAAATAAACGGGCCGACTACATAGAGGCTTTTTTTAACATCATTAACTGGGATCAGGTTAATAAAAATCTAGAAGCAGTTGGGCAGTAAGGATGAAGATTTAAAACTAAATTGGGTTAATAATTAAAATTTTATCTCTTACAAGATTTTTAATTAAAAAATAAAGGAGGTTAATGATTAGGGTCAATGATAGGATAACCGATTTTACTTTGGAAGTTTTTCAAAAAGACAAGATCAGTAAAACCAGTTTATATAAACTGAGTAAAGATAAATGGCTTATTATTTTATTTTATCCGGCTGATTTTACCTTTGTTTGTCCTACTGAACTGGAAGAAGCTGCGAATTACTATTCAAAGTTTCAAGCAGCAGGAGCAGAAATTTTAAGTCTTAGTACTGATACGGTTTGGGTTCATAAGGCCTGGCATGATCAGTCAGAGGCGATTAAAAAAGTTAACTATCCGATGGGAGCTGATCCGAACGGAAAGATCTGCCAGAACTTTGGAACTTATCTTGAGGATGAGGGTTTGTCTCTACGTGCCAGTTTTATTATCAATCCTGAACATAAGTTGAAAGCATATGAGATGCATGATAATGATATTGGCAGGAGTATTAGTGAAATTTTCCGTAAGCTTCAGGCTTTGCAATATGCCTTTGCTCATAAGGGAGAGGTTTGTCCTGTTTCCTGGCAGCCTGGAGAAAAGACTTTAAAACCAGGCCTGAAACTGGTTGGTAAAATTTAAAACAAGGTGTTACAATAAAACTTAAATTATAATTTAAGGAGGAACTTATGGGCTGTTGTTGTGGCTGTGGCAGTAAAAAAGACAGTAAAAAAGAGAAAAAAGGTAAATAAATGACCGGAAACTGGCAGCTTTGCAAAAACGCAAGGGTTGCTGGTCAAAAACGGCCTGTTTATTGTAATTTTAATTTAAACTTCGGAAATTTTAACTAAATTTTAGGAGGTTTTTATGGTTAATGAGGATAAACAAAAGCTCCAGGCAGTGAAAGCGGCAATGGAGCAGATAGAAAAACAGTATGGCAAGGGCTCCATCATGAAGCTTGGAGATCAACAAAGTCAAGATTTTAAAGTTGATGTTATTCCCACCGGTTCAATTGCTCTTGATCTGGCTTTAGGGATTGGTGGTTTGCCCAGCGGCAGAATTGTAGAAATTTACGGTCCTGAGGCATCAGGAAAAACAACTATCTGTCTTCATGTTATTGCCGAAGCCCAGAAAAAAGGCGGTACGGCTGCTTTTATTGATGCCGAACATGCCCTGGATCCTTTAAGAGCAGAATCAATTGGAGTAAAGCTAGATGATCTTTTGATTTCTCAGCCTGATACAGGTGAGCAGGCTTTGGAGATTGCGGAAACCCTTATTCGTTCCGGAGGCCTTGATGTTATTTGCGTTGATTCGGTGGCGGCCTTGGTGCCTAAGGCAGAAATTGAGGGGGAAATGGGTGATGCTATGGTAGGGGTTCAGGCAAGATTAATGAGCCAGGCAATGAGAAAGCTTTCAGGGGCTATTTCCAAATCAAAAACAGTAATGATTTTTACCAATCAACTGAGAATGAAGATCGGAGTTATGTTTGGTAATCCGGAAACAACCAGCGGTGGTATGGCCTTAAAGTTTTATTCAAGCATTAGAATGGACTCCCGAAAGATCGGTAATATTACTGAGGGTGAGGAGGTTGTTGGTTCAAGGCACAGAGTCAAAGTTGTTAAAAACAAGATGGCTCCTCCTTTTAGAATTGCTGAGCTTGATATTATGAATAAAGGGGGTATTTCTAAAGCCGGAGGCCTGATTGATGTAGGGGTGGAGTTTGGAATTATTGAAAAGTCAGGTTCTTTTTTCAAATACAAAGGTGAAGTCTTGGCTCAGGGAAGAGAGGCTTCTAAGGAAGTATTAGAAGAAAAACCTAAGTTGGCTGATCAGATTAAAGAAGCAATCTGGAAAAAAGCCAAAACAGGTAAAGCTGATTTAAAAGAAGTAGGCGAACAAAAGGAAGAGTAGTTGGTTGTAGTAACTGATCTTAAAATCCAGAAAAATCAAAAAAGAGTTAATCTGTTTTTTGACGGCAGGTATGCTTTTAGTCTTTCTTTAGATGAGGTAGTTAAAAACAGTTTAAGGAATGGACAGCAGCTGTCTTCTGAGACTGTTAGCAACCTTTACCTAAAGTCCCAATACGAAAAAGTTTTAACCAGAGTATTAAACCTTCTTTCTTATCGGCCAAGAAGCTACAGGGAGATTGTAGATTACCTGGAAAAACATTTTTACAAACAAAATGTTTCTTTGGTTCTTAAAAAAAAGTTAAGGGAAAAAATTTTCCAAAAACTTGAAGAGCTGAAGCTTATAAATGATGAAGTTTTTGCAATTTGGTGGGTTGAACAAAGGCTTAACTTTAGGCCCAAGGGTAAAAGAATGTTAAAAGCTGAACTGCTTCAAAAAGGAGTAGATAGTCAGATAGTCATCCGTGTTTTATCTAATTTAAATAATCAAAGTTTAGAAAAATTAGCTAAAAACCAAGCGGAGAAAAAATTAAGAAGTTTAAAAAACAAACCTTTTATGGAGCAAAAAAGAAAACTTTTTTCTCATTTGCAAAGAAAGGGTTTTGATTATAGAATCATCAAAAATATCATTGACGAACTTTTAGAAAAGTAATAAAATAGGAGTAAGTGATAATCGACAAAAAAGTTTCTATGAAGTATATAAAAGCATTAAAACCAGCATCAATATCTTCCCAGGACGACTAATAGCCGTTTATCACTTCGTGTGTAAATTTAAAAGAGGCTCTTGTTTGATATTCGTAAATATCATCAAGTGAAAAGATTATGTCATTTTTAGGAAAATTAGGGGGTATTTTTCAAAAACAGCCCCAGTTTAAGGCAAAGCAGGTCAAACTTGAAAAAAAAGTGCAGCCTCAGCAGCCCCAACCCCAACAGCAGGTAAAGGTTAAACCTTCCAAACAAGCTTTAAAACAGGCTCAGAGAGCTATTCAGGAAGCTAAAAACCAAGCCAGGGAAATAGTTCTGGAGGCTAAAGACGAAGCTTTAAAGATTAAAGAAGAGGCTGATAGATTGGCAAGACAGCAGCAGGCTGATCTTAGCCGCAGGCAGGGAGCTTTAGAAGAGCAGCAAAAGACCTTGCAGGATAGAAGTTCAAAGCTTGAGCAAAAATTTGACGAAGTAGAAGATATTAAGCAAAAACAGCTTGAAAAGCTTGAAAGGGCGGCCTCCTTGACTGCCAAAGAAGCTAAAGAACTGCTTTTACAGGCAACAGAAAAAAAATTAACTGAAGATGTAGCTCGTCAGATAAAAGAAGCTGAAGAAAAAGCCAAACAGCAGGCTGATGAAAGAGCTAGGGAAATCCTGGTTGACTCAATGTATCGGGGAGCGACAGATTATGTGCCGGAGTTTACGGTTTCCGCTGTTAAAGCTCCTGATGAGGATATGAAGGGAAGAATTATCGGCAGGGAAGGTAGGAACATCAGGGCTTTTGAGAAAGCTACTGGTGTTGATGTGGACCTGGATGAAGAGGGAGTGATCAGGCTTTCCAGTTTCGACTCAATTAGAAGAGAGATTGCCAGAGTTTCTTTGGAAAAACTGATTTCTGACGGTAGGATTCAGCCAACCAGGATTGAGGAAGTAGTTGAGCAAACCCAAAAAGATATTGAGAGGATTATTTTTAAAGCCGGAGAAGAACTGGCTCATAAAGTTAAGGTTTATAATCTTCCCTCAGATATAATTAAAGTCTTGGGAAGATTTAAGTACCGTTTTTCTTATGGTCAGAATATGATTGCCCATACTTTGGAAGAAACCAAAATTGGGCTTCATTTGGCTCATGAGATTGGAGCTAATGTTAATATCGTCAGACTTGGTTGTTTGCTTCATGATATCGGTAAGGTTATTACCGAAGAGGAAGGTTCTCATGTGGAAGTAGGAGTAAACTTTTTGAAAAAATACAGCATGCCCAGCCAGGTAATTGATTGTGTGGCCCAGCATCATGAGGATGAACCCTTTACGTCTTTAGAGGCAATTCTGGTTTATATTTCTGATGCTATTTCCGGATCCAGACCCGGAGCCAGGTACGAAGATTATGAAGAGTATGTAACTAGATTGGAAAAATTGGAAGAACTGGCAAAATCATTTGAAGGAGTTGATGAAGCTTATGCCATTCAGGCCGGTAGAGAAGTGAGGGTTATTGTTAATCCCGGCCAGATTTCCGATGCTGCCTGTGTTACCATGGCCAAGGACTTAAGTGATAGGATTCAAAAAGAGCTGACTTATCCGGGGCAGGTAAAGGTAAATGTGATAAGAGAAGTAAGAGCTAGTGAAGTGGCCAAATAAAGGACAAGAAAATTTAAACTGCAAAGGAGGTGAAAGTAAATGAAAAAATCAGAACTCGTGAATATCGTAGCTAAAAAAGCTCATTTAACCAAAAAAGCTGCTAAAGAAGCAATTGAAGTAATTTTTTCTGAAATTAGCAGAGTTTTGAAAAAGGGGGAGAAGGTTACTATTTCAAGCTTTGGCACTTTTAGTGTTACTAAAGTCAAAGACAAGAAAGGCCGTCGGAGTCCTACTGATCCTACTCCCGTAGTTCATAAAGCTCACAGAGTCATTAGATTTACTGTGGCAAAACAACTTAAAAAAGCTGTTAAATAATGTTTATCATATATAGATGGCTTATTATAAGTGTTTAAATAAGGCTTTGTTACATAGATTTTTGTTAAATAAGGCTTTTAAGTATGGAGCTAGATAAATATACAGCTTCATTTATAATTTCAGTAAAAAAATCTTTTGCCTATAGATTTAGGCTTTTAGTATGGTTTTTTTGGGATATAGGCCCTGCCTTAATGATGCTTTTATTTTGGACTGCCGTTTTTAAGACCCGGCATCAGGTGGCAGGGTTTGATTATTCTTCACTGGCTTTATACTATCTAGTAGTTATTTTTGCCCGTAATCTGGTTTTAACTCATCCTGAAGAAACCCTACAGGCAGAAATTTATAGCGGCCAAATTAATGTTTATCTTCCCAGGCCAATTAATTTAATTTTAATGAAGCTTTGTTATGAGCTAGCTTATAAGTTCTTAAAACTTTTATATCTTATTCCCTTGCTCATCCTGCTTTATATTTTCTTTTTAAAACAAACCAGTTTGGAGTTTATAACTACTGTTAATCTAAGCTATTTCTTTTTAAGCAGTTTTATTGGCTTTTTTATGTATTTTACTCTTAAAATGGCTATTGGCTTTACTTCTTTTTGGTTTACCCAAACCGAATGGCTTACTTCTTTGGAAGAGCTTGTCTTTTGGTTTTTCGGCGGCCTGTTGCTTCCCTTGGAGCTTTTGCCTGTTTTTATGCAAAAACTGGCCTCCTTTTTGCCTTTTCAATATGTCTTTTACCTGCCGGCTCAGATTCTTTTGGGAAAAATGCAATCAGAGGAGATTGTTGTTAATTTGTTTATTCAGCTTGTCTGGTTATTGATTTTTATTCTGCTTTTAAACTTGATTTTTAAAAAAGGGCTGAAAGTTAATTCTGCTTTTGGAGGCTAATGAAAAGGCATCTTAGGCTTTATCTTAGTTTTGTTAAAACATCTTTAGTTACCGAACTGCAGTACCGGGAAAACTTTTTTTTGCTTACCCTGATTAACTTTGGCTGGGGTCTGGTTTATGTTTTTTTATATGTTTTCATTTTTCAACATATAGATCAGGTTGGAGACTGGACTTATGAAAGATCTTTGGTGCTGGCAGCCACTTTTTTGCTGGTTCACTCACTGGTTAAGTCCTTGTTTAGGCAGAATCTTAAAAAAATTGCTAGGTTTGTTTACTTAGGAGAGCTGGACTCGGTTTTGCTTAAGCCTGTCTCACCCCAATTTTATTTGTCTTTGCGTCAATTTTATCTGCGCCCTTTTATAAGATTTATTTTAGGATGGTTTATCCTAGGTTATGTTTTAGTACAAAACAACATTACTGTTAGTCTGGCTTCGGTTGTTTTGTATCTGTTTTTCCTTTTAACTTCATGTCTGATTGTTTATAGCCTGTGGTTTATGTCCTGCCTGCTTAGTTTTTGGTTTGGGAATATTGAAAATATTTATGAACTTTTTCATCCTATTTTAAGAGTTACTGCCCTGCCTTTTGATATCTTGCCCGGTTTGCTGGCAAACATCTTTTTTTATCTTTTGCCCTTAACCTTTATCACTACTATTCCTGCCAAAGCCCTGCTTGGTCTTATTTCTTTTCCTTATTTGCTTTACGGAGTTTTTATCAGCCTGCTGCTTTTATTTTTGTCAAGCAAACTTCTTGCTTTTGCTTTAAAATATTACCAGAGTGTTGGTTAAAATTTAACTTTATTATTTATGTTGTTTAACTATGTTTTATAAAAACAAGCAGGTTTCCGGAGATTTTAAAAAGATTAGGGCTTATCTGGAAAACTATCTGCAGACATTTTTTTACTACCGGCCCCAAGTATTTTTATGGTCAGTTATTGATATGGCTCCTTTAGTGGTTTTAATTATTGTCTGGCAGGCCGTTTTTCAAAATCAGGATAAAGTGGCAGGTTTAAGTTTTGAGCAGATGTTTTCCTGGTATGTTTTATTAAGTTTGGTAAGACAGTTTTTAACTACAGGTTCAGGTAAAAATGTTATTACTCAGGAAATTTATACCGGACAGCTTTCTTTTCATCTTTTAAAACCTTTTTCTTATTTAAAAAGGATTTTTACTGAAGAGGTAAGCTGGAGGAGTTTGCAGACGCTGCTTTTTTTACCCCTGTTTTTTCTCTTTTTAAAAATTTTTAATCAGAGTTTGAGTTTAAACTTGTCCTTTTTTAAATTAATTGCCTTAATGCTTATTTTTACTTTCTCTTTTTTAATTTCTGCTTTTTTAGATTATCTTTGCGGGGTGGCTGCTTTTTGGCTGGTGCAGACAACAACCCTTTTTCATTTAAGGGATATATTTTATTGGCTTTTGGGAGGGCTGGCTTTTCCACCTTCACTCCTACCCTTGTGGTTGCAAAAGATTAATTTGGGACTGCCCTTTTATTATGTGTTTGCTTTTCCTCTGCAGGTTTTGACCCAGGAGGTCACTTTCTTTGATTTAGGGATAAGAGTCTTAATTCAGGGTGGTTGGGCTTTTATTTTATTTTTTCTTTATAAACTCTTATGGAAGAAAGGACTTTTTTCTTATGCAGCCTGGGGAAATTAAACATCATCTTAAAGTTTTTTGGAAACTGCTGGAAATTTCTTTTATGACCAAGATGGCCTTTAGGTTTAACTTTCTATTTGGCTATCTGATTGATATTGGCTGGCTTTTGTTTACCCTGGCTTTTTTTAAGGTTTTTTACCTTAATGTTTCTGAAATTGCCGGTTGGGATTATGGTGAGATTTTGGTACTGCTGGGAGTTTACTGGATTTATCAGAGTTTGATTTACGGCGTGGTGGTGATTCATAATTTAAGAAGACTGCCTTTAAGGATTTGGAACGGCGAGCTTGATTTTTATCTGTTAAAACCATTAAACAGCCAGTTTTTGGTTTCCTGTAAAGAGATCTGGTTTCCTATTTTTTTAAACTTGATCCCTGCTGTTATTTTTATCTTTCAGGGAATGGGAATAACAGAAAGGAGTTTTAACTTAAGTCAAATCCTGGCTTTTTTAGTGACAACCCTGGCAGGTTTGTTAATTGTTTATGCTATCTGGTTTATGGCGGTTTGTGTTACTTTTTTTCTTGACAAGGTGGACAATCTGCCTTATTTGCCTCAGGCCTTAATCGATTATGTTACCAACTACCCGATTGATATTTTTAAAACCAGGACCAGGTTTATATTAACCTGGTTTATTCCTCTGGCTTTTGTAACAAGTATTCCGGCTCGGGTTTTACTGGGGCAGTTAAATTCAATTTATGCTCTTTGGGCTAGTTTATTGGCGGGAATTTTTATATTTTTTTCTCATAAATTCTGGCGTTTGGGTTTAAAGCATTACACTAGTGCCAGTTCTTAAGCGCAGTTTAAATAATTAAAGTTTTAAAATAATTGTCTTATAAAAATTTTTTAGGATAAAATTAAATCAAATGAGAGTGAAAATCAGAACAGCAACAATTAAAGATATGGGTGAAGTTTTAAATCTTTTAAAAGAACTTAAAATCTCTGCTTATCAGGAAATGGGGTTGGACGTTAAGGTTGAGGCTAGTAAACAGGCGGAATCTGTTTATCGAAAAGCTCTTTCGGAAAAAGAAGCTTCTTTAGTTTTGGTGGCAGAAGTATGCGGTAAAGTGAGGGGAGTTTTAGTTGCTTATTTTATTCCCAAAATACTTGACGGTGGGTTAAGAATGTTGATTGAGGAGATGGTGGTGGCTAAAGATTTTAGAAGTCAGGGTGTTGGTGGTTTGCTTTTAAAAAAGTCCGAACAGGAAGCGGTGAAAAGAAAAATTAAAGTTATAAAAGTAACTACTGGTACTAGATTAAAAGCCAATAAGTTTTATAAAAAACACGGGTTTACTTATTTTGAGAACGCTTATAGAAAAAAATTAGCTTAATTATGAAGGAAAATAAACTGATCATCAGAATTAAAAAGAGAGCAAGTGAAGTTTTTGCCTTTCTTCTTAATCCTGAAAATACGCCTTTGTGGGTGGATTCTATTAAGGAAGAAAGAGTGGATAAGCTTCCGGTCAAGTTAGGTACTATTTTTGAAAACAGGGGAGCAGGTTCTAATTGGGTCAGATATAAAATTACTTCTTTTGAGAAAGATAAAGAGTTTACTTTTTCTTCTCTTAAGACTTCTTATCATGTTTTATATACCTTTAAAAGTTTAGGAAAAGATCTTTGTGAACTTACTTATTTTGAATGGATGGACAGTGGAGAGCTGGAAGAGCCTTTTGACAAAACAGAGCTGCAAAAGCTTAAAAAAGTTTTAGAGGCAAATAATTTTTAAATTAATTTTGTGCTACAATTAAAAAATGAGTGTTATAGAAGTTAAAAATCTGCAAAAGTTTTATCAGGTTCATAAAAAAGAACCTGGGCTTGCCGGATCTTTGAAATCTTTGTTTAAAAGAAAGTATGAAAACGTTAAGGCAGTTGATAAAATTTCTTTTTCCATTTCTAAGGGAGAACTGGTTGGTTTTATTGGACCCAATGGCGCTGGCAAGACCACTACTTTAAAATGCTTGTCAGGCTTGCTTTACCCTGATGACGGTAAGATTGAAGTTTTGGGTTTTAACCCCTGGGACCGTAAGCACGAGTATTTAAAAAAAATTTCCTTGGTTATGGGTCAGAAAAACCAACTTTGGTGGGACCTGCCTCCTTTGGAAACCTTTATTTTGAATCGGGAGATTTATGAAATACCAAAAGACAGATGGCAGCAGGTACTGGATGACTTGGTTGAGCTTTTGGATGTTTCAGCCATTTTAAATGTTCAGGTTCGCAAACTTTCCCTGGGTCAGAGAATGAAGTGTGAACTTATTGCCGCCCTACTTCATTCGCCTGAGGTTTTATTTTTGGATGAACCTACTATTGGCCTTGATGTGGTGATGCAAAAAAAGATGAGGGAGTTTATCAGAGTTTATAATCAAAAGTACAAGGCTACTATTATTTTAACCAGTCACTATATGGGTGATGTCCAGGAGCTTTGTGACCGGGTGATTATCATTGACAAGGGAAGAATTATTTTTGACGGCCAGCTACAGGAAATAACTCAGCGTTATGCTGACCACAAGTTGATTAAAGTTATTTTCTCCAAACACATTGATGAGGTTAAGCTGGCTGCCGTGGCTGAGGTCAAAGAGTATGCTTATCCATCGGCTGTTTTAAGGGTTAAAAGAGGAGCTTCAAACGCAGCTGCAGCCCAACTGCTTAAAAGCTTTCCGGTAGCTGATTTAAATATTGAAGAACCCCAGATAGAAGATATTATAAGAGAAGTTTTTACTGGTAAAGACCTTGCCTAAAAATAAACTTTGTATTAGTATGTTAATACATGACTTCCAGCTTAAATGAGTTTGCTAGACTGTTGCCTGATCTTTTAACCACCAAAGAAAAAATAATTTTGCGCCGCCGGTTTAAAATTATTAATTTGTTAAAACAGGATTTAAGCTACAGAGAAATTGCTGTAGTTTTAGGTATCAGCACTACTACCGTGGTAAGAATAAATAAAAGATTGGGAATAAGAAAAGGGAAAAGAAAAAACCATGGCTTGGATAATAAAGTTAGCCAAGGAGTAAAAATTCCATGGAAAATAGGCTAGAAAAGTACTTGCAGATTTTTCGTATGTCCTGGCAGAACACTTTTGTGTATAGGCTTAGTTTATTGACCTGGAGACTCAGGTCTTTTATCACCCTTCTGTCTTTATATTTTTTCTGGTGGGCGGTTTACAACTTTAATCAGGAAATTGCCGGTTATACCAGAGACGTAATGCTCACTTATATTATCGGCACCTCTTTAATGAGGTCTTTGATTTTTTCTTCCCGTAGTAATCAGGTGTCAGCAGATATTGCCCAGGGGAACTTAAACAACTATTTGTTAAAACCGGTTAAGTATTTTGGCTGGATGGGAGCCTTAGATTTGGGAGACAAGATGTCAGATGTGTTTTTCTTGTTGTTTGAACTGATTTTATTTTACTTTTTATTTAAACCTCCTTTACTTATACAGGAAAATTTTTTATATGTAGTTTTGTTTCTTCTGTTCTCTTTTTTAAGCATGTTTATTTATTTTTATTTAAGCCTGCTTGTCAGTATGACGGCTTTTTGGTATCCGGAACACAATGGTTGGCCGGCCAGATTTCTTTTTACCGTTGTAATTGATTTTTTATGCGGCGGAATTTTTCCTTTGGATATTTTGCCCGGACTTATATTTCAAATATTTAAACTGCTGCCTACCACTTACTTTATTTTTTATCCTTTGCAGATTTATTTAGGCAGAGTTTCTGTTACTAATATTCTGTCAAGTCTTGCGCTTATGGTTTTCTGGATTTTTAGCTTAAACTTTATAGTAAATAAATTATGGAAAAAAGGAGTAAAAAACTATACCGGAGTGGGAATATGAAATTGAAAAAATATTTTACTATCTGGCTTAAAACAACCCAGCTTTCTTTACAGAGCTTTTTAATCAATAGACAGGCTTCTTTAATTTATCTTACTGGAAAATTGCTGCGTTTTACTGTCTTTATTCTTATTTTAAAAATAGTAGCATCTAAAACAGAAAATCTGGCAGGTTTTAATTTTAGTCAGCTGTTAAACTTTTTTTTGGTCTTTAACCTCTTAGACATTTTAGGTCAGCTTTTTTTTAGAGGCATTTACTGGTTTAGGCATTATGTTGTAACAGGAGCATTTGATTTTAATCTTGTTAAGCCTTTTAATCCTTTATTTCAAATCCTTACTTCCAGGACCGATTTTTTGGATTTGCTTTTGCTGGTTGCCGTTGTCTTTTTGCTTGTGCGGGAAAATTTAAATATTTCTTTGATTAACTTATTAATGTTTTTATTAATTATTGTTTTTTCTTTTTTATTTGTAACTGCGGTTCATATTTTGGTGGCAGCCGTGGGGGTGGCCACTACTGAAGTGGATCATGTTATTTGGATCTATAGAGATATTTCTCACATGGCCAGAGTTCCGGTTGATATTTATCTTGATAGCATAAGGGCTTTTTTAACTTTTGTTATTCCGGTAGCTTTGGTGTTTACTTATCCGGCCAAAGCCCTGATGAACCTGCTATCATGGCAATCGGTCTTTTTTACTATGGGAGTAAGCTTGGTTTTTTTTGCCTTGTCTTTACTTGGCTGGAGGATTGCTTTAAAAAAATATACCAGCGCTTCATCCTAAGATTAAAAAATGTTAAGATTGTAATATGAAGAATCAGGGTTTAACTGCTTGGCTTATTATTTTTCTGGCCCTTATTATTTTTGGTCTGGCTTGGCTGATGGGTTACAATATGCATCTACAGACAGTTAATAAGTTAAACAGCCGGATTCAGGAATTGAGTGATAAGCTGACAGAACAGGAAAGCCTTTTTCAGGAAGAAGAAAGCTTTTCTTTGCCTCAGGCAACTCCATCTTCTTTGCTGGAAGAAGACAGTTCTTCATCAGCAGAAATGGAGCTTTTAGAAACCACAGGTTCAGGACTCTTTTTGGAGTAGTTTTTTTTGGTTTAAATGGTTTTTTAAAATTTTTTGTCAATTTTTGTTTAAGGAGGTTTTATGCTTGAGGTGATTAAAAAGAGAAGAAGTCATCGGGAGTTTCAGGACAAAGAGGTTGAGAGAGAAAAAGTGGAAGAAATTTTAAAAGCGGCCATGGTTTCTCCTTCGGCCAGACACATGAGGCTTTGGGAGTTTATTGTAGTTAAGGATAAGAAAGTTTTGGCAAAATTAGCACAGACAAAAACTCATTCTTATTTTGTTGATAGAGCTCCTTTGTGTTTGACTGTCTGCAGCCGGAAAGATGAGGAGGATAAGTACTGGCTTGAGGATGGTAGTATTGCTGCTGCCCATATTTATCTTGAGGCTGAAAATCAGGGACTGGGAACCTGTTTTGTTCAGGTTTATGGTTCTAAAAGAGAGGATGGTTCAGAGGCTGAAGAGTATGTTAAAAAGATTTTGCAGGTTCCTGAGGAAGTCAAAGTTTTATGTTTGATGCCTTTAGGTTATCCTGCTAAAAAACTTCCCGAGCATGGTAAAGATGAGTTTGAAGAAGATAAGATTCATTGGGAAAAGTATTAACTTTTAAACTTAAGGGAAAAAGCTAGGGACAGAAAAAAGCCCAAGATAAACTTGGGACTTTTTTTGCTTTCCTGCTGTTATTAAAGTCTTTCTCAGGTTACAATTAATGTTAAAATTTAAATATCCATTGTTGTTTTTAGGAAGTAAATTTCCTATAATATTAAGTGGATTTGGTAATTTTTTTTATTGGTTATTATTTTAATATTTATTTTTATTTTATTTAATTTTTATTAACTTTGGTTCTTAATATATGTCTGAAACTGCTTGGTACTCATTGTCATCTGCTTCTTTATATAAAAAACTTGACACCAGCGTTAAGGGTTTGAGTTCTGCTGAAGCTGGAAAAAGGCTTTTGCGTTTTGGGCCCAATGTTTTGACTGAGGAAAAAAAAGGTTCTTTGCTTGGTTTACTTTTTTCTCAGTTTACCAATCTTTTGACCATAATTTTACTGTTTGCTGTTGGTGTTTCTTTTTTGCTTGGTGATGTATTGGAATCCTTGATTATTTTGGCTATTGTTTTTTTCAGTGCAGTTTTGGGTTTTGTCCAGGAGTACCGCTCCCAACAGGCCCTGTCAGCTTTAAAAAAAATGGCTTCTCCAACCGCTCACGTGTTGCGTGACAGTCAACCGCAAAAGATTCCGGCTTCAGATTTGGTTCCCGGAGATGTGATTTTGCTTGCCTGGGGAGATAAGGTGCCGGCTGATGCCAGACTGATTGAAGAGATTGATTTGCAGGTTTCTGAAGCGGTTTTAACAGGAGAATCTGTGCCGGTCAGCAAGGTTTCCCAAAAACTTACAGGTAGTGAAGTGGCTTTGGCAGAAAGAAAAAACATGGTTTGGTCTGGGACTATTATTGCTAAAGGCAGGGGTCGGGCTGTAGTTGTTGGGACGGGAATGGCAACCGAGTTTGGTAAGATTGCCAAGCTTTTAAGTGAGGTTAAAGAGGAACCGACGCCTTTGGAAAAAAAACTTGACTCAGTTGGCCGTCTTCTGGGCATTGGTTCTTTAGTTGTTTGTACGGCTGCAGCTCTGCTTGGTATCTGGCGGGGCTATCCTCTGCTAGAAATGCTTATTTGGGGAGTGAGTTTGGCGGTGGCAGCTGTTCCTGAAGCTTTAACAGCGGTGGTTACCGGTTCTTTGTCTTTAGGTGTTTGGGAAATGGCTAAAAAAAGAGCAATTGTCCGCCGTTTGCCGGCAGTGGAAACTTTGGGCAGTATTTCGGTTATTTGTTCTGATAAAACCGGAACTTTAACCAGAAATGAAATGACAGTCAGGGAAGTTTTAGTAGAGCGGAAAACCGTTTTTGTTGAGGGAGTGGGTTATCAGCCTGAGGGTGGTTTTTTGCTTAGCAATGGTAAAAATTATCAGGTAACTTCAGATAAGGAAGCGCAAAAGCTGATGCAGATAGCGGCTCTTTGCAATGATGCTTTTTTAGTTAAAAAAGGCAAAGGCTACTTTATTGATGGTGATCCGACTGAAGGAGCGCTGGTGGTTTTGGCAGCTAAAGCAGGTTTGCTTAAAAAATCCCTTGAGGCTAAGTATCCTCGGCTTGAGGAGCTTCCTTTTGAAATGGCCCGGAAACGGATGAGTACTATTCACAAGATAGACGGTTCTTTACAGTTACTTTTAAAAGGAGCACCTGAGTCGGTTTTGGCCAATTGCAGGTTTATTTTAAAAAACGGCCAGAAAGTTAAATTAAGCGATGATGAGAAAAAATATTGGCTTAAACAAACCAGCCGGATGGCCGGAGAAGCGCTGCGAGTGTTGGGATTTGCTTACCGTGAGCTTAACTCGGGAGAAATTGGGGAAAATGTCAAGCTTAAAGCGGAAAACCTGGAAAAAGATCTTGTTTTTGTTGGTTTGGTAGGCATGATTGATCCTGCCAGAGATGAAGCTGCTGAGGCGATTGCTACCTGCAAGCAGGCAGGGATAAAGCCGATTATTATTACCGGAGACCATGCTTTAACCACCTTTGCCGTTGGTAAGCAGTTAGGACTTTTTACTAGTAAAGAACAAATTATCACTTCTGATGAGCTGAAAAAAATGCCGGAAAAAGATTTTTTGCGCATTGTTGATAAAAAGTCTTATGCTCGGGTATCAC
The DNA here is from genome assembly GCA_002305125.1 of Patescibacteria group bacterium UBA1400. GTDB lineage: Bacteria > Patescibacteriota > Microgenomatia > UBA1400 > UBA1400 > UBA1400. The sequence continues at coordinate 25,276 of DBQG01000016.1, read as the reverse complement.
CTGAAGACAAGCTGCGGATAGTTTCCGCCTTGCAGAAAAAAGGTTATTTAGTAGCCATGACAGGAGACGGAGTTAATGATGCTCCGGCTTTAAAAAAGGCTGATATCGGTATTGCCATGGGAATTGTCGGTACTGATGTGGCCAAAGAAGCTTCGGATATGGTATTGGCAGATGATAACTTTGCTACCATTGTTAAGGCCATTAAAAAAGGTAGAGAGATTTATGATAATATTAAAAAGTATCTGTTTTATCTTCTGCGTTGCAATGTGGGTGAGATTTTAGTTCTGGGAGGCGGATTTTTGCTGGGTATGCCTCAGTTGATGACTGCGATTCAGATTTTATGGATTAATTTGGTGACCGATGGTTTGCCGGCTTTAGCTTTGGGCGTTGATCCCAGCGAGGACGGAGTCATGCAGCGCAAGCCCTTAGATCCTACCAAAAGCATTTTTTCTCCCAAAGCAGTCAGTTTAATGTTTATTTTGGCTTTTAATATGGCCGTGGTTCTCTTGCCTCAATTTTCTTTTCTTTTAAAAGCAAACTCTTTGGTTAAGGCTCAAACCATTGTTTTTGTTACCATGGTGCTGATGGAAATGATAAATGCCTATAACAGTAAAAGTGATAAATCACTTTTTAAGATAAATCCATTTAATAATAAATGGCTTAACTTGGCTGTGTTAACTTCTTTACTGGCAACTTTTTTAGTGGTTCAACTGCCTTTTGTGGCCCATATTTTCGGTACCACTGTGTTGTCTTTGGCTGAATGGGGAACTGCTTTGGGGTTAAGTTTGTCAGCCCTTTTAGTGGGAGAGATAGCAAAGACTGTTTTAAGCAAAGCTAAGATTTTAGCTTGATTTTAGAAAACTTCTTTTAGTCTTTAAGGCTTTTTTGCTACAATAGTCTAAGGGAGTGTTAGGAGAAACGGGATGAGTGAGTTTAAAAAAATAATTTCTTTTGCCCAGCCTTACTGGCAACTGTTTGTTTTGGTTTTATTTTTAATTTTTCTTCTTTCTGGTTTAAATCAGGCAGAGCCTTTTATAAATAGAAACATTGTTGACAGTGTGGCCAACTCTTTAGCTACGGGAAATATGTCAGTTCCCGGACAGGTGTTTATTTTTTTCGCCGCCCTGCTTGGTATCCGTTTTTTACGCCGGGGTATAAGAAGGGCAATGGATTATTTCACCAACCTTTTTACCTATAAGTTCCGTAACTCTTTGCGGGAGAAGGGGTTTGCCCATTTGATGAGCTTGTCGGTTTCTTACTTTGACCAGACTATTTCCGGGGAAACAATGAGTAAGCTTGAGAGAGGAACATCAAGAATTACCCAGATTATTAACAGTTCCGGACTTAACTTTATTCCTTCTTTGCTGACGGCCGTGATCGGAATTGGCGTGGTAGCGTCCATTTACTGGCCGATTGCCCTTTGGATTGTCCTGATGATCTTCCCTTTTACCTTAATAAGTTATTGGCGTTTTCGGAAAAATGAAGACTTGGAAAAAGAAGAACATAAACTTTATGACACTCAGTATGGGCATTTTTGGGAAGCCATCTCTTCAGTGAGGTTGATTAAGTCTTTTTTGGCAGAAAAGTTTGAATTAAGGAGAATGCAGGAGTTTAACCAGCTGATTTTAGAGTTGAGAAGAAAGATTGAGAAAAACAGGACGGTAGCGGTTTTAGGTGATTTGATAATGGAAGCTTGGGTGTGGTCAGTATATGTCTGGGCGGTAATTTTAAGCTTTAGGGGTCAGTTTAGTTTGGGAACAATGGTGCTTTTAATTAACTACGTTGATATTATCAGAACGCCTCTTTGGGATTTAAACTGGTTTTTCTGGGATGCTAAAAGAGCCCAGATCGGTGCCCGGGATTATTTTAAGATTTTAAGTGCTAAGCCGGAAATAAAAGAGGTTAAACATCCCCAACCTTTAAAAAGTCTTAAAGGCAGGATTAAATTTGACAAGGTATCTTTTTCTTATAACCTTAAACCAACTCAAGGAAGCCAGATGCAAAAAGAGGTTTTATCTAATATTAACTTGACTGTTAAGGCAGGTACTAGTGTAGCATTTGTCGGCCCCTCAGGTTCAGGTAAGACTACGGTTGTTTCCTTAATCTCCCGTTTTTATGATCCTGATAAAGGGAGAGTTTTAATAGATGGAGTGAATATTAAAAAGTTTAGTTTAAGGGATTTGAGGAGGCATATTGGTTGGGTGACGCAGGAGCCTTATCTTTTTGCTGATACGATTATAGAAAATCTAAAGTATGGCAACCCCAGAGCTAGTCAGGCAGAAATAGAAGAAGTGGCCAAGATTGCCCATTGTCATGATTTTATTATGAGGCTGCCGGAAAAGTATAAAACCAAAATAGGGGAAAAGGGAGTGCAGCTGTCCGGCGGTCAAAGGCAAAGAATAGCTTTGGCAAGGGTAATTTTAAAAGATCCGGAAATCCTTATCCTGGATGAAGCCACCTCAGCTCTGGATTCTGTTTCTGAAATGTATATTCAGCAGGCTCTGGAAAAATTAATTCAGAACAGAACCACGATAATTATTGCCCACCGGCTGTCCACAGCCCAAGGGGCTGATAAGATTTTTGTCCTGGATAAAGGAGAGCTGGTAGAACAAGGTTCTCATGAAAAACTGTTAAAACAAAGAGGTCTTTATGCTTCTTTATACCGCATTCAGGCAGGAGAGATAAAAAGACTTACCAGCTGGGGATTGGTGGAATAACTAGAAACTTCTTTAATTTTTTTAGTTATCAAATTTAAATATAATTAATTAGAGAGTAGGGTAAAAAATTCGAAAACAAATTGACAAGATGTTAGATAGTATGCAGTTTTTAAATGTAGACTAGTTTATTTTTTAGAGTTCTTGCAGTTTTTTCTTAAGTATTTTTTCTAGTTGGAAGAGTTTTTCTTTTGTTTTGGCGGTAATTATAAAGCTGAGGACGTTGACATTGAGCATGTCAGGGTTGGTTATGAGAATGCCCTCTTTCTGTTTTTTGTTTTTAATGAGCTGGTTTTTCAGTCTTTTTTTTATTTCCTGGTAGTCCAGGTTCTTATTTTTCTCACTTAAAAACACGTCTTTGCCCATAACATGGTACTGATACTCATATTTTTCTCCTAGGAGGCTTTGGGCTGCCTCATGAACATGGGTGCCGCCGGTTCTTCTTAGGTTTGACTCAACCGCATAAATTTGTTTGTCTTTGGAGATTACCAGGTCAACATCAAAGTAGCCGTGGTATCCCAGCTCTGCCAGCTGTCTGCCGAAGTTAAGGCTGTCTTTAAAGGCGGCCTGAATCAGTTTGTCTTTTATTATTTCCGGATGGATGTAAACACCTAAAAAGGTTTTTTTGTCTTCTGCCAGAAGCTGCTGGCTGGCATAGCTTTTTTTAATCCCGTTTTTTTCAGTGATCAGCAGTTCAATGCTGGGTGAGCCTCCCAAATAGCTGTTGTTGGGGGTTATCAGCTCTTCCACAATGATAACGGGTTCATGCCAGATTTTGTCAGTCATGAGGTTTTTTAATTGTTTTTTAAACTCCTGTTTTTCCGGACTAAAATCTTTTTGCTTATTTAAAAGGATGCCTACTCCCTGGGTGCCTTTGTTGTACTTGATAACAAAATCTTTTTCCTGCTGTTTGAACCAGAAGCCGGCTTCTGCTGCTTCTTCTTTATTGGCAGTGATAAAACCCTGGGGGATTTTAACTATACTTTCTTCCCGGTTACTTTTGCTCCATAAATGCCTGAAGCCTCTTTTTGAGTGGGCGTAGTTAAGTCCAAAAGCCTTATCAGGATCAACTGATTCCGGAGTCGTGAACTTTAGCCCTTCCTGTTTTAAACTGGCAGCAAGTTTGTTAAACTCCGGCGTGGTCCGGTAGGGAATGATTTGAATTTTCGGATTGGTTTTAATAATCTCTTTTAAATTTTGGTTTAGATTTTTATTGGAGAGCAGATCTTCACAAATAGAGTTGGAGCTGTGTTCCGGGTAAAGGTTGACGATGTTTTTCCAGCCCATCAATTTGGTGAAAAAATCAAAGTGGCTTTTATTGATGGGAAAAGAAGTTATAATTACCTTATGGTCGCCCCTGTATAAAAGTACCCGGTTGGCATCCATAAGATCATACCTTGTCCAGTAGATTCTTTTTTTTGTTGGTAAAGATTGGTAACTGCGGTAATTGCCTTCAAGAATGTTGGAGATATAAATTGAGTTCATTTTAGATTTCCACCTCTTTTGTTTTTAAATTCTTCTTAAAACAGTAAAGCGGGATGCTGGTAAAAAGCTCTTCTTTCCAGCCGTAACTATGCTGGAGAAAGTCAATTTTTTTATAACCCAGAGCCAGGGCATCTTTAATCTGGAAAAGATTAACAAAATGGCCGATACCCGGAAAGAGGTTAATATTATTAGAGCCTTTAGCAGCATAATAAGTGTCCTTAAAAAGGAAAACAAGATCAACGCTGGCTATTTTGTCTTTAATCTCGGTGGTAATCATTCTTACTTGATAGGTTTTAGCTTGTTTTAAAATCTGTTTATAAGTTTCTCTTCTTTTGGGATCAGTACAGTCAGAATCAACCCCAAATCTTTGAATGGATAAGTCAAAGAAGGTACTAAGATCTTTAAACCGGTTTATAATTATCTTTGGTTTTTGGTTTGTAATTTGCTTCCAGTCTCTTTTCAGGTTATAGCGTTTTTTTTTGTTTAAAGCCTGTAAAAAATCTTCTGACGAGTTAAACCGGGTGAGATTAAGAGTGTACTTGGCTTCATCTTGTTTAAGGTTAAGAATTTTGCTAAAACTTTTTGAGTCCAGAGTAATTGCATTTAAATAAGTTCTGGAGGGACAGATAGAAAGCAGAAGAGGAATATATTTTTTATCAAACACCCAGAAGGAGTTGTCTTCCATCCAGTAAGATCCAAACCATCTGAATTGTTTCTTGTCATGTTCATACCATAGGGGTAGTAAGCCTACAGCCTTTTTATCAAAAAAAACAACTATAAAACAGGGTAGGTAGTTGTAGCCCAGATGCCAAGCATAGCGAAAGTCCCAAGTGGCAAAAATAGTGTCTTGAGGACTAAACTTATTAAACAACTCTTTGCAGATTTTAATGTCGGTTAAAACCTGAACTTCGATTTGTGCTACCTGGGAATCCAGAATACTTTTCCCAACTAAAAAAGCCTCCTTTTGCGGAAAATTTTCCAAGGAGACCGGATTTTGCAGAGCAATAAGATTTAGTAATTGGTCACCCGGTGGTTTATCTGGATCGGGTGATTGTTCTTGTGCCAAGTTGAAACACTTTTACCAGCAAGTAACTGGTAGGCAGCTCCTCCTTTACAAAAATTTGTTTTAAAAACTATATTCAAGTTTAGTTTAAATTTGTTCTTTGTCAATATTGAAAAAATATTTATATATTGGTTTTTTTATTTAAATTTACCTTAAAGCATTTTTGTCTGTTATGGTATTATATTAGTATGATAAATATCGATGGTTTTGGGATAAAAACAGTTGTTTCTTTTTTTGCGGTTTTATTTTCTTTGTTGGCCCTTCACGACATTTTAAAGGGTCGGGAGAATGTTTTGGATGAGGTTATTGTTTTATTTTTAACCGGAGTTTGGTTTTTACATTTGGTTCGTCCTTTTAAGCCTAATCAGTTTTTTCCCTTTTTATTGCTTTCCTTGTCAAGTTTGGTATTGCATAATGTTATTTCCCATCTGTTTAAATTTGAAGACGGTTTCTTTTTTGTGTTAACTTTTTTATTTTTTGGTTTGTCATTGATTTACTTTATTAAGTTTATTTTAAAATCCTATGTTTCCCTTAAAAGATCATAATCCTTCAGGAAGAGTGCCGATAATCAATTATTTTTTGATTGGCCTTAATATTTTAGTGTTTATTTATATGTTTTCCCTGGGAAGCAGCGGGCTTGAGGAGTTTATTGACAGGTTTGCCCTTACTCCGGATCACGTAACTTCAGGTAGAAATCTGCTTTCTTTGCTGACGGCCATGTTTTTACATGGAGGCTTGGGTCATATTTTCGGCAATATGTTATTCTTAAATATTTTTGGCGATAATCTTGAGGACAAGCTGGGTCATGTTAAATATCTTCTTTTTTATCTTATTTGCGGTTTGGGAGCGTCTGGACTTCAGATTTTAATTGATCCCAACTCGACCGTACCTAATTTGGGAGCTTCCGGGGCTATTGCTGGGGTCATGGGCGGGTATTTGCTTTTATTTCCCAGGCACAAGATAGATATTCTTTTTTCTTTTGGCCTATTTTTACGTACTGCTACTGTGCCGGCCTATTTTATGCTTTTTTACTGGTTTGTTGCTCAGTTGTTTGCCGGGGTTGGCAGTTTGGCTCTGGTTGATCAGATGACCGGAGGTGTGGCCTACTTTGCCCATATAGGCGGATTTTTAACCGGAGTTTTACTGCTTTTTCCTTTTAAAAACAGGTTAAAAGACAACCTTTTTCTTTCTGATTAAAAGGTTTTTCAATGTTATAATTAGGCTTATGAAATATTTTATTAAGACTTTTGGTTGTCAGATGAACGAGGCTGACAGTGAACAAATTGCTGCTGCTTTTCAGCTTAAAGGGTACCAAAAAGCCAAAACTATAGCAGGGGCTGATGTAGTGGTGATTAACAGCTGTTCGGTGCGGCAGTCGGCTGAAGACCGGGTTTTAGGGCTGATTAACAACTTAAGGAAAAAGGTCGGCAAACAAAAGATTATTTTAACCGGCTGTATGTTAAGATACTCTTCCGCTTATTTACAGGATAAGGTTCCGGGTGTTGATGAGTTTGTTAAGGTTCAGGAGTTAATTTCCGGCAAAAAGGCTTTAAGAAAAGATAAGCTTCATGCTTGGTTTCCCATTATGCAGGGGTGTGATAATTTCTGTACCTACTGCGTGGTTCCTTATGCCCGCGGCCGGGAGAGATCTGTTCCTATCCAGGAAGTTTATGAAAGTATTTGTCATCTTGTTTCTCATGGTTACAAAGAGGTGACCTTGCTGGGCCAAAACGTTAACAGTTATCATAAGGGTAAAAAGTTTCAGGTAAAAGAAAAAGAGTTAAAGAAAAAAGTTTTGAACCTGGAAAAGAAGTATAAAAATAATTTTGCTGTTTTACTGGCTTTGCTTCATGAGCTTGAGGGACTTGAAAAGATAAAGTTTATCACTTCAAACCCTCACGACTTACAAGACGGAATTATCAAAGCCATGAAATTGCCTAAAATTGACCGCTATCTTCATCTGGCGGTTCAGTCAGGGGATGATTTGATTTTAAAAAAGATGAACCGGAAGTATACTTCGGCCCAGTATTTGAATTTGCTTAAAAAAATCAGACGGGAGATTCCTGATATCCAGATAGGTACTGATATTATTGTCGGTTTTCCCGGAGAAACAAAACAACAGTTTGAAAATACGCTCAGCTTAGCCAAAAAAGCCAAGTTTAAAATTGCCTACATTTCCAAATATTCTCCCAGACTCGGAACTGTGGCTTATAAAATGAAAGATGATGTTTCTCCCCAGGAAAAGAAAAAAAGATGGCAGATTTTAAACAAACTTATTAATAAGAAATAACTTTTATACATTTTTAGTTTTCCTGGTTAATTTTTCTTGTTATAATGACTTGATGAATCTGAAGTTAAAATATTTTTTAGTTGTTCCTGTTATTCTTTTTTCCTTAACCACGGCTTTTGTCATTTATACCAAGTCTTCCCAGCCGCAAACCGACTCTGGTTCTACTCAGCTTGCTTCTTCAGAACAAGAATCTTTGGCAAAAGGGGAGATTAAAAAATCAAAATTCTCGTTTGAGATTATTGCTTCACCTTCGCCTTTGCCTTCTGATACTTTTACCTCACCTTCACCTTTGCCAAGCCTTCAGCCGTCTTTAAGGCCTTCTCTGTTACCAAGTATTGTTCCTTCTCCAAGCCTTCAGGCTTCTTTAATTCCCTCACCATCCCTTTCTCCTTCCCCTTCGCTGGCGCCGTCACCCTCACCATCCCTTTCTCCTTCACCCACTCCATCTCCTTCCCCCTCACCTTCTGTTTTAAACGTGCCTGTTCAGGATATTCCTTCTGTTCCCGATGATCAGGTACCTGATTTTGCTTATTTTTTAACTTTTAATGAGGGAAGTTTCGGCCTTAGTTTTAAATACCATCCGGAGTGGGTTATTTCCAGCAACAACTCGGCGGACAAGCTTCATTTTGTTAATCCTGCCAAAATTTCCTTACTGCAAAGTAAAATTATTTATGCTTTTGAAGACCCTGATTATCAGTTGGGAAAGTATGAAGTAATGCAGGTTAATATTTTTAGCCCCAATGGTAAAAGTCTAGTTGATTGGCTTTTGGATGTTAACCCGAACGCTAAAGAAAATCCTGACAAACTGGTTTATCAGAAAATAAACGGCCGGCAGTTTTTGCGGCTTAAAGATAAGGAAAACCAGGTTTATTATCTGGGTCCGGGTGGCAAAATTTATTCTTTTTGGTTTAAATGTGCTGATTGGGGAGGTTGTTCCAGTGCGGAAAATAAAGAAACCTGGTTTAGAAAAATTCTTCAGACAGTTAATTGATCCTTTTATCCAGTATTTGTACTACTTTTCCCAAACCTAAAACCAGCAGAAGATAAACCGGCATTAAACTAAGATAAATAAGACTTCCGTTTTGAAGATTTAATAAAGGAGTAAAAAACCTTATTAAAAGCAGATAGTGAATCAGGTAAACAGGATAAGAAATGCTGCTTAAGAACTTAAGGAGTTTACTGGTACGGTTTATTTTTGCCAGCAGTTTACTTAAGTTTAAGGCAACCAGGAAGATGCCTGAGCCGATAAGGGGATCAGAAATAATCCAGCCCGGTTTATAAAAGCTGGCAACAGTTCCTAGGCTTTGCAGTAAAACTCCCAAGCTTAAAAAAGGTAGAGTAGTTAGTTTGCTGATAATATTTTCTTTTTGCAGATAAATTTGGGCTAAAAACATACCTAAGCTGAACTCAAACAACCTGGCCAGGAAAATAATAAAAGGAGCAGAACCATTTAATGAAGGGTAAACAACGCCAATGGGAGAGCCTTGAAAGGTATAGGTAGCCAGGACTCTGTAACTTAAAGTCAGCAGCAAACTTAAAGCTAAAAGCCAAACCGGTTTTAGCTTTTGGCTTAATTTAAACAAGAAAGGAAAAACTAAGTAAAGTTCCAAAATCAGAGGCAAAAACCACCAAGCTCTGTTTATATAGGAAAGAGTGGTTGAGGAGTAGTCAAACCATAAAGGAAAAGCAAAAGCTTTAATGCCAATGGCTAGAGGAATGGGTTTGTTAAATTGGTTTATAAAAGGAAGTTTTAAGGAAAGGAAGATAAGAGCCAGGCAAATAATGAAAGTCAGCCAGTAGGGAATTAAAATTCGTTTCAGCCTTTTTTTATAAAAAACCAGAGGGGAAAGCTGGTTTTTAACCATGCTTAAGGTTAGTAAAAAACCGCTTAAAATGATAAAAATATGGACGCCTTGATAAAAGGTTGCCAGGATGATGTTTGGCAGATTGCCAAACCTTTCCAGGTTTTCTTTCAGGCCCGTAGCTTTGGTTAAGATATTTTTTTCAGTGGCAAAAAGAAAGATATGATAGGCTAAGATAAAAATTAAAGCCAGGCCCCGGGTAAGGTCTAAAAGATCTATTTTTCCTTGTTTTTTTTCTTCTTGCCCGGCAGGAGCCGTTTCGGTTAAATTTATTTTTGAAGTTGCATTATTCATCTGTTTTTAATCATAATATAGAAAAAGAAGAAAGTCTAAACAGTTTTTATGAATCAAGTAAAAAAGCTATTATCATACCTGGTTTTATACCTAGGGTTAACGGCTTTGTTTCTTTTTGTTTTCAACTTATTTAACACTACCTTAAAAAGTCCGGAAGTTTACCAGACCCAGCCGGTAAAGTATGAGTTTGTTGTTTTCGGAAGTTCTGATTATATTTTTAGCGTCGGTGAGACCGGCAGAATTCATATAAACCATTATTTAAATGCTTATCTTCAAACCATGGGTTTTTCATGCAGTCTTTATTTTAAGCCTTTTACTTTAGATGACTATAATCAGGATGGCTTCAGGATTTGGGGCAGTAACGGCAGCAAAGGAATTAATCAAGCCCATTTAATTCAGGCAGCTTCTGCTTTTGTGGATGAGGCTAAGGCAAGGGGATCTCAGCCGGTAGTGGTTATTGGTTATGGAGCCAATGAGTCTAAGGATATTGCTGCGGGTAAAGACTGGGCTTCTTTGTCTAAATTTAAAGATTATTTGGATGGAGCTATCAGTCTTTTTGAAAATAAGGGAGCCATTGTTATTGTTAATACGCCCATAAAAGGCTGTCCCACCTTGCCGGGGAAAAATTATGACGTTGAAGGAATTTTAAAACAGGTAGCCAACAGCATTGTGTCTTGGTATGCTTCCAACCACTTGGTTGTTAACTTGTATAAGGCTTTTGAAGACGGGCAGGGTACTTGTATGAGTTTGCCTGGCTATTCCCGTTATGAAGATGAGTGCGAGGCAGATTACGGACCCTGTAAAACCGAGTGTTTAATTAATGTTGTTTCTTATATTGGTCCTGATCCTGCTTTTCCCAGCCGTCTTTGTTCTCAGGATTACTGTCATCCTAATGAAGCAGGTTATATTTTAATGGCAGAAAGAATAGGTAGTATTTTCTTGGGTACAAATCCTTGTGTTCAGTCATCGCCTTCACCTTCCCCATCTTTGTCTCCCTCTCCTTCATTATCACCATCACCAAGCCAATCAGCTGCGCCCTCATTGTCTCCTTCTCCCAGTTCAAGCTTAGGACCTTCTCCATCTTCATCCTCTCCTTCTCCTTCCGGTTCTTCTGGTGGAACTAATATTAATTTAAATATTAAGATAAAATTTGCCGGTACTCCGGCCAACAATAACAATATTAATCTTTTAGATGAGCATAAGCAGAAAAAAGTTAAGCTGCTACTGGAAAATCAAGTAGGAGAGAAGTTTTACCACCAGCAAAACAGCGGTTTTGAACAGTTTTCTTATAATGAGGACAGTAAGACTTATGAAGCTTTGGTAAGCTATTCTTCTTCTGAGCTTACTTCAGGAGCTTATACATTACTGCTTAAAGGTCCTTCTCACCGGCAGATGAGGTTTTGTCAAATCGTTCAGCAGAATGAAGTATGTACCAGAGGGGATAATATAAATCTTTTATCAGGACAAAGTTATACTTTTGATTTTACTGCTAAACCTTTGGAGTTTGGTGATATTAATCAAGACGGTGCAGTGGGGGTTCATGATTACTCTATTGTTAAAGCTTGTAAAGAGCTTGATTCAAGAAGTTCGGATGACAGTTATGGGGAGGGTTGTGTTGATTCTGACGCTAATTTTGACGGCGTTGTTGATGTTACCGATGTTGACTTGCTTTACCAGACACTTAATGTGCAAACAGACGATGAATAAAATCTTAATTATTTGCGGTCCCACAGCCACGGGTAAAACCGGCTTGGGAATTAAATTAGCTTCGCAGTTTAAAACAGAGATTATTTCTGCTGACTCAAGACAAATTTATCAGGGTATGAGTGTGGTGGTGGGAAAGGACTTGCCCGGGAAGGCTGATTTTATTAAGCATGCAGCTTTACAAAAAAAGATTAACTCTCTTTTAAAACCAAAACTTAATGTTGGTTTTTATAACTTTAATCAAGTGCCGGTTTGGGGGTTGGATTTGGTTAAGCCCGATCAGGATTTTTCCGTAGCTCATTTTTATGTTTTTGCCCGTGAGGTTTGTCATTATTTATGGGGTCAGGGTAAGCTGCCGATTATTGTTGGCGGCACCGGTTTTTGGCTTAACTCTTTAGTTAAAAAAATAGAAACTATGGGTGTTCCGCCCGACAAAAATTTAAGGCAAAAATTAAATGAATACTCTTTGACTCAGCTGCAGCAGAAGCTGCAAAAGACTGACTCAAAAAAATGGCAGCAGATGAACAGGTCGGACAGGTTAAACCCCCGACGCCTTATAAGAGCCATAGAGGTGGGGTTGGGAAGCAAACAGAAATTAATAAGTCAGCCCTTGGCTTTAAAAGATTATCTTGCCATTGGGCTTAAAATGGACAGTCGGAGGTTAGATAAACAAATTAGGCGACGGGTTGAGGATCGGGTTAAAAAGGGAGCTTTAAAAGAAGTTAAAAATCTGGTGGAACTTGGTTATTCCTGGGATCTTGTTTCCATGAGCGCCATCGGTTACAAGCAGTGGCAACCGTTTTTAAAAGCAGAGCACAGTCTTGAACAAACAATTTTAAACTGGACCGGACAAGAACAGGCTTATGCCAGAAGGCAGATGGTGTGGTTTAAAAAACAGCCGGAGATAAACTGGTTTGATGTTAGTAAACCTTCATGGGAAGAAAAGGTGGTAAAATTAGTGTCAAACTGGTATTATTAAACTATGGAAAAAATAGAAATTTCTCATAAAACAATTATTTTTACTGTTTTCTTCCTTATTTTTCTTTGGTTTTTGTATCAGATAAGGGAAATAATTTTGATTGTTTTTATTTCCTTTATTGCTATGACGGCTTTAAATCCGGTTATTAACAAATTGGAGAAAATTAAAATTCCCAGGTCTTTGGCTATTTTAATTGTTTATCTTTTACTATTTGGTATTTTAGCCGGATTGGTGGCTTTAATTATTCCTATTTTGGTTAGTCAGACCGCTTCTTTGCTGGGAGTTATGTCTAACCTGATAGAACGTTTAAACTTTGCCGGTTTTCAGCTTAATATTCAGGATTATAGCGAACAGCTGGCTAGAGTTCCGGGAAACCTGTTTAAGATTATTGCCAGCACTTTTTCCAACCTGTTAAAGTTTTTTACCTTTATGGTGATAACTTTTTATCTTTTAATTGAAAGAGTTAAGATGAAAGAGTATCTGCATGTTTTGTTTAGGCAGGATGGAGAACAGCAGGCAGAGGACATGCTTAATAAGCTGGAAACCAAAATCGGTAGCTGGATTAGGGGTCAGGCCATTTTAATGATTATTGTGGGAGTTTTAAGTTATCTTGGTCTGCTTCTTTTGGATATTGATTTTGCTCTTCCTTTGGCAGTTATAGCCGGATTTTTAGAAATTGTTCCTAATCTTGGACCAACGCTGGCGATGGTTCCGGCCGCTATTGTGGGTTTGTCAATGTCTCCGGTTATGGGGCTTACAGTAGTGGTTTTGTATTTTCTGATTCAGCAATTGGAAAATAACTTTATTGTTCCCAAGGTAATGGAAAAAAGTATCGGTATAAACCCTTTGATTTCCTTATTGGTGTTAATAACAGGTTTAAAGATTGGCGGTCCTTTGGGAATGTTTTTGGCTATTCCTGTTTTTTTAACTTTGCAGGTTTTGATAAAAGAGTTTTATAAAATGCGCACCGCTCCTAAAAAGAAAACACCTGAAGATTTATAATTTCCTTTTTTAAAAGTCTAGGAAGCTCATAAGCCAGATTCTGTTTATGGTGGTATTTGTCTTATGCCCTCTATCTTTGATCCGTGATTATAAAAATCTCGCGGAAGCGGCTTGTGACGGATCGGTCGGAGGTTGCAGCGGGGGGAATTACCTCTTTTCACCCTCTATCTTGCAAGCAAGCGAGTTGTTGTCTCTGTGGCTTACACCAGCGCTTACGCGTTTTTGCTTGACGCAAAACACCCTGCTTCCTGCTGTCTGGACTTTCCTGCCTTAAAAGGCTGCCACCTTGAACTTCCTAGACTTAATACTATTTTAACAAAAAAAGTCATTTTTAGCAAAAAACAGCTTTTACTGCTAACATTTTTTTTGGTTTTAAAAGTTTAACTTTTTAGATAGGTACTTGAAGTAAAACCCAGTTTTCTCTACAATAAATTAGGAAAGGGGGTGATAAAGATGAATGGTAATTTTTCTGTAAGTTATTGGCAGGAAGCTTTTCTTTTGGCTTCAAATAATATTCTGACCAATATTTTGTCCTATATTCCCGTATTTCTGGCTGCTTTAATTGTGTTTATAATCGGTTTGGTGGTTGCCAAATGGGCAAAAATACTAACGGTTAAGATTTTAGAAAGTCTGCAGCTGTCTACGATTGTTAAAAAATCAGGCTTTGAACCTTTTTTAAAAAAAGCGGAAATTAAAGTAAAGCTGGAAGAGGTTTTGGGAGGACTGGTTAGATGGCTGGTTATTTTGGTTTTCTTTATCACCACCGTTAATATATTAGGCTTAACAACAGTTTCTCTAGTCCTGAATAATATTTTAGCTTATATTCCCAGGGTGGTTTCCGCCATTTTAGTTTTAACCATTGGAGTTTTACTGGCGGGTCTGGTGGAAAGTTTGGTTAAAGGAGCATTGGCCCAGATCGACCTTAAAACTTCAAGACTGTTGGGTAAAATCAGCAGCTATCTGGTTGTTATTTTTGCCGCTTTAGCAGCCATTAATGAACTGCAGATTGCTCAGACCCTAGTTAACACTCTATTTATCGGTTTTGTAGCCATGCTGGCTTTGGGTTTTGGTTTGGCAATTGGTTTAGGAGCTAAAGATCTGGTAGCTAAAATGCTGGAAGAAGCTTACGACAGTTTTAGGAAAGACATTAAGAAGTAAAAGGAATAAAAAAATAAATGAACTTACTATCAGCAGTGATCCTGGCTGTTATTCAGGGTTTGACAGAATTTCTTCCGGTTTCATCCTCTGGTCACCTAGTTTTAGGCCAGAAACTTTTAGGATTTTCCAGTCCACCGATTCTTTTTGACGTCATGCTGCATATGGGAACTTTGGCTGCCGTTCTTCTTTATTTTTACAAAAGATTTATCAAGCTTAAAATAAAACTGATCATCTTAATTATTATTGGTTCGGTTCCGGCCGGAATTGTCGGTGTATTTTTAAATAATTTTATTGAGGAGATTTTCAACTCTCTTATTTTGGTGGGAGTTTGTTTACTGGCAACCGGATTGTTTTTACTCTCAACCAAGCTGATTAAAAAAAACGGGATTGATTTTTCCAGCTTAAACTGGAAAAAAGCTTTAGTAATTGGTTTTGCCCAGGCGGTGGCTATTTTACCGGGAATTTCCCGTTCCGGTTCAACTATTGTCGCCGGCAGATGGCAGGGTTTAAAACGAGAAGCTGCCTTTTTGTTTTCTTTTTATCTTGCTGTTCCGGCCATGCTGGGAGCGTTAATTTTACAGCTTCCTGATATTGCTGATAATCTTCAGGAGTTTAAGTTGGGAATGGTTGGGCTTGTTGTTTCTTTTGTCACCGGAATAATGTCTTTATGGCTTTTGGAAAAAACAGTTTTGCGGGGCAAGCTTTACTATTTTGGCTTTTACTGTTTAGGTTTGGGTTTACTGGTTTTAATAGGAGAGTCTTTTTTCTTCTAGTTTAAATATTTAAATTAAATGAAATATTTAAAATTATTCCTCTTATTCTTAATGTTTGTTTTAATAGTTGTTTTTCCGGTTTTGGCAAAAACTGTTTTTCCCGTTGGTCCTTATTTTTCCGGCGGTGATAAGTTTTACATTGCCGCTGACAGTCAATATGCTGATTTAAGAAATTCATTTACTGCGGGCGAAACTGTTTATCTTAAGCTGGAAAGTACCAGGGTTATCAATAATAGTTCTGGTAACAGTTTGCAGATTTATGATTATAACAGCAATTTAATCCAGCAGTTGAGTTTTACCCAAACCAGTTTTACCTCCCCTTTTACTTTTGAGGCTAATTTTTCTTTTCCCAGCAGTTCAACTTATTATAATTTGGTCATTAATATTACCAGTTCTCAAAGACAGAGGTTGGCAGTGCAGCAAACTATTCAAACTCAGGGAGTTGAGCAGTATTTTAAGCTCTTTAAAGATACGGCTTATACTCAGGAACACTATGTATTTAAAAGTACTGATACGGTTTATTTAAAAGTTTATGCTGGTTCTTCAGGGGGCAAGCAGGAATCTCAAACTGTTTATGATTTTCAGGCAAATGGTCTTTATTATGGTTATAGTTCTTTTTCCCAAGCAGGCAATTGGTATACTTTAAGTTTGAATTTGGGTCAAATGTCAGGATTAACCGATCAAAGCTGGCATATTTTGGAGGCCGGATCCAGATGGGGTTCAAGAAAAGTGTTTAGTGTAGGGCGCATGTTTTTCATTGATGACAGCCTGCCTTTTTCCCAACTTACTGCTCCTGTGCCAGGAGAAGAACTTACCGGAATCCTGCCGGTACAAGGGAGTGCTGATGATGCTTCATTTGCTTACTACAAACTTGAGTATGAAGCTCAGTCTAGTTTGGGTGTTTGGCAGCAAATTGGCAGTGAAGTTACAACTCCTGTTGCTGCCGGTTTTTTGGCAAACTGGGATACTTCCAGTTTGTCTCCTGGTTTTTATAATTTAAAACTGACTGTGGTGGATCAAGCCGGCAACATTTCAACCTCTCAGGTCAACAATCTTTTCCGTCCCAGTTATTCAGGAGCTTTTTCTTTAACTGTGCCGGAAACAGTGACCTTATCATCAGTGCCTGTTTCTTCTTTTTTGCAGGAGACTGCCGGCAAAATAGGTGAGGGCACGGGCAGTAATGATGTTAAGATTGAGGATGACAGGGGTTTGTTCGAAGGTTGGTCTTTAACCATGACTGTAACTGATTTTTTTTCCGGTACGGATATGGTTCCGGTTACTGGATTGACGATTACTCCCGGTCTGGTTACGGCCGAATCAGGCTCTTTGGATGGTGTTACTGCCGGTCCGGTACACACTTTTTTAAGCGATATTGATCCGGCCAGTATTATGCTGGCAGGATCAGGTTTTGGCAATGGAGTTTATTGGAATGATGTTGATCTTCTACTGCAAGTGCCGGCTTTTTCTAAGGCAGGAAATTACAATGCTGTAGTAACTTTTTCTTTACAGTAGTTTTAATCTTAACAAAGGTTTATTGCTCAAATCAAAGATTTGTTGAAAGAAGATACTATGGACTCAAAGTTCATAGAGATTCATTTTTCTTTATCAACTTTTATTCTTTTAAAAAAGAAGTTGCCTTGTTTTTTCTTGTTTTGCGGCATCAGGGATTTATAATCGTTTTTATCTTTTTTACCCATATAAATCAGATATTTGGGCGAAGTTTTACTTTGCCTTGCCAAAGTCAGTTTAGAAATTTCAATATTTTCCTTAACATAGCGTGAAGTTTGTTTTATTTTTTTAGTGATATTTTCTTCTGATTTTTTAATCTCCTGCTTGATTGATTTGGTGATCTCCTGTTTAAGCTCGCCGGTTATTTTTTGCAGTGTTTTCTCATCTAAGCTGTTTTCTAAACTTTTACCTTCCAAAAGATCATTAACAACCCTGTTCCAGCGGTCATTGATTGTTTTAGCCTGTTTTCTTTTTTTAAGGTACCATTTTAAAAATTTAAGACTTAGAAAAATTATTAGTGTCAGGCCCAGAGTTGATACTCCTCCCCAAATGATTATTTTTTTGACCGAGTTGTGGGAAAAACTTTGTTTAAGCTTTTCCGGTTGATTACCCCCATAGTTTATTTCTGCCTCCAGAAAGTAAAAGCCGATAGGGTCAAGTTCAAATGCAAGCTCTTTTTTTAAAGTTATGGTTTGGCCTGGCAGAATAAAAGAGTCAAAAGGAATAACGGTTACTCTTTCCAGGTTTAATATTTTTTCCAGTTTGGTATTTTTAATCTTGCTGTTTATGGCCAGGCCGTCAATTTTGGTATTGCCGGTGTTTTTTAGGTTAAAAACAAGGGTTAGTTTGTCCTGATTTATTTCTTTATCCAAGCTAGCCTCAAGGCTTTTGCTTAAACTGCCTTCAATAACAAGATCAAGTTTGCTTAAGGCCAGTTCCCGGTCCGTCTGACTATTAGTGGCTACAAGTCCGCCCAGATACTCTCCCGGCTGGATGCTGCCGGGAATATTGATACTTAAAAAAATTGTTTTTCTTTGACCGGGAGTCAGGGTGATTTTTTCCTGCTTTAAGCTTATTAATCCTGACAGCTGAACATTATCATCAGTGTCAGAAAAGGGTTTAAACACATATTCGCCTGAATCCAGGGTTTTTTCTAAGTCTTTAACTTCCAGGGAAACGGTCATCTGGTCCTGGGTTAGATTGATGAGGGTAAATTCAAACTCTTTTTCTTCACCTGGTTTTAAGGATTCATTTAAGTTAACATCTTTGGTGTGGCTTGGTTTCATACCTAGGTCGGCAGCTAATCCTGGGGAGGGAAAAGCCAGGCTGCAAAACCAGAGAAAGCTTAAGCTTAAGACTTTATAATAGTTTCCTTTTTTAAGCACTAAAAGGTCCTTTTTTTGATAACAAAACTTTTAGTTATCTTCTTTTTACCTTGGTGTTGGTTGTTTTTTTAACCAAAGAGGTAAAAACAATAACTGCTGCCAGCAGTCCTAAACCGATAAGAACTTTGGCCTTTTTGGTGATAAAGGAAACCTCTATTTCCTGATAAGCCACCTGATGAGGTTGATCTCCGTACTTAACATTGGCTTTAACCATATACTTTCCCAGCAAGGGAGTATTTTCCCAAACAACAGGTACCAGGGTTGGTTTTTCCGGAAGCACCATTCTTAAGTTAATGGGAAAGGTTGCCTGACCACTTCCAAAAAGGGTGCTTTGAGCGATAATATCGCCCACCGGCTCTAGTCTTACATTTCCCTGGTTTTCCAAGCCAAAGCTGAAAACGATCTTGTCAAGGTCATTATCTAGTTTGCCGGTAAACTCGGTAATCATTAATTTTTTTTCAATTTCACCCGGAACAGTGATGTAAATCCTGACACCTACCCTTGTTTTAATGGTCAGTACCATGCCTTTGTTTTCCTCTTCTTCCTGATCTTCTTTGCTAAAGACGGAAATGCCACCCAAATGATCTCCTACTTCAATTTGGCCCGGGATTTTAACCATAAAGTCAACTAGAGCCTCTTGCTCATTGGGGATAAAAACTTCAGTTTCTGATAAAGTTATCCATTTTCCCACTTCCTGTTTTTCTTCTTCAAAACCTTTTAAGGCAAAAGCACCGTCTTTAGTAGTGGTGCCATCAGTGGGGAAGATAATAAAGGTTCTGTCTTCACCTGTATTATTAACGATTCTTAACCTGTCTTGTTTTTCTTCTCCCGGATAAAGCTCATATTCAAAATGAGCCTGAGAGCCTTGTTCTCCAGCCTCATAGTCAGCAGGAAAAACAGCCAAGCCTTTAAAGCTAACAGCCAGGATTTTATCAGTTAAAAGAAAGGTGGAAACAAGGAGAGTTAAAAGCAGGAAGAGAAGTAAAAACAGTTTATAATTCTTCATAAAAAACTCCTTTGTTTTTTTTAAATAAATAAAGCTGATAAAAAAATATTTAGTAAATAAGCACTGTTTATATAGTAAATATGCATAGTTTAAAAGTCAACTTTACCCATCAAAAAACGCCCCAAAAATTGGAGCGTCTTTTGTTTCCTTGTTTTTTTTACTGGATCGATAAATCTACGGTTCCAGCATAAGTACCAGCTTGTTGATTGGCAGGAATAGTTAAATCCAAGCCCATAGCGACTTGGTATTCTCCTTGTCCATTGCCAGCCGAAGCTGTAGTCACTGAAAAAACATCAGAGACGCCATCATCATCAGTATCAACCAGCCCGGCTCCGCTGCCCGCACTAACGCCAGTGCTGTCTCCGGAATTAACAGTAACAGCGCTGAAATTATTGGTAAAGTTGGTTAAATCAACGCTGTCACCGCTTCCACTTGTCAAATCTGTTAAAGTGGCGGTGGTTGACCAGCCGGAAGGAGTATGTTCTCCTCTTGTGTCGGCTGAGGTTACGGCAATATCACTGCTGTCATTACCTAAGCCTGAACCTGTATAGGTTTGTTGGCTTGAGGTTGAAACCGAAACTCCGGCCAAAGCAGCTGAGGCGTCGGAGACAACCGATAAGGCTCCTGCAGTTACAGCTAGTGATAGATTAGTTTGATCAGTTGTGGCAGCTAAAGCGGGTCCAGCTACTAAAGCCATCATCGCTAAGGCTGCTATCAGTTTTTTGATTATTTTCATTTTTTTTCACCTCCTTTCTTTGTAAATTTAAACTACTAGTAGTTTGGTAAACTTTAAAATACTGCGGCTTCCCAAGATTACCAGAGAAGCTGCGGCCATTCCTCCAAAAAGATTAGGCAGAACTAAAAAAGAAAACTCTTCTTGCTGGCTGTGTTGTTTTAAACTGTCCCTGACAACAATCTTAGCCTTAACCCGACCTAGTGATTTTAAACTTGGTTCCCAAAAAAAGCTTAATTTATCGGTTTTACTGGCAGCTAAACTTGTTTGGTAGTTAATCTCTTTTTTCCAGATCAGAGTTCCTGCTTGATTTTTTAATTCCACATAACCTTTTGGTTTAAGGTTTTGGTTTGTTTGATTGGTAAGATAAAAAGAAAATTCTGCTTTTTCATTTTCAATATTAATGGCAGGAGACTGAATTTGAAAATCAGAAGCACTAAAAGTTTGTTTAACGGCTAAGCTTAGAAGAAGAAAGAGTAAGATAAAACCAAAACAGATTTTTAATTTGGGCAGTTTAGTTTTCATTTAAGCAAATAGATATTAAGATTATTTTTTAGATTAAAGTATGCCTTTATATCATTCATCTTATACTAAGCATACAAAATGTATCATATATAAATAACTGTTACATATTGTTATTCTTTTGTCAAGTTTCTAAAATAAAAGAATGGAGTTTAAACATAAGCTCAAATTTGTTTTGTTTATTTTTGGCTTAATTTTATTTGTTTTTGTTCTTAATCAGAAAGCGTTTAGATCAGGTTATCTTATTGCTTTGGCAGAGGAACAAACGCAAACAGAAGTGACTTTGGTTATTTCTCCGGCCGAGCCGGAGCCGCAAAAGTCAGGTAAAAGCGTTATTTTTATTCCGGAAAAAAGCTACTTTTTTATTTTTTGGAAAGGAATCAAAAACAGAGTTGATTTTTTAGTTGATCTTTTTTCTTAAGCCAGAAGGCCTATAAAGCTGGCGGCAATAACAACTCCCATGCTTAGGCCAAACTTCAAGGCAAACTCTTTTTTACCCTGGGCAAAGCTGTAAACAGTTTTACTAAGTAGGTTGATGGCATTGGCTAAAATCAGAGCCAGAATTCCGGTTTGATAAGAGATGGTGGTTTGTACCAGTTCGGAAGTATTGATGGTAATGGCATCCAGTCCGGCAAAAGAAGCAATGGCGGTTGTAACCAAAAAGCCACCTGAGCCAAAGAAAACTAGAGAAAGTTTGCTTGCTAGTTTGATTAAAGAAAAAAGCAGGGCAAACTTTAAGGCTGGGCCAAGGGCAAAGATTTTGTCCTGTTTTAAGGTTTGTTTGGTTTGGTCAAGGTTAACATTTTCCTTTTTCTTTAAGAAGAAAATTCCAGCTGCAAATGAACTTAAGACAATGCTTAGAATAAACAAGGTACTTCTGACTAAAAACATACTGTTGATAAGGGCAATCAAGATAAAGATTTGAATAAAAGAGGTTAGGTTGGCAAAAATAGCTGCCGCTACCAGGGTATTGGTATTAGGTGACTTTTTACTTTGCTGGGCCAGGGATTGAGTGGTGGCTGTTGAAGAGATAAAACCGCCGGCAATACTGGTTAAAAGCCAACCTTTTTTCTGGCCAATGGTTTTTTCCAGCAGATAACCAAAAATATCAACGCCTGTTATTAAGGCTACAATCAGCCATAAGCGGCTGGGATTTATAATTTCTACATCTTTCAAAAAGCCTAAATTTATATTGTAAGAGGCTAAAATGGTTTCCAGATTGGGGATATTGGCAAGAGTAAAAGACTGGTTAGGTAAAAAAGGAAGGATAACAAGAGCAATAAGGGCATAACTGATAAAAGCATTTATTTCTGATCTTTTAATCCCGTAAATAAAGGCTTTTATCTCAGCCTTACGGGAAAGAATCAGGATTAAAACTACGGTTAGAGCCAAAACTATCTGAATGGCAAAAACCTCCAGACTTATAAAAACCCCCATTAGGTAGGCAAAAATAATGCCCAGCTCAGTGGTAATGCCATTATCTTTGGTTAAAATACTGCCAATAACATAGTAGCTTAAAGTTAACAGCATAAAGGCAATATTTATGGTTAAAAACAGACTGAAAAAATCATTTCTTAATAGCCCGGAGATAGTTCCCAGTAAAGTGATTAGGGCAAAAGTTCTGACTCCTAGGCCGCCTGAAGGAATATCGTGGGGTTTGCTGATTTCTTTTTCATAGGTTTCTCTTTCCAGTCCGATAACAGCACCCAAGATTAAGGAGATAATAAGTTTTAAAGGTATGGATAAAATCATTTTTTATTAAAAAACTTTAATGTTTTAAAAATTGGAAAACAAAAGTTTTCCTTTAACCTAGGTTTTATTTTAGTTTAAAAAAGCTTTTCTGACAAATAAATTTTTTAGCACTTATCCCAGTAAGACAAGTAAAGGAGTAAGAAGCGTTGAAGTGTCATTTTTTAGATGAAAAAACTTTAACTTAATTATTAAAGTAATTGGTTAATTTAAACAGATTAAGAAGATTCGGGCAAGGGGATTTGGTTCGGCGAAGCTGAAGGAGATGGAGAGGCTGAAAGCGAAGGTGAAGGGTTGGGGTTTTGACTTGGGGAGGCCGAGGGAGAAGGAGAGGTTATTTCCTGGGATGGGGACGGGGAAAGGCTTGGACTTGGACTTGGGCTGGATTGGGAGACTGGAGAAGGGGTTTGGCTGGCAGGTTTTTTAATGACTGGTTTATAAGAAGGCTGGGGAGGGATGGAAACTTCAGGAATTTTGGAAAAGGCTGGTTTTTTTGAAGGTTCCTGGCTTACAATCGGGTTTAAAACTTCTGTTTCTGATTTGGCTTTTTTAGCAAACAAGCCAAAGTAAAAACCCAGGCCGGCGCCAAGGTAAAGAATAATAATTCCTGCTATTTTAAGCTGTTTTTTTCTTGTTTTGATTAAGTTTAGGATTTTTTGGAAAAGCTTCATGATTAAATTTTTTTAAAAATAATTATTAATTATAATGTTTAAATTAAAAATTGCCAAACATTTGACAGCTTGTTTTATATTTTATAGTGGTTAATGATAGTTGATGAAAATTTTTTCTTCTTTTATAATAGTACAGGAAAAATGATTAGACCGTTTTATTTTGCTTCAAATTTTTATCCGGCTGATAAGGTTATTTTAAAAGATCAAATCAGCGATTTTTTGGACGCTGCGGAAAAAAAGAACTATGGTAGGATAAGAATTTTAACTGTTCCCCATGCCGGCATTGCTTATTCAGGTAAAACAGCTGCCTGGGGTTTTAAACAGCTTGAAGGCAGTCAGATTAAAAAAGTTATTATGCTTGGAGTTTCCCACCAAAATAAATTATCTGCAGCTGCTTGTTATGATAGAGGTGCTTGGCAGACTCCTTTAGGAACAGTTCCTGTTGATCAGGATTTGGGTAAAAAACTGGTGGAAAAAAATTCTGTTATCGGTTCTAATTTAAAATATCATTTTTATGAACACAGTTTAGAAGTAGAGCTGCCCTTTTTGCAGACTGTTCTGCCCAAAGCTAAAATTGTTCCTCTTCTGCTTAATGTCAGTTTGGCCGGAAAGCTGCCGGAAATTGCTGTGGCTTTAGCCGACAACCTGAAACAGGATACGTTGCTTTTAATAAGTTCTGACTTGTCCCATTATCCTGAATATAAGGTTGCCCAAAAAGTGGATAAAAGGACAATCAAGGCGATTGAAAGCGGCAGGATTGAAAATCTTAATGAGGCAATTAAAAAAAATCTTTCCGAACCAGGAGTGGAAAGTGTCTGCTGTGGTCATTTGGCTATAAAAACAGGCCTTTTGGTTGCTCAAAGACTTGGCTTTGAAACAATCAAGCTGTTACACTATTCTAATTCAGGCGATGCTGCCGGAGTTAAAAACCAGGTAGTTGGTTATGCCAGCATTGGAATGTATGCCTGATATTTGTTAAAACTAAGACTCTTGTTTATTTTTTCCTTTTTTTTATTTAACCATTTAAACTTTAATTTTGATTAGTTAAAATTAAGAATAATGAAAAAAATACTTTTTGCCACCAAACAAAAGGGCAAGGTTAATGAGGCGCGTTTGCTGTTGGAAAAGTACGGTTTTCAGGTTTTGTCTTTAGAGGATGTTGGTTTTTTCGGTCCTGAACCAAAAGAAACAGGAGTAAATTTTAAAGACAATGCTTTACTTAAAGCCAAATATTATGGTTTGCAAACAAACCTGGCTGTACTGGCTGATGATTCAGGCTTGGTAGTTGATGCTCTTCCGGGAAAGCTTGGTCTTAAAAGCAAAAGATTTTTGTCAGGCTCTGATGAGGACAGAAATAAAAAACTTCTCAAACTGCTTGGTAAATTTCCAGACAAGAAAAGAACGGCCAGATTTATTGCCTTTCTTGCTTTTTATGATCCTTTAAGTGGTATAGTTAAGGTAACTAGTGGTGTTTGTGAAGGTATTATCGGAACAAAAATGCAGGGAAAGGCTGGTTTTGGTTATGATCCCTTATTTGTAGTTAAAGGCAGGGGAAAAACTTTTGCCCAGCTTGGTCTTGAGGAGAAAAATAAACTTTCTCACCGGGCTAAAGCTTTAGAAAAGATGGCTCTTTTTTTAAAGACTTTGAAATAATTAAAGTTGTTTTGTTTTGAAAAGATAAATATATTAATGAAGGCTAAAAACTATTTTTTGACTCTTTTTACAGGTATATTTATAGGTCTTGTTTTAAGTTCCTGGGCGGCTTTTAAATTTACCGATTTTTTGGCGCCGGTTGGTTTTTCTTTTGCTCAGACAAAAAATTTTATTACTCCGGTAGCTGAAGCAGAATTAATTAAAACAACGGTCAGGGGAAGCAGTAATAAAGAAGTGGGAACTTCTGGTTTTGCCAGGCTTTTGGCATATAATCAGGTAAGCAGCAGTTTAAGCAGTTTAAAATCTGTTAGTCAGGCGGAAACTAAAAAAAAAGAAGATGTGACAGGTAAAGTTAAAGGAGAATCTGTGGTTAAATCAGAGACCAGTAAACCAAAAGCTGTTCAGCCTGGTCAGGCAATTAGTCAGGTTAGGGGTAAAAAAACGATTGCTTTTTTAGGTGATTCCATGACAGACGTTATGGGTACAGATATGCCTTATCTTAGAACAAGGCTTAAGTCTTTGTATCCTCAGATTGATTTTACTTTGCTTAATTACGGTGTGGGGGCTGAAAATATAGAACAGGGGCTGGCAAGAATAAACAGTGAGTATAACTATAAAGATAGACATTATCCTGCTTTAACCCAAGTTAATCCTGATATTGTGGTTGTCGAGTCTTTTGCTTATAATCCTTTTTCTGAATCCAGCGGTGAACTTAACCGGCACT
>DBQG01000014.1:1144-3274 GCA_002305125.1 Patescibacteria group bacterium UBA1400 | reverse complement strand
GAAGAGGTATTGGAGATTAACAAGAAGCTTTGGTCAAGTTACTCCTCTCCCCTATCAGGCAGCTTGTCTAAATATAAAAACCTCTTTTTAACTGATGTTTTATCCTACTATTACCAGAATAGTAAAAGATTGGGAGATTACCTGCTCCAAAAAGGGTATTTAAAAGAAGCAGAGTCTTATTTGTTAAAAAGCCTTGAATATGAAGCAGGAGATCCGGAAACCCATCTTCTTTTAGGTAAAGTATGGCTGGAAGCAAAGCAGTGCAAGAAGGCGGAAGAGAAGTTTTTAGAATTAAAAACAATTATTCCCGACAATCCTTTTCCTGATGCTTATTTAAGACAAGTTTATCTTAACTGTTTTTCTGACGAGCAGAAAGCCAGTCAGTTTTTGGACTCTTGTTTACAAAAAGAAAAAGAAGGCCAACCGCAGCTCCCCCAGTAGTAAAACTTATCAAGGCCCCAAGTTTAAATGATAAAGGGCTGTAGTGGACTTTCAGAATATGTTCTCCCGGAGGAATTTCAATTCCTTGAAAATTAATATTAACCGGATAAATAGGAACTTGGATATTGTTTAAATAAGCCTTCCAGCCAGGATAGTAGCTTCTTGTTAAAAGTAAAAAGGCCGGTTTTTCTGCTTTTAACTCTAATTTGATTAAATTATCTTTTTCTTCTATTAGCTTGGGTGAAGTTAAGGGTAATTCAAACTGCTTATCACCTTTAAAAACAGAGGTTATGGTAGCCGAGTTGGTGGCTGGATAGTCAAGGTTGGCTAAAAAGATGGCAAAATCAGTTAAAGTGTCGGCCTGGTAAAGATTTTTAACAAACCGGTATTGAAGAGGAGTATTTTTCAGCTGATACAAATGAACCTTTGTTTCATTTTCTACTTCTTTTAGTTCATGATCTTGAGACAAATTAATTATAGGTAAAGGAGTAAGAATGTTGGCAACAGAAGCAAGCTTTAATAGTTTAAGGGTTATGGGAGAGATGATTAAAGCATCTTTGGCATCAGTTAACTTGGTGCTTTTTTCAATAAGATCCAGGTAGTAAGACGAGGTTTGCGGGGAGTTGTCTTCAAGATGGTTAATACTGGGAAGATTAAAGACAAGGTTTGAATAAGAAGAAAGACTGTTTCGTAAATTTAAAAAAGGGGTATTATCCTGCCATCCCTGAGAAAAATGATTGTACCAGACTTTGTTTTGTGATTTATGGGAAAGCCAGAAAGCAGGATTATTTTGCGCTAAAATTTCTTTGGCATTGGTTGGTAGAGTTAACGCCTCCTTACTGTTAATGACGGTATCCGGGTAGTTAAGCCGAAAAAGGACAAGCTGGGCCAAAGAAGCTGCTATCAGCAGATAAATTAGAGTTAGAGGCAGCTTTTTTTTAAGTTTTTCCAGGTTAAGGCCGGCAGCAAGGCTTAAGTTAAAAACCACCAACAATAAGAATCTTGAGGGAATTCTAAACATGTTTAAAGGTTTTAGGGTAAACAGAAAATATAAAGGTGAATTTTTACCAAATATTAAAAGAAAAGCAATGACAAGGGGAAGAAGTAGGGCTTTTTTATGTTTGAATTTAGAATTAAACACCGCCCCTAGGGCTAAAGCTAAGGGAATAACTCCCAGGTAGGCAGTGTTTTCCCAGAAGATGCCAAGCTTGTCTTCAGAAAAGGCAAAGCTGCCCTGATAAGGGTTACCAAAAACAAACGGCAGAACAAAGGTTAACAAAAAAGAATAAGGATAAGGAAAATTGGTGGCTTTTTCAAACGGAAAGCCCTGACTGCGAACAGAAACTCCGGTTAACTCTAAGCTGGGAACAAGCTGAATGGCAGCCAGTAAAAAAGAAAAGACTACCGCCAGGCTTAAAAATAATAAAAAAGTGTTCTTAGCTGGTTTTCTATCAAAACTTTTAAAAACAAAAAACAAAAAAATAGTAATCAGGCTTATAAATACGGTTTGAAAGTGTCCGGTAAATATCTGTTGGGACAAGATTAATGAAAAGATAAGTAAATATGTTACCTTTTTTTGTTGATAAAAATTTAAGGCAAAGAAAAAAAGCCAAGGAAGCAAAGAAGCTGCCTGAAGCAAGTTAAGATGCCTGATATGGGTAATAAAAAAACCGGAAAAAGTAAAAATAA
>DBQG01000014.1:0-963 GCA_002305125.1 Patescibacteria group bacterium UBA1400 | reverse complement strand
AAAGAAATAAGGAAAAAAAACAAAATGATTGCTATCTTTTTTGTTTTATCAGTTAAGCTAAGTGGCACAAACCCTCCTGAATAATGATTTAATTTAATAAATAATTTTCAATGTAAACTTACAAACAAAGATATTTTAAAGAATATTTTAACGGCCTTTTATTAAAAATACATCTAATTTAAATATTTAAAGTATTATTTAAATTATTTTTTAAGTAAATTTATTGTTTAATTATTATTCCTTTAAATTATTCTTTTCTATTTTTAAAAACTATTTTTAACTTTATTTGCTTTCTAACCACTTTGATAGGTTATCATTTTTCCTGTAAATTTTCATTTTTAAATATTAGTATTTTGGGATGATCTAAAACTCTGAAAGTTTCTTCTGCCTCATCATCGGGAAAATCAAGTTTGAAAGTCTTTACTAATTTAAAACCCATTTTTTCCTGGAATAATTGATTATAATACTTATTTTTGTCAGGAAACTGATTGGGAAGTCTCATGATATTGCGATAGTTTTTTTCACTGGCAATAATAATGTAGTCATAGGTATTTATATTTTGCAAAAACTCATCAATATTGTTATTGCCCAGATTAAAAACATCAAAGTAGGTGAAGTTAGACAGGCAGTGGAATACTTTGGTGTTATAGTCATACTTTTCAAGCAAAACACTTTTTCCTTTTAAATTAGTACAAACCCAATTTCTGGCCTGAATTCTGGTATCGGCTTGAAAGTAAATTTTTAAAAATTTAACAGAAAAAAAAGAAATTTCTCCAGTAAGAAAAAGTAAAATAATAAAAGGGAAAAATGTTCTTCTTAAAATATTTTTTTGATTTAAGAAAAATTGATTAAGCCAAAAGGCAAAATTAATAAATAAAAAAGGAATCAGAGGAACAAAGTAACGGGTAAATCTGACAAACTGGAGATTGATGATCAAAAAATAAAAAAGAGTAAAAAAGCTTA
>DBQG01000002.1:18988-28565 GCA_002305125.1 Patescibacteria group bacterium UBA1400 | reverse complement strand
TTCCGCCTTTGCTGGGAGGGTTGATAAGTTTTAAAATACCTGTTTTTTCCTACTTTAGGTTTTTGTACTGTCTGCCTCCTTTTTATATTTTACTGACAAGGGGCATTTTCAGACTTAAACAGAAAAAGATTTTTTTAACCCTTGTTTTAACCATTAACCTATTTTTCAGTTTGCGCTATCTTTTTAATCCTGATTTTCACCGGGAAAACTGGAAGGATGCGGTTTTAAAACTACATCAGCTTAATACCAGTAACTCCCAGGTTTTGCTTATTGAAAATGTTGCCGCGCCTTTTAGGTTTTATGATAATTCCCAAACAGAAACAGTTTATTTTAGCGAAAAAGAACTGATTGCCAATAAGAACGAGGTTTTTTTAATTCCTTATGCCCAGCCGATTTTTTATCCCAATGATGAGGTCCGTAGGTTTTTAGAAGCCAAAGGGTTTGCCAGGGTTTATGAAGAGCATTTCCGGGGGGTAACTTTGGAAAAATGGCAAAAGCTTCTGGCAATAGATTATAATAAGGCAGAAAGTTTGGAATAATGAAAATAGGCATAGATGTATCACAGATTTTATATGGTACTGGTGTCTCCCTTTACACCAGCAGCTTGGTTAAAACCTTATCAGCAGTTAACAGGGTGGATGATTTTATTCTTTTTGCCGCTTCTTTAAGAAGAAAAAAGGAACTTAAAGATAAAATTGATAACTTAAGCCTGAGCAGTAATTTTAAAACAAAACTTTTTCCTCTGCCTCCTTTTGTTTTGGAAAAACTGTGGAACAGTTGGCATGTGGTAAATATAGAAAACTTTTTAGGCAAGATTGATGTTTTTCATGCTTCAGACTGGACGCAGCCGCCGGCAAAAACCTCAGGCATGGTAACCACTATCCATGATCTTGCTTTTTTTCACTATCCTGATCATTTTTCCCAAAGGGTTGTTGAAAACCATAAAAAAAGACTCAAATGGATTGAAAAAGACGGTGTTGAAGTGATTGCTGTTTCCCAGTCAACAAAAAAAGACATTTTGAAATATACGAACATTAAAGAGGATAAAATTAATCTTATTTATGAGGCCATTCCCAAAGAACACCAGATTAAGGTTTTACCTGGAGAGATTAAGGAGTTTAAAGCCAAAAACCAGCTTGAGGAGTATCTTTTGTTTGTGGGCACAGGCCCAAGAAAGAATCTTAAACAACTTATTAGTTCTTTTCAAACTTTGCAAAAAACTTATCCTAAACTTAAGCTAATTATAGTAGGTAGAAAAGAAGAGGGCGGGCAAACAGGTTTGTCTAAAAAAAAGGATGAAGAAGTTTTGGGGATCAGTTTTTGGAAAGATGTAGATTCAAAGAAGCTGGCTCTGCTTTACTCGGGGGCAAGCTGTTTTGTTTATCCGTCTTTATACGAGGGTTTTGGCCTGCCGGTTTTAGAAGCTATGTTTTACGGCTGTCCGGTTGTGGCCTCCAATGTTGCTTCAATTCCTGAAGTGGCAGGCAAAGCTGCGGTTTTAATTGATCCTTTATCTAAAACAGACCTTACCCGGGCTCTGACAAAACTGCTGAAGGATAAAAGCTTGGTTTTTAGCTTGAAAAAGCTTGGTTATAGGCAAATTAAAAAATTTTCTTGGAATGAAACCGCTCAAAAAACTTTAAGAATTTATCAAAGGATTGCAGATGAAAATAGGCATTGATGGTAATGAGGCCAATGTCGGCAACAGGGTAGGCAGCAATGTTTTTGCCTATAAGATTTTAAGTTTTCTGCAGCGCCAAACTCAAAGCAAGGTTAGCTATGAGATTTTTTTGAAAAACAAACCCTTATCTGACATGCCACAAGAAAAAAGTAATTGGCAATATCAGGTTTTAAAGCCAACTTTTTTTTGGACCAGATGGCGGTTGCCATTAAGTCTTGTAAGACATAAAGACACGCTTGATTGTTTTTTTACTCCGGGCCATTATAGTCCCGGGTTTTGTCCCCTACCTCTTGTAATCAGTATCATGGATCTGGCTTTTCTCCGTTACCCCAGTCAGTTTCGAAAAAAAGATTTGTTGCAGCTTACCAATTGGACCAAGGCTTCGGTTTCAAAAGCCAGCCATATTTTAACCATTTCTCAGTTTTCTAAAAAAGAAATAATTCATTTTTACGGTTTTCCCAAAGAT
Source organism: Patescibacteria group bacterium UBA1400 (assembly GCA_002305125.1). Classification (GTDB taxonomy): domain Bacteria; phylum Patescibacteriota; class Microgenomatia; order UBA1400; family UBA1400; genus UBA1400. Next base: position 26,418 of record DBQG01000002.1, on the reverse strand, counting down.
AAAATTACCGTGGTTTATCCCGGCAAAGAAGAGGGAGTAGAGGAGTTGTTTAGCAGCAGCCAAGATTGGTTAAAAGTTAAATCAAGATATAAGCTTGATAAATATCTTATTTGTATTGGTACTTTGCAGCCTAGAAAGAACTTAAACAGATTATTTAAAGCCTTTTTAAAGCTGGCAGCTCAAAAAGAATTTAAAGATCTTAAACTGGTGGTAGTGGGAAAGAAAGGCTGGTTGTTTGAGGAAATTTTAAAAAAGGGCAAGAGTTTAAGAAAAAAAATAGTTTTTACAGGATTTGTTTCTAAAAAGGATAAGTTTTTGCTTCTCAAGCATGCCCAGAGTCTTGTTTTGCCCTCCTTGTATGAGGGTTTTGGAATTCCCGTACTTGAGGCTATGCAGGTTGGTTGTCCGGTTATAGTTTCTAAAACCTCTTCGTTGCCGGAAGTGGCGGGCAAGGCGGGTATTTATATTAATGACCCTTATTCTCCCGATGATATCTGTCAGACCATGCTTAAAATGTTAAAATTAACACAAGCAGCTAAAAAAAAGCTCATTAAAATCGGTTTAACCAGGTCCCGACAGTTTTCCTGGACAAAAGCAGCTGACCAGACTTTAGAAGTTTTACTTAAAACAGGAGGATTAAAATGACAGTATTTAAAGACAGAATGGGGAAAAGTTTAACTTTAATCCAGGTTTTTGAAAAGGGTATCGCCAGGATTTTTAACTGGGGTTTGGATTTTAAGCTGATGATTTTACGCTGGACAGGGTATGTTCCCTCTCACCTTTTAAGGCTGGCAGTTTATAAAGCTGCCGGAGTAAAAATCGGCAAAGGCTCGGCCGTTCATATGTTTGCCAGATTTTATCAGCCTAAAAATGTTACTATTGGCAGTGATACCATTATCGGTGATCATTGCTTTTTAGACGGTAGAGCCAAGCTTAATATTGGTTCCCACATTGCCATTGCTTCGCAGGTTTTAATCTATAACAGTGAGCATAATATTAATGCACCTGATTTTGGACCGGTTGAAGAAGAGGTTGTAATTGAAGATTATTGTTTTATTGGCGCCAGGGCTATTATTTTGCCTGGTGTTCATATTGGCAGGGGGGCGGTAGTGGCCTCTGGAGCAGTAGTTACCAAAGACGTTCCTTCTTTAACAATTGTCGGCGGTATACCCGCCAAAGAGATCGGTAAAAGAAAAGTGGAAAAGCTTGATTATAAACTTGGCAGGGCCAGATTGTTTCAGTAGCTTTAAAGTCAAACTTACTTTTTTAATTAAAAACCAGATGAATAAAAATCCAGAGCTTTCTATAATTATCCCTCAGCATAATACCCAAAAGCTTTTACTTGACTGTCTTGACAGCATTTACAGACAAACAAAAACACTAAAGTTTGAAGTGATTGTGGTAGATAATGCTTCTTTGGATAATTCTGTTGGGGCTGTTAGGGCCAGGTTTCCTTTAGTAAAGGTAATCAATAATAAAAAAAACTTAGGTTATGCCAGGGCCAATAATCAGGGAGTTGGGGAGGCTAAAGGCAAATACCTTCTTTTTTTAAATTCAGACACAATTATTTTGGATAAAGCGATTGAAAAAAGCCTCTTTTTCTTAAAAGCAAACAAAAAATTCCAGGTTTTGGGTTGCAGGCTTTTGAATCAGGATAAAACTCTTCAGCCTTCTGTGGGTTTTTTGCCCCACATTCCTCAGGTATTGGCAATGATGCTATTTTTAGATGATTTGCCTGGCTTAAAAAACATGGTTAACTCTTATCAGAAAACAAATAGTTCTTTTTACCGGAAAAAGAGACAGGTTGACTGGGTGACAGGAGCGTTTTTACTAACAGAAAAACAGGTTTTGGAGAAAGCAGGCGGATTTGATGAAGATTTTTTTATGTATGCTGAAGAGGTGGAGTGGTTTTTAAGGGTTAAAAAAAATAATTTTAAGACTTGTTTTTATCCTAAAGCCAAGATAATTCACCTTAAAGGTAAAAGCTCGGAAAACGGATTTGAAAAAGCAGTATTGGGAGAGTATAAAGGATTAGTTAAACTTTACCAAAAGCATAAAAAACCCTGGCAGCTGCAGGTTTTAAAAAGTTTGCTTAAGCTGGGTGCTTTCCTGAGGGTAGGATTATTTGGTATACTAAAAGATGAACAAAAAAGACAAACTTATGAAAAAGCTTTTAAACTGGTTTGACGACCATCTGCTTTTTATTTTCAGCATTTTTTTAATTGCTTTTATTCCTTTGTATCCAAAACTGCCTTTAATGGAGTTGATTCCCGGTTATATTGTCCGGGTGAGAGTTGAAGACTTTCTTATTCTGACGGGATTTTTAATCTTTTTAATTCAGGTTTTAAGGAAAAAAGCTGATTATAAAAGCGCTATTTTTTGGCCTATGGTGATCTATATTGTCATCGGCCTTTTGTCATCCCTGTCTGCCATTTTTATAACCAAAACAGTGCCGCAAAATATTTGGCATGTGTCTAAAGTTTTTCTCCACTGGTTTAGAAGGATTGAGTATTTTAGCATCTTTTTTATTTTTTATAATGGGGTCAGAAGATTTAAAGATGCCAAAAAAATTATTTTCTTAAGCTTTTTGGCTGTTTTTGCTGTTTCTGTTTACGGTTACGGCCAGAAGTATTTGTATTGGCCTGTTTATTCCACCATGAACAGGGAGTTTTCTAAGGGTGTTAAGCTGTATTTAACCGAACATGCCCGGGTTCCTTCTACTTTTGGCGGTCACTATGATCTGGCAGCTTATTTAGTTATCTTTTTGCCCTTGTTATTAAGTGCTAGCCTGCTTTTAAAAAACAAAGCTTTGAAAGCTTTTACTCTTTTAACCTTTTTAATGGGTTACTGGTTGATGATTTTAACCGCTTCCAGAACTTCCTTTCTTGCTTATCTGGCTGCTTTGGCTGTTTTGTTTTTGATTCTTATCTTTAAAAAAGGTTTTTGGTGGAGCAGCATAAGGGGGACAGTGGTGTTTGTTTTTACCATTTGGGTAATGGTCTTTTTTGGAGACCTTTCCGACAGATTTGCCCACTTTTTAAAAATGCCTGAGATAAAAGACAAACTAAAACTTGATAAGCTTCTTAAACCGCTTAAGCCGGCGCCAGCCAACTTTGTTGCCCTAGATCATGATATTCAATTGGTGATGGACTCTACTGATGAAAGACCTACTCAGGAAAAACCAGTATCAAGCAGCGTTCTTCCGCCCGATGTTTATGAGGATATTCCTAATGGTTTTCAAGAGGTTACGGCTTCAGGACAACTTGCCACCTCTTCAGCAAATGCTACTGATTCAGCAACTGTAATGGTTCCGGTACAGCGGACTTTTTCTGATAATGCCTATAAATATGGACTTTCTACTGCTATCAGGCTTGATGCTCTCTGGCCCAGAGCTATTGCCGGGTTTAAGAAAAATCCTTTACTGGGTTCAGGCTACTCTACTTTAACCAAAGAATCAGTGGGCCAGTTTACAGAAGCAGAGTCAACAGATAATGATTATTTAAGGGTATTGGGAGAGACAGGGCTTTTGGGATTTTTATCTTTTTTTGCCATCTTTTTTGTGGTTCTTAAAAAAGGCTTTCAGGGACTGAGGAAAGAACAAAATCCGCTTTTTACCGCCTTTTTAGCCAGCTTTATTGCTTTTACTATTGGTCTTTTAATCAATGCTTTGTATATTGACGTGTTTGAGGCTTCCAAAGTTGCTTTTATTTTCTGGGCTTTAACAGGATTGATGTTGGCTGTTTTGGAAAAAACAAAAGTTAAAACAAAAGGGCTAAATGAATAAAAAGGTTTTAATAGAAATAATTTTTTTAATTGCAGTTTTTGCTTTAAGCTTTAGATTGAGAACTTACAAAATTGATAATCCGGTTGCTGACTGGCACTCTTGGCGCCAGGCAGATACAGCTGCAGTAGCCAGGAATTTTGCCAAAGAAGAGTTTAACCTTCTTTATCCTAAGGCTCACAATTTTTTTAAACAAAGCCCAGGTGATCTTGCCAACCCCAACCGCTATTTTTTAAATGAGTTTCCTTTTTATAATGCTGTGGTAGCGTTAGTATATAAGAATTTTTCCATTAACGAAGCTTATGCTAGGCTGGTGAGCGTCTTTTTTTCATCTTTAACAGCTGTTTTTTTGTATCTTTTAGTTAAGAGATATAGTTCTAAACTTACGGCCGGACTTTCGGCTTTGTTTTTTGCTATTATTCCCTACAATATTTATTACGGCCGGGTGATTATGCCTGATCCCACCTTTATCTTTTTTTCGGTTTTATCTTTATACTTGGTTACCCTGTGGGTAGAAAAAGAAAGTTGGCTTTGGGCTCTTTTGTCCGGTTTAAGTTTGGGTTTAGGGATGTTGGTTAAGCCTTATGCCATTTTTCTAGGTCTGCCTATTTTATATCTGGTATTAAGAAAATGGAGTTTTAAGGCAATTATAAAGCCACAGGTGTATCTGGTGGGATTGATATCTCTGGCTATGCTTGGAGCCTGGCGCTGGCATATAAATCAGTATCCAGAAGGTATGTTTGGTTCCGAGTGGCTTATTAACGCGACCGACATCAGATTTAAGGGGGCTTTTTTTCGCTGGATTATCTTTGACCGGATGAACAGGCTTATTTTTGCTACCGGCGGTTTTGTTCTTTTCTGGCTAGGTGTAATTGCTAAAAGAAGTAAAAAAGAAGGCCTGTTTTTCTTAATGTGGCTGCTGTCTGTTTTTGCTTATATAAGTTATTTTGCCATGGGTAATGTAACTCATGATTATTACCAAATGCCTATTGTTCCCATCGGTGCAGTGTTAATGGCTAAAGGTTTTGTTTTTCTGTTAAAAAAAGGAGAAGGACTTGTAGCCAGACTGTTGAATATTAGTTTGGCTCTATCATTTGTTTTATTAATGCTGGCTTTTGGTTGGTATGAGGTAAGAGGGTTTTTTAATATTAATCATCCGGAAATAGTTGCCGCTGGAAAGCAAATTGACAAGCTGACTCCTCAGGACGCAAAAGTAATTGCCCCCTATGATAGAGACCCGGCTTTTTTATATCAAACCAACAGAAACGGCTGGTCTGGTTTAAGAAACATGGAAGAGCTTGAGGAATATATGGCTGATGGAGCTACTCATTATGTTTCTGTTAAGACTGATGATTTAACCAATACAATTGCCGAAAATTGCCAGGTTTTGGAAAAAACAGAACAGTATTTAATAGCTGATCTTCGTGAGTGTCATTTTGAACAATGAAAATATTAATGTTAACGCCTTATCTGCCCTTTCCTTTGTATTCGGGCGGTCAGATAAGAACCTACAATCTTTTAAAAAACCTGGCCAAGCAGCATGAAATTACCTTATTTTCTTTTATAAGAGAAGAGGAAGAAAGAAAGCATCTGCCTGAGCTTAGGAAGTACTTAAAAAAAATAGTTGTTTTTAAAAGAAGACCTGCTTGGGATAAAAAAAATATTCTTCTGGCCGGCTTTACTCCTTTTCCTTTTGTGATGATAGCCACTTATATGTCTTTGCGGGTAAGAAGAAAGATTGCCCGAGAGTTAAAAAACAATAACTATGATCTTATTCATGCAGAGCCCTTTTATATGACTCCTAATATTCCCAAAACAAAGATTCCAATCCTGCTGGTGGAGCAGACAATTGAATATTTGGTTTATAAAAAATATGTTGATGATTTTAAACTGTCATTTTTAAAGCCTTTTATGTATTTTGATGTTTTAAAGCTTAAGTTTTGGGAAGAGTATTTTTGGAAAAAAGCTAATAGATTGGTGGCTATGTCAAATCAGGACAAAAAGATTATGAGTCAGGCTGCCCACCAAAAACCAATTGATGTAGTTGCCAATGGTGTTGATATTGATTTTTTTGCTTCAATTAAAAGAAAAACATTAAAAATACCTACAGTTTTATTTGTCGGTAATTTTAAATGGTTGCCCAATAAGGATGCAGCTCGGTTTCTTACTTTTAATATCTGGCCTCAAATTAAAAAACAGGTTCCTAATGCCCGGCTTTGGATAGTGGGTAAGAACCCTACTGACAAGATTAAGAGTTTGGCCAAACAAAAAGACGTTTTAGTTGATGATAGCGTGGAGGATATTAGAAATGCTTTTGGCAATGCTTCGGTGCTTTTGGCGCCCATAAGAAACGGCAGGGGAACAAAATATAAAGTGCTTGAAGCTATGGCCAGCAAGCTGCCGGTTGTAGCCACACCTTTAGGAGTAGAAGGGGTAGAGGTTGAAGATGGTAGGCAGGTTTTGGTAGCCAAAAGCGCAGAAAAGCTGGCTCAGCATGCGGTCAAAATTTTAAAAGATGAAGTGTTTTCTCAAAAAATAGCAAGCAGTGCCTTTAAAGTTATTAAGCAAAAATACAACTGGAAAAAGATTGCCCAAGATCTTGATATAATCTACAAGCAGCTGGGAGCAAGACAATGATTGATATCTCTATAATTATTTTAAACTATAATACTAAAAAGCTTTTACAAAATCTGTTAACTTCTATTTTTGCTTCGGATTTAAACGGACTTAAGATAGAAGTAATAGTGGTTGATAATGCTTCTGAAGACAATAGTTCAAGAATGGTTAAGGATAAGTATCCTCAGGTAAAAGTTATTGTTAATAAAGAAAATCTGGGTTTTAGCAAGGGTAATAATGTGGGAGTAAAAAAGGCTAAGGGAAAGTACCTTTTATTTTTAAATTCTGACACCAGGCTTGAATCTGATACATTGAAAAAAATGTTTAAATTTTTAGAAAACAAAAAAGAAGCTTCGGCTGCTACTTGTTATTTAAGTTTAGCAAACGGTAAGATTGATCCTGCCTGTCACCGTGGTTTTCCTACCCCCTGGGCGGCTTTAACCTATTTTTCCGGCTTGGAAAAACTTTTTCCCAAATCAAAAGCTTTTTCTCAATATCATCAAACCTGGAGAGGTTTAAACAAGGTTTACCCAATTCCGGTAATCTCAGGCGCTTTTTTTATGATCAAAAAGGATGTTTTTAATAGTATCGGCGGTTTTGACGAGGATTACTTTATGTATGGAGAGGATATTGATTTATGTTACCGTTTAAATGAAAAAGGACATAAAATATACTTTTATCCGCATACAAAAGCTATTCATTTAAAAAGACAGTCAGGTAGGCAGAAAAAACTGAGTAAAATTAATATCCAAAAAGAGCTAATAATTAAAAAAAAGACCAGTAATTACTTTTTTGATACCATGAAGCTTTTTTACAACAAGCATTATTTAAAAAAGTATCCTAAATGGTTAAGGCGTCCAATTCTGCTGGGAATTTTTCTAATGAGCAGGGTAAAAAAGTAATAATTTGATTATTTAAAGAATAAGTTTTAAAGATAAATTAACTTAAAAGGTCAGTTTTTTGTTTATTAATATGTTTAGAAAAGAGTAGATTTAAAAATGGCAAGAATTTTAATAGACTGCCGCTTTTGGGG
>DBQG01000002.1:0-18861 GCA_002305125.1 Patescibacteria group bacterium UBA1400 | reverse complement strand
AGCCTGATTTAGTTCACTTTCTTCACTTTAACCTTCCTTTTTCTTATAAGGGCAGGTTTGTAGTTACCATTCATGATCTTATTAAGCATGAGTCAAAAGGAGCAGCTTCTTCCACCAGAACGCCTTGGGTTTATAATGTCAAATATTTGGGTTATAAGTTTATTTTTGCTCAGGCAGTAAAAAAAGCTCATCATATTATTGTTCCCTCCCAACAGATTAAAAAACAGCTTGATCTTGTTTATCCTGGAGCGGGAAAGAAAACCGAAGTTACTTATGAGGGGGTAGGAGAGGTTTTTAGCGGTTTAAAACCAGACCAAGGCAAAACAGATAAACTATTGCTAAAGTATAAGCTTAGGAAACCGTTTTTAATCTATACCGGCAATGTTTACCCTCATAAGAATTTAAGCAAGCTTATTTTTGCTATTAAAAAACTTTCCAGGGAAACTAAAATAAATTTGGTTATAGTTTGTTCTAGGGATGTTTTCTGCCAGCGGCTGCAAAAAGAGGTAAAAGACCTTAAGGCGGAAGAGTTGATTTTTATGCCCGGTTTTATTCCTGACAATGATTTGGTCGGTCTTTACCAGCAGGCTTTGGGTTTTATTACTCCTTCTTTAATGGAAGGGTTTGGTTTGCCTGGGCTTGAAGCTATGAGGGCAGGTTGTCCTGTTTTAGCCAGCAATATTCCTATTTTTAAAGAAGTCTATGGTCAGGAAGCTGTTTTTTTTAATCCGCAAAAGATTGAAAGCATGCAGGAAGCCATTTTAAAGCTTATCAGACTGTCTCCTTTAAAAAGGCAAGCTTTAATTCAAAAAGCCAGGCAGCAAGCCTTAAAATACTCATGGCAGGAGTGTGCCAGCAAAACTTTAAAGATTTATGAAAATAGCCTTAGTTTATGATCGGGTAAACAAGTTCGGCGGGGCTGAAAGGGTATTGCAGGCTTTGCATAAAATCTGGCCTGAAGCCCCTCTTTTTACTGCGGTTTGGAATCCCAAAACCGCTTCTTGGTCAAAAATATTTCAGATAACTCCTTCTTTTTTACAAAAACTGCCTTTTTTAAAAAATAATCATGAAGTTTTTCCCTTTTTAATGCCTTTTGCTTTTGAAAGTTTTGATTTTTCCGGTTTTGATGTTGTTTTAAGCATTACTTCAGCTGAAGCCAAAGGTATTATTACCAAACCGTCAACCCTTCATATCTGCTACTGTCTGACTCCTACCCGTTATCTTTGGTCTGGCAGAAAATATTATCAGGAAAATATGCAGTTTGGTTTACTTAATCCCCTGGCAAAGTTAGTGGCCCAGCCCCTGCTTGCCAGGCTTAAAAAATGGGATCAGGTTGCTTGTTTCAGGCCTGATTATTATTTGGCCATTTCTAGACAAGTGCAGGCCAGAATTAAAAAGTATTATCAGCAGGACTCAGAAGTTATTTATCCCGGGATCGATCTGGACCGGTTTAAACTAGCTCAAAAACAGATTGATAGAGATTACTTTTTAGTTGTTTCCCGGCTGGTTAGTTATAAAAGGGTGGATTTGGTTATAAAGGCTTTTAATCAACTGGGTTGGCCACTTAAAATCATTGGCAGCGGAAAAGAGAAAAGCAAGCTTAAAGCCTTGGCTAAGGATAACATTACTTTCATAGATCAGAATTTGACTGATCAAACTCTTTTAGGTTATTATCAAAATTGTTTGGCATTGGTATTTGCTGGCCAGGAAGATTTAGGGTTGGTGGCCTTAGAAGCCCAGGCATGCGGCCGGCCGGTTATCTGTTTGGCTAAAGGGGGAATGCCTGAGACTGTTAAGGAAGGCAAAACAGGACTTTTGTTTAAGAAACAAACCAGTAAAAGTCTGTTGGTAGCTTTAAAAAAGTTTGATAAAAACAGATTTAAAGACAAGGATTGTGTAAACAATGCCAGCAAATTTAGTCAGCAGGAGTTTATTAAAAATTTTAAGCGTAAAGTGGAGGAGTTATGGCACATTCACCAAAAAAGCTTAATATGAAGGCAGTTATTTTTGCCGGCGGCATTGGTACTAGGCTTTGGCCTTTAAGCAGGGAACAGACCCCAAAACAGTTTGAAAAAATGATTAACGGCAAGTCTACGCTGCAGCTTACAATTGACAGATTAAGGCCGGAATTTCCCTGGGAAAATATTTATATTTCCACCGGAAAAAGGTATAAAAATATAGTTGCCAAACAACTGCCTCAGATTCCGGCTAAAAACATTATTGGTGAGCCGGTCAGAAGGGATTTGGCCGGAGCGGTCGGTTATATGAGTGCTATTGTCGCTAAAAAATCTCCGGATGACCCTTTTGTAATTCTTTGGAGCGATCACGTAATGGAAAAAGTTGCTAAGTTTAAGCATATTCTACAGGCAGGAGGCGAGTTTATCTCTAAAAATAAAAACAAGTTTCTCTTTTTAGGTCATAAACCTAGGTTTGCCAATCAAAATCTGGGCTGGATAGAGATGGGCAAGCAGATAGAAAAAATTAATGGTTTTGCCATTCATAAGTTTAAAAGCTGGAAGTATAGGCCTAATATTCAGCTGGCCAGACAGTTTTATAAAAGCGGACATCATGTTTGGAATCCAGGCTATTGGGTAGTGACTCCAGGGTTTGTGCTGGAACAATATAAAAAATTTATGCCTCAAATGTATAAAAAGCTTTTAAATCTGCAAACTAGTTTTGGTACCAGTACCCATGAGGCTGAGTTGGAAAAAGTTTATCCTACTTTTGAAAAAATATCGTTTGACGACGCCATTTTAGAAAAGCTGGAACAGGATAAAGCAGTGGTTCTGCCAGCTGATTTTGGTTGGGCTGATGTGGGTACCTGGCAGGCTCTAAAAGAAGCCCAGCAAAAAGGAATAAAAGATAATGTGACCAAGGGCGAGGTTTATCTTGAGGGTTGTGAAGACTGTCTGGTTCATAATCAGGGAGGCAAACAACTGGTAGTAGGAGCAGATTTAAGTGAACTGGTGATCGTTAACACTAAAGATGTTTTACTTGTTTGTTCTAAAGAATCAATGAAGACAATTAAAACAATCGTTAGCAAGTTTAAAGAAAACAAAAAGTATAAAAAGTATACTTAAGTTAGGGTTTCCTTAAGTTTTGTGGAAAGTTAAAAATTAAAAAATATTTATAAAAATGAATGGTTATGCCCTTTTAAAAAGAATTATAGATCTTACTTTAGCCATGATTCTGGCAGTTTTGTTTTTACCGATTTGGCTTATAGTTCCTGTTATTACCAAACTGCATTCCAGGGGTCCTGTTTTTTATGCTCATAAGAGAATGGGGAAAGGCGGCCGGGAGTTTTGGCTTTACAAATTCAGAACAATGGTAGAAAATGCAGATGAGATCCTTTACAAGAAAAATAAAAAACTGCTGCAAAAGTTTAAGCAGGGTGATTGGAAACTGGAAAATGACCCCAGAATAACCAAATGGGGCAGGGTGATAAGGAATCTGACTATTGATGAGTTCCCTCAGCTTTTGAATGTTTTTAGAGGTGAGATGAGTATTATCGGCCCCAGAGCTTACTTAAAGCAGGAGATAAAAGAACAGACAAAAAAATATCCGGAAACAAAAAAAATGATCGAAGTTATTTTAACCGTTAAACCAGGTATTACCGGACCCTGGCAAACGTCAGGCAGGAATGAGGTTCCTTTTAAAAAAAGAGTTGAAATGGATTATGAATATGCAAGGAGACATTCTCTTTGGAAGGATTTGGGCATTTTGCTTAAAACTCCAAAGGCAATGATATCAAAATGGTAGAAAACATAAAAAAAATCAATATTCAAAACGAACAGCAATCAGATGTTAGCGTTTTACCTGTTGCTGCTGATAAGTCTAAAAAGGTACGGTTTAAAAATATGCCTAAAGGAGCAAGGATTGCTCTTGGTGTTTTTTTGGGTCTTATTACTCTTTGTTTGATTATTATTGTTCCCCTGCTTGTTCTGGCCCTGCCGGTTTTAGCTAATCTTAAGGCTACTTATGCTTTGGCCCAAGAATCTATGCAGGCGGTTAAAAGTCAGGATCTGGTTTTAACTGAAGCGAAGCTAAAACTTACTCATGAGAAACTGCTGGAAGCACAAAACAGTTATAAAAAGCTTGGTTGGACCAAGTTTGTTCCCGGAGTTAGGATTTATTATCTTGACGGCCAGGCTTTTTTGCAAGCCGGCAACTCAGGGCTTGAAGCGGCCCAGATTATGGTTGAATCTTTAACGCCTTATGCTGATGTGCTGGGATTTAAAGGCCAGGGAAGTTTTGCCGGAGGAACGGCAGAGGACAGAATTGTTAAGATCATTGAAACTTTGGACAAGGTTACCCCCCAAATTGAGGAGGCTAAGGTTAAACTGAACGATGTTAATACTCAACTCTCTCAGGTTAACCCTAACCATTATCCCAAATCAATTAAAGGTCAACTGGTAAGAGAAAGAATTGTGGCAGCTAAAACAACGGCGGAAAGTGCCAGTTTAACTATTGCCCAGGCTCAGCCGGCCCTTGAAGTCTTGCCCGAGATTTTAGGTTATCCTGAAGCTAAAAAATACCTGGTCATAATGCAAAACGACGGGGAGTTAAGACCTACCGGCGGCTTTATGACAGCTTTTGCTATCATCAGAGTTGAATCAGGTAAAATAATCCCCGAAGACAGCAGCGATATTTACTCTTTGGATGAGAAAAGCACCAAAAAAGTTAAAGCTCCGGAACCAATTAAAAAATATCTGTTTTCAGCCGATCTGGGAACCGGGATTGTTCCTTACTGGTATTTAAGGGATATGAACCTGTCTCCTGACTTTAAAGTTTCCATGGAAACTTTTCAGGAACATTATCTTGATGTTCCCGGAGCCGCAGAAGTTGACGGCATTATTGCCCTTGATACCAAAGTTTTAAAAGATTTTCTGACCATTTTAGGTTCTATTAATGTAGCCGGTTATGGTGAATTTAGCATGGATAAAGATTCCAGATGTCATGACATTCCGCAGGTGGTATGCGAACTGGAGCACATTGTTGATACTCCGATTGCCGGTATTAATAGGGGCAGAAAAGACATTTTGGGTCCGATGATGAAAACTCTGATCTCTAAGATTTTTGATACCCCTTCGGCCATGTGGCCCAGCATTTTCAGGCTTGGCTTGCAGGAGATGGAAGAGAAGCATGTATTGTATTTCTTTGATAATCCTGATTATCAGCAGGCAGCAGAAATTCTACACTCTGCCGGAAGGATAAAAGAATTTGACGGTGACTATCTGCATGTGAGCGATACTAACTTTGGCGGCGCCAAATCAAACTTGTTTGTTGAACATGAAGTGGAACAGGAAGTTATTATTAATGATGACGGCAGCATTGAGAAAAAAGTTACCTTAACCTATACTAATCCCGAACCAATGGATAACTGTAATCTGGAAAGGGTGGGGACTTTGTGTTTAAACGGAATTTTAAGAAATTGGTTTAGAGTTTATGTGCCTAAGGGCAGTACCCTTATAGAAGGAATCGGTTCAGAGGAAGAGATTAAGACTTATGATGAGCTTGATAAAACCGTTTTTGAAGGCTTTTTTACTTTAAGAGGTGATGGCGGAAGAGCAAAGGTGGTTTTAACTTATAAACTGCCCCTTACTCTCGGCAGTATTAAAGATTATAAGCTGTTAATCCAAAAACAGCCCGGAACAGTTGGCCATAGTTATACCGTTTTGATGCAGGATAAGAAAGAAGAGTTTAAACTGATAACCGATAAAGAGCTTTCTTACCCATCTTTTTGATGATAAGAACTTATAAAACTGAAGGAATTGTCATAAAAAGGATTAACTTTTCTGAAGCTGATAAGATTTTAACTGTGTTTTCCAAACATTATGGTAAAATAAGCTGTCTTGCCAAAGGCATCAGAAAGTTAACCTCAAGAAAAAAAAGCAGTTTAGAGTTATTTAACCAATCAGCGCTGTTTTTTTATAAGGGTAAAAGTCTTGATGTTATTACTGAAGCTAAGCTGCAAAATACTTTTGGCGGTTTTAAAAAAGATTTAAATAAAGTGGCCGTGGCTTTTCATTTAAGTGAGCTTATTGACCGAATGCTGCAGGAAGAACAGGAAAACCTCCAGGTTTATAATCTTTTACAAGACGCTTTTTTAAAGCTGGAGACAGCGGCAGTTGATCTTAAAAGATTAAGGATTGAGTTTAAGATAAAGCTTTTGGAGTTTACCGGCTTTGGTTTGCCGCTGAGTTTAAAAGAAGAGTTTTTAGATAAGCATATTGAAAAAATAATAGAAAAAAGGTTAAAATTCTTTTATGTCTGACTTATTAAAAGAAGTTGTGGCGCTGTCCAAACGCAGGGGGTTTATTTTCCTCGGTTCTGAGATTTACGGTGGACTGGCCAATACTTATGATTTAGGCCCTCTGGGAGCAAGCTTGAGGAAAAACGTGGTTGATCTTTGGTGGTCTGAGTTTGTGGAGAAAAGACAGGATGTTTATGGGTTGGATACAAGTGTTCTGATGAGTCCTAAAGTCTGGGAAGCTTCAGGTCATACCCAAAGTTTTGCCGATACTTTAATAGATTGTCTTAACTGTCATTTCAGAGGTAGGGCCGATCATTTAATTGAAGATAAATTAAAAGATGTCAATGTTGAGGGTAAGACTCCCAGTGAGCTTTGGGAAATTATTAATAAAGAACATATTACTTGTCCTGCCTGCGGTAAGTTTGATTGGACTAAACCAAGGCAGTTTAACCTGCTTTTTCAAACAAAGATCGGTATTATCTCAGGAGAGAAAAATACCGCTTATCTAAGAGGAGAAACGGCTCAGGGAATGTTTGTTAACTTTAAAAATGTAATTGACTCTTTACATCCTGTTCTTCCTTTTGGTTTGGCCCAGGTGGGCAAGGCTTTTAGAAATGAGATTACGATGGGCAAGTTTACCTTTAGGGTGCTGGAGTTTGATCTGGCAGAGTTTGAATATTTTATTAAAGAAAAAGACTGGGAAAAACAATTTGAGTATTGGAAAAAGCAAACTCAGAAGTTTGCAGAAAAACTAGGGATTAATAAGGAAAAATTAAGATGGCGGGCTCATGGAAAAGAAGAGTTGTCCCATTACTCTAAAAGGACAGAAGATTTGGAGTATAAATATCCTTTTGGTTTTAAAGAGTGGTTTGCCGTGGCTTACAGAACTGATTATGATTTGAAAAACCATATGGAAAAATCAGGTTTGGATTTACGCTACCAGGATCCTCATACAGGAGAGAAGTTTATTCCTCATGTAATTGAACCGACCTTTGGTATTACCAGAAGTCTGACAACCATTTTGATTGATAGTTTTACCAAAGAAGATAAAAGAACGTTTTTAAAACTTTCTCCTCTTATAGCTCCTTATAAAGCAGCTGTTTTTCCTTTACTGGCAAACAAACCTGAACTTGTAAGAATGGCTAAAAAAGTTTTTAATGATCTTTTGGAAGAGTTTGCCGTTGCCTGGGATGAGAGAGGGAATATTGGCAAGCGTTATTATGCCCAGGATGAGATTGGGACACCTTTCTGCCTGACTGTAGATTTTGACAGTTTAGAGCAAAAAGATATCACCGTCAGAGACAGAGATACCACTAAACAAGTAAGGATTTCCTTAACAAAACTTAAAAGTTATTTAAAGGAGAAGCTTAAATGAAAAAAATACTGCCTGTTTTAGTTCTGGTTCTATTTTTAGGTGTGGCTGCTTTTGCTGGTTTTAAATTTTTAAATAAAAAAGACGTAGAGACTCCTGGGCCCAGCACTAAAGCTCCAAAACTGGAGATGGTTAATCAGCTGGCTTTAGAAGAAAGACCTTTTGTTATGATTAAACCTGAAAGTGAAACCAGGCCCCAGGATTTAGGTAGCTGGATAACAGTGGAAGTTGACAATATAAAGGATTATGAAAAAGTAAAGTATGATGTTGAATATCAGGCGGGCAATTTGATCCAGGGTTTTTCTCACCAAATTGATTTTAGCAAAGAAGAGCCACCTTTTAGTAAAGAAGGTTTTTTCGGCAGCGAGTCTAAGGGCAAGTATAAGTATGATGAAGGAGTGGCAAGCGGTAATATTCTTCTCCGTTTTTACAAAAACGAGCAGGATTATGAAGCCTTAAAAACTTTTTTTAATTTGCAAAATGCCGGTGAAAAAGAAGGAGTTTTTACCTCCAACGATGTTAAAGCAACTTTAGAAACCCAGGATCTTGATGACAGCTGGTTTGTAGTTATCGCTTCAACCCTAGGGTTGCCTCAAATGCCTGAAGAAGAGGTTATCTCCGAACCTTATGGTTTTTATGCCCATAAGCCTGTAATTCTTGACGAGGCAGTTTTAACCATAAAAAGCAGCGATGATCTGACCGGAGCAAAAATTATGGGTTGGGATGAGCAGGAACAGGAATGGATGGAGTATAAAACAGAAGTAGAAGAAGGTCAGGCTCAGGCCCAGGTAGACAGGCTTACCACCTTTGTTTTAGTAAAATGATGTTTTTACTAAAAAGAAATATTTTAGCAACAAAAAAATAATTATGACCAAGATAAGTTTTGCTGATTTTAAAAAGCTTGATATCAGAATCGGGACAATTAAAAAAGCTGAAAAGCTTGAAGATACGGAAAAACTGGTAAAACTGACCGTAGATTTGGGAACAGAAGAAAGGCAAATTATAGCCGGTATTGCCAGATATTATGAAGATCTTAAAGTTTTAGAAGGCAAACAGATACCGATTTTGACAAATATAAAGCCGCAGGTGTTTCAGGGTTATGAAAGCCAGGGCATGATTATAGCCGCAGATGAAAAGGGTAAACCTGTTATGCTTTCTCCGGAAACAAAACTAAAACCAGGAAGCATGGTAAGATAATTAAACTTAAAATCCGGAAAAAAGAGCTTTTGTGCTTGAAAAAGTTTTAAGCTCTTAACAAGTCCCATCCCTGATAAAGTTCTTGAGCCATCCAGTCATCAAACAAATTACACATCTCTCCCCTTACTATTAGCTGCAAAGTTTTATCTTCTCCATGATTAAGCAGTCGAGCATTCCTTCTTCTTGCATCATAACAATGATTNNTGACCTATAGCTTTTAAAGCTAATACATCATATTGTCCTTGTGTTAGGCTTAAAAATTGCTCACCCAGCGGATCTATTACAGTTAGACCTGTATTATCTACCTGGATATGGTATTCATTTGATCTGATCTCAATCATAGGAATAATTTATGTATTATAGCAAATCATAAAAAATTCTTCATTTTACCTCTTGACACCTTGTGAAAAATGTATAAATATATAGTAAGTGGTAAAAAGTGGTGAAAAGTGGTGTATAATAAATCAAATTAGGGAAAATAAATGTTAATAGGAAACTTTTCTTCTAAATTGGACAAAGAAAAGGGGAGAACAGCTCTTCCTAAAAAGTTCCGTCAGTTATTGGGCAAAAAAATAGTAGTAACCGTCGGTTATGAAAACTCCCTGACTATAATTGGAGCTTCTTCCTGGCAGAAAGTTGTGGGCGATATTGTGGATAGGCCTTTTATTTCCGGTCCGGTCAGAGAAACTCATCGTTTTTTACTTGGAAGCGCTTTTGAGGTTGAACTTGATGCCCAGGGCCGGTTTATTATCCCTCCCAACTTAAGATCTTATGCCAAACTATCTGAAAATATTGTTTTTATTGGTGTAGGTAATAGAGTAGAAATTTGGGATCAGGAGTCTTGGGAAAAACATCAGGATTATCTTGATGAGAATATAGAAAAAATTTCCCAAAAGCTAGATGATGCAAAATCAAGTTGATTTTTTTCATCAGCCTGTACTTTTAAATAAAGTAGTAGATTTGCTAAATATCAAGCCCGGTGAGATTTATGTTGATGCCACCTTAGGCGGTGGCGGCCATGCTGAGGCGATCTTAAAACAAGGAGGCAGGGTTCTGGGCATAGATCAGGACCCTGAGGCCTTAGCATTTGCCAGAAGGCGTTTGCAAACCTGTCCTGCCCCCAAAGGAAGCTTTGGGGGCGAAAACGCCTTTAAAGCCGTGGAAGGCAACTTTGCCGATTTAAAACAAATTTTAAATCAGGAAGAAGTTTTGCAGGCAGCGGGCATTCTTTTTGACCTGGGAGTATCTTCTCATCAGCTTGAAAGCAAACAAAGAGGCTTTTCTTTCGGTCTTGATGAGGAGCTGGACATGAGGATGAGTCCTAAACTTCAAGTCAAAGCAGCTGATCTTATCAATGGATTGGGAAGAAAAGAATTATATGCACTTTTTACTAAATATGGCCAGGAAAAGCTGGCTGCACCGATTATTAAAGTTATTTTGGAACAACGAAGACAAGCGCCAATTAAGAATACCAAACGTTTAGCAGATATTATCAGTAAAGTTTATGAAAAAAGGAGGCAGAGAATTAAAATACATCCGGCTACCAAAGTGTTCCAGGCCTTAAGAATAGCGGTTAATGACGAGATAAACAGTTTAAAGGCGGTTCTGCCTCAGGCAGTAGACATACTTAAAAAAGACGGAAGACTGGTAGTAATAAGCTTTCATGAACTTGAAGACAGAATTGTAAAACAATTCTTAACAGAACAGGAAAAAAGTTTGCAGATTTTAACTAAAAAACCGATTATGCCTTCTATAAAAGAAAGAAGACAGAATCCAAGATCAAGAAGCGCCAAGTTAAGAGGAGCTCAAAAAATATGAATATAAAAACCAATAAATTATTTTTAATCCTGTCATTTTTAATTGTTTTTTTGGTGTTAGTTCAGTTATTCTTATCAAACAGCTTGATTACAGACGGAAGTAAGCTTGAAGAACTTCAGGTTCAAATAGATAATTTAGAAGAAGAAAATAATCATCTTAAAAGTCAGGCAGCCTCTTTATTCTCCTTATCAAAATTAAACGAAACAGCAGAAAAAAAAGGATTTACCCAGCCGTCTAAAATAGTTAATTTAAGCAGCAAACTTCCTGTTGCTGCTCGGTCTACCGAAGATTAAACATGGTGGTATTAAGAAGGTTAAATCTTCTTTTGATATTGTTTACTTTGGGCTTTTTACTTATTAGTATGAGGCTTTTTTACTGGCAGGTTATTGGGGCGGATAAAGCCAGAAGCCTTGCCTGGGATCAGTACCGCTCCGAAGATCTTGTATATCCCTTTAGAGGAGAAATTTTAGCCCAGGACAACTTTCCCTTAACTGTATCCCAAAAAGCTTTTTTACTTTATGCTTCTTTACCTAAACTTGAACAGTCGCCTTCCCAGATTGCCGAAACAATAACGCCTGTTTTATTAAGCTCTTTAAAAGAGTATCAGGATGCCAGCAAATCTGCTGATAAAGATAAGGTAGCTAAAAAATTAACGGAAACCATTGAAGCAAAACTGACAACTCCCGGCATTGTTTGGATAGGCCTGCAGCATAATTTAAGCGTGGAGCAGAAAGAGAAGATAGAAAAGATGGACTTAGCCGGTTTAGGATTTGAACCGGAGCAGCAACGTTTTTATCCCGAAGCGTCCATGTCGGCCCATCTTTTAGGCTTTGTGGGTAAAGATAAAAATGCTCAAGATCAAGGTTATTTTGGCCTTGAAGGTTTTTATGATTTGGAGCTTAAAGGAAGGCCGGGTGTGGTATCTCAGGAAAAAGATGCTGCCAATAACCCTATTCTTTTTGGCTCTTTTTTTACTCAGGATAAACAAGATGGCAATACTTTAGTTTTACACGTAGATAGGGCAATTCAGTTTATGGTGGAAGAAAATCTTAAAAAAGCCATTAAGCGTTATGGTGCCAAGTCGGGTCATGTAACCATAATGGATCCGGAAACAGGAGGGATTATCAGTATGGCTTCTTTTCCTGGTTATGATCCTCGTTACTATTTTGATTATTCCCAGGAGAATTATAAAAATCCGGTAGTTGCCGATCTTTATGAACCTGGTTCTACTTTTAAAATCTTTGTAATGGCAGCTGGTCTGGATGCCAAAAAAATTGATAAAGACAGTAAGTGTGATATTTGCAGCGGACCCTTTAAGATAGATAAATATTATATAAAAACATGGGATGATAAGTATTATGAAAACTCTTCCATGACTGATGTTATTAAGCATTCTGATAATGTAGGGATGGTATTTGTGGGGCAAAAACTGGGCATTGATGAGTTTTGGAATTATATAGATCGGTTTGGTTTTGGCAAAAAAACTAACATTGATTTGCAGGAAGAGATAAGTCCTGTTTTAAAAGCAAAAGACAAATGGAGTCAGGTAGATTTGGTTACAGCTGCTTTTGGTCAAGGTATTGCCGTCACCGGAATTCAGGTTGTGAGAGCCACTGCTGCCATTGCCAATGGTGGAAATTTGCTGGAACCTCATGTGGTAAAAACAATTATAAGCGGAGATAAAAAGATAGAGATAAAACCGGAAGTGGTTGCAAGAGTAATTAAACCTGAAACAGCGGAAGCTGTGAAGCAGATGATGGTAGAGGCGGTTGAGGGAGGAGAGTCAAAATGGGTGCAGGTTAAAGGTTTTAAAATAGCAGGTAAAACAGGGACGGCCCAGATCCCTATTGCCGGACATTATGACAAGGAAAAAACAATTGCCTCTTTTGTTGGTTTTGCTCCGGCAGATAAGCCGAGATTTGTAATGTTGGTGACTTTAAGAGAACCCAGTTCCTCTCCCTGGGCTTCAGAAACAGCTGCTCCGTTATTTTTTGACATTGCCAGACAGTTATTCACCTATTATGGGATTCAGCCTGATTAGAATAAGAAGTCTTAATAAGGTATAATATTTTGGTTAAAATTAATAGAGAAAAAGGGGTATAAAAAAGATGATTAAAAAAGTTTGGCACACTTTAAGACAGACAAAAGCTGTTGGCGGCATAAGAAGTCTTATTCCTCATCAGGCAGTGAACATGCTGTACCATCTTCCTCAAGCAGTATTGGCTGTTTTATGGTACCGTTATCCGGCCCAAAAGCTTAAAGTTATCGGTGTAACCGGTACTGACGGTAAAACCACTACCAGCACTCTTATTTATAATATTTTAAATCAGGCTGGTTTAAAAACAGCTTTAATTTCTACGGTTTCAGCAAAAATAGGAGATAAAGAACTGCCTACCGGTCTTCATGTAACTTCTCCCAGTCCTTGGGAATTGCAAAGACTTTTAAGACTGATTGCAAACAAGGGTTTTAAGTATGTTGTTTTGGAGTCTACTTCTCACGGTTTGGCTCAGTACCGGCTTTTAGGTGCCAACTTTTATATCGGTGTTTTAACCAACATTACTCATGAACATCTGGATTATCATAAAAACCTGGATAACTACTTTAGGGACAAGGCAAAACTATTTAAAAAAACTAAGTTTAGTGTGTTAAACAATCAGGATTCATCTTTTACTAAAATGAAAAAATTAGCTTCAGGAGTAGTGGTAACTTACGGCCTTGAAGAGGCAGATTATACTCCTAAAACATTTCCTTTAAAGCCACAGCTTTTAGGCAAATTTAATCTTTTAAACTGTTTGGCCGCTTCAGCCACGGCCCGAATTTTACAAGTTGATCCGGAAGTCATTAAAAAAAGCATTGCCGGTTTTTCCGGAGTTGTCGGCCGCATGGAAGAGATTAGTATGGGGCAGGATTTCCGGGTTTTTGTTGATTTTGCCCATACGATTAATGGTCTTGAGCAGGCTCTATTAACTTTAAAAAAACTGCCTCATAAAAATCTTATTGCCGTGTTTGGCTGTGCTGGGCTAAGGGATTTTTCCAAAAGACCTTTAATGGGAAAAGTTGCCTGTCAATACGCGGATAAGATAGTTTTAACAGCTGAAGACCCCCGAACAGAGAATACTTTAAAAATTATTGAACAAATTTCTTCAGGCTGCAGCCCAAAAAAGAAACTTTACCATGAGCCTGATAGACAAAAGGCTATTGATTTAGCGATAATAAAACTGGCAGGAAAAAATGATATTGTTGGTATTTTTGGTAAAGGACATGAGCAATCTTTATGTATTGGTCATGTAGAGTATCCCTGGTCTGATCAAAAGGCAGTTAAAAAAGCTTTAAAACAAAAATTAAAGAAAAAATGACAAATAATATTCAGGCTTTAATCCTGGCCGGCGGAGTGGGTAAAAGGATGTGGCCCTTAAAGACCAATAAAAATTTAATAGAGTTTTTAGGCAAACCGCTTATAAGTTATGTTATTGACGATGTCTTAAAAGCGGGTATAAAAAACCTCACGATTATTACAAATCCAAAAAATGACTCTCTGCTTAAAACAACAGTTAAAAGTAAAAAAAGCAAAATCAATATTAGTTTTCTAACCCAAAATCAGGCCAAAGGCATGGCTGATGCCTTATTGACAGCTCTTCCCAAGATTAAACCAATGCCTCTTTTAATTGTTAATGCCACTGACCTTTTTGAAGAAAATGTGTTTAAAGATATGGTTTCTTTTAGCCAAAACAAAAGAATAGTTTTAGGAGGACTTGAGCTTACTAAGTATCTGCCTGGAGGCTATTTTAAACTTAATAATAAAAAAGTTGCCGGTTTAGTTGAAAAACCGGGTGAAAAAAACATGCCCAGCTCTTTTTTTAAGCCGGTAGTAGATTATTTTGCCAATCCTCAGCTACTGTTTTCCTATTTAAAGCAGGTTGGTTCCAGCAGGGATGATTTGTATGAAGTAGCCCTGGACAGGATGATTAAAAAAGAAGATGTTTCCATTTATAAAATCAACAGCCTGTTTCAGCAGCTTAAATATCCCTGGCATCTTTTGGAAATGATGCAAAGCATTTTTACCGCCAGAATGGAAGAAAAAATAGCAAGACAGGTAAAAATTTCGGCACAGGCAATTATCAAAGGACCTGTTTATATTGAAAAAGGAGCACAGATTTTAGAAGGGGCAGTAGTAAAGGGTCCGTGTTTTATTGGCGAAAACACAATAATAGGAAACAATGTATTGTTGAGAAACTCTATGATAGGCAGAAACTGTGTGGTGGGCTACAATACGGAAATAGCAAGATCATGGGTCGGAGATAAAAACTGGTTTCACTGCAATTATGTCGGTGATTCGGTTATAGAAGAAGATTGCAATTTTGGTTCTGGTACCAGACTGGCAAACCTAAGACTGGACGGACAAGAAATTTTTATTACAGACAGAGGTAAAACAAAACACGCTAGCGGTCAGAAAAAATTAGGAGCGATGGTGGGCAGAGGAGCTAAGTTTGGTATTAACAGCTCTGTTATGCCCGGAACCTTAATTGGTTCAAACTGTAAAGTAATGCCCGGCAGTGTGGTTTATAAAAATTTAAAGACCATGTTAAAAGAAAAAAAAGGAATTTTATGAGTAATAAACAAACGTCAGCTGTAGTTTTAGCTGCAGGTAGAGGTAGCCGCCTTAATGCTAGCGGAAAAAATAAGGCCATGTATCCTTTGGCCGGAAAACCAATGCTTGCCTACACCCTTGAGCTTTTAAAAAAAGTAGGACTTGAACGTATCTTTATTGTTGTCGGTTATGCTAAAGACTCCATTATCAGCTATTTTGGTTTGGAATATAAATATGTTGAGCAGAAGAAAAGATTAGGAACAGCTGATGCAGTTAAGGTTGTTTTGCCCCATTTAGATAAGACTGTCAAAAATATTTTAGTTATTAATGCCGATGATTCAGCTTTTTATCCTTATCAGGTAATTAAAAAATTAATTGATACCCATAATAAAAACAAAGCTGATTTAACTTTTTTAACTGTAGAAATGAAAAAACCCAATATTGCCAGGGTTCTAAGAGATGAAAATAAAGCAGTAATTGGAGTTATAGAGCAGCAGAATTTAAAAAAAGATCAGGAAAAAATAAAAGAGATCAATTGCGGCTGCTACTGTTTTTCTTTGCCCTTTTTGCAAAAGTTTTTGCCTCAGGTTAAAAAGAATCAACTTTCAAAAGAGTATTATATTACCCAGTTGATAGAGTTGGGAGTTAAAAATAACTGTAGGGTAAAAACATTTAAGATGAGCAAAGAAGCTTATTTTCAGGGAGTTAATACCAAAAATCAGTTAAATGAAGCGGATTTAAAAATGAAAAAAAAGTTAGATCTTAAAAGAAGTTAATGCCAAAAGCCTTGCAAGTCAAAAATTTAGCCGGATTTGATAATTTAGTTCATGCTTTTTTTCCTAAAGAAGCTGGTAATGTGGATTTTAAATTTGCCAGTAAAAGCAAGGTTTTACAATGCAGAAGTAAAATTTTAAGTCAGCTTGATATCAAAAAAAGCAGTCTTTATGAAGCTGATCAGATTCACGGTTCAAATATTCAAACTTTAACCAAAGATAATCATTATTTATTTAAATCAAAACTTATTTTAAAAACCGATGGCTTTTTAACCAACTTAAAAAATGTTTTTTTAATGATAAAAACAGCCGATTGTTTTCCTGTTCTTTTTTTTGATCCTAAAAACCAGGTAGTGGGAATAGTTCACGCCGGTTGGCGGGGAGTGATGGAAAAAATTCACTGGCATATGCTTTTTAAAATGAAAAATAAATTTAAAAGCGATTTAAAAAACATTCTTATTGCTATTGGTCCGGGAGTAAACAGCTGTTGTTTTGCAATGGCAAATCCGGTTCAGTCAAACCTTGTCGGCTGGCAGAAATTTTGTAAAAAAACTCCCAGTGAATATAGCAGGTATAGCATTGATCTTTTGGGTTTTTTAAAATCAGATTTGTTAAAAGCAGGAATTAAAAAAGAACATATAGAAAGTTTGGATATTTGTACTTGTTGTAATCCGGATTTTTTTTCTCACACAAGAAGTAAAAAAACAGGTGAAGAAGAAGGTCGTTTTCCTAGTATAATAGGCATTAGGGAAAGTTAATCTAATAATGAATATTGATTTAGACAAACTAAAAACCATCCATTTTATCGGCATTAAGGGTGTAGGAATGACGGCCTTAGCTTTATGTGCCAAAGACATGGGGATAAAAGTTACCGGCAGTGATCTGAGTGAGTATTTTGTGACTGATAAAGTTTTAGCCCGGGCAGGAATAAGATGGCAGAATGGTTTTTCTTCCAAGCATATAAAGAATCCTGATTTGGTGATTTTTACGGCCGCCCATAAAGGAGAAGATAATATTGAAGTTAAAGAGGCAAAGAGAAGAGCAATCCCGGTTCTTTCCCATGGAGCTGCTTTGGGTTTGTTTATGCAGGCAAAGAGGGGGATTTCTGTTGCTGGTGTCGGCGGTAAGACTACAACCTCTGCCATGCTGGCAACTATTTTTAAGCAGGCAGGAAAAAAGATTAGTTTTTGTATCGGAGCAGCCAGCATTAATAAAAATCAGTTTCCCGGAGAGTTTAACCTCAAGGGTGAGCATTTTATTGCTGAAGCTGATGAATACTTTGCTTCGCCGCAGGATAAAACGCCCAGGTTTTTTTACCAGAATCCCCAAGTTATTATTTTGACCAATGTTGTTTTTGACCACCCCGATGTTTATAAAAATCTTGCCAGTACTTTAAGGGCATTTACTGAATTTTTGCAAAAAGTTCCCAAAAATGGCCTTATTATTGTTCCTTATGGCAAGGAAAATATTAACAAAATAACTGCTTATGTTAAAGCTCCGGTTAAAAGTTATGGACTCTCTTCTCAGGCAGATTGGCAGGTAAAAAACATTAAGGTTAAAAATAGCAAGCTTTATTTTGATCTTAAAGCAAAAGAGGGGACCTTTAACCTTGTTTTAAATGTTCCGGGCGAGTTTAATGCCTTAAATGCTGCGGCTTGTTTTATAGCAGCCAGGTTTTTTAAACTAAGTCCTTTAGTTATTAAAAAAGGACTGGGGAAATTTAAAGGAACTAAAAGAAGATTTGAATTGGTGGAAAAAGCGGGTGCGGTTAAATTTTATGACGATTATGCTCATCACCCTTTGGAAATCAAAGCCAGCTTAAAAGCAGCTAGAATCTGGTTTAAAGGCTCCCGAATTATTGCCCTTTTTCAGCCCCATACCTACAGCCGGACTAAAGCTCTGTTTGCTGATTTTTGTCAAAGTTTTGCTCAGGCTGATATAATCTATGTAGCCCCTATTTATGCTTCCGCAAGAGAGGAAAAAGATTTGACGGTAAGCAGTAAGAAACTAACCAAAGCCATAAAAACTAAAAATTCGGGCAAACAGGTTTTTTATGTTAAAAATGAAGCTGAATTTCTGAAAAGTTATAGAAAAATTTGTCAGCCGAACGATGTTGTTTTTACTTTAGGAGCAGGAGATATTTTTACTTGGCATAAAAGTTTTAAAAAATTATAATTAGCCTTAACTTGTTTAAAACTTATTGCTAAGTTAAAAACAATTTTATTAAACTCATTAAAAATAATTAATAAAACAAAAGATTAAACCAATAATGACTATTAATAAACCCAAAATCTCTAATTATAAAAATTTCCTAATCAGGGTTAAAAAAGATAGCAAGATTGATATAAAAAACTTTAAATTAAAGGAAAAACTATCTTTACACACAACCCTGGGAATCGGTGGTCCGGCAGATCTTTTTTATCTGGCTAATGACACAAACTCCTTAATTCGGATAGTCAGATTGGCAGGAGAAGAAGACATTCCGGTTACAGTGCTTGGTGGAGGCAGCAATGTTTTAGTGACCGATAAAGGGATAAGAGGTTTGGTAATTAAAAACAGAGCTAAAGTTATAAAAAGAATCAAAAACCTGGTTCAAGTTGATTCCGGGGTGTTTACACAAAGTTTGGTTAACTGGAGTATTGAAAACGGTCTTGATGGTTTGCAATACTATAGCGGTTTTTACGGAACAGTCGGCGGAGCTGTTTATAATAATGCTCATTTTAAAAACCACTTTATCTTTGACAACCTTTTAAAGGTCAGAGTTTTAGATAAAGATAATAAACCTGTTTGGCTTGAGAAAAAAGATATTTTTTATGGTTATGACTATACTTCTTTTCATAAAGACAAAAAAATTATTTTA
>DBQG01000007.1:6712-10862 GCA_002305125.1 Patescibacteria group bacterium UBA1400 | reverse complement strand
AATAATAATGACGGCACTCTAACTAACTTCCCAACTGACAACTCTAACTGGACCACAGGCAAATTCAACGGCGGCCTTCTATTTGGAACAGACGATTATGTCAATAAAGCTGATAATGCCAGTTTAAGTGTAGATAATATTACCTTAAGTGTCTGGGCCAAACTCACGGCTACGGCCAACTGGCAGGTTTTAACCTGGAAAAACACTGATTATGAAATTTCTGTTAGCAGTACCATGCATCCAATGTTTGGAATTACCACCACCTCAAGAGAAATATGTGATGCTTCTGATTATACTCTACCTACGGATAGATGGGTGCAGTTAACTATGACTTTTGACGGCACCAATATTAAAGGCTATGCTGATGGCAAGCTAATTAAAACCTGTCCTCATACCAATAGCGGCGATATTACAGATACAGCCAATGCTTTTACAGTCGGCAACACTACTTATGATGTTAATGGCAGCCTTGATGATGTAAGAGTTTACAATTACTCCATGACCGAAGAACAGGTTAAGGTTCTTTATAATAATGGTTCAGCGGTTAGGTTTGATTAATCTTTTTCCTAAAAGAAAAGTAAAAATACCAAGATTTAAAAATATCAGAAAAATCTTACTTACCAAAGGCTTATAAACGACCTCAACCTGATACTCACCTACTCCCTCTAAGTTTACTCCAGTAAAAAAGGGAAACACAGGAAAAGTTTTAATCCTTTTACCATTAATCTTTACCTTCCAGCCGGGATTATAAGATTGCTTAAAAACCAAAATACAGTTTTGACAATCCTCTTGCAGTTCAAAATTAACCTTGTAGCTCTGAGCTCCCACTTCCTGGTGAAAGTCTGTTAAAACCACTTCTTTGTTCTGGGGAGAAAAAGCAAAAGGGTTCTCCTGCCAGATAGTTTTCTCTTCCTGCTCTAACTGATTTAAGTTTTTAAAGTTGACAAGATCCAGCATAACAAGATTAATCTTACCATCAGCCTTAACCTTTCCCCTAAGATTAATAACCGGAAAGTCTTTACCTAACAGCTGACTTTGCTGCCATAAATGAACCAGATTAACCAGGTTACGTTTGTCAGAGGAAACATTAATACTACTCCTGGCAACAGTAAACCAGCCTTCCGTTTCAATCTGATAAAGGTGATACTTGCCTGAAGAAAAAATCTCTTTGGCAAACTCAGGAGCTTTTAAATCCTGAGGCATAACCAGGTAAGAGATATTATAAAGGCGGTAAAAATTCAAGTCCTGATCAGAGAAAAACTGTTGGGTATCAGCATTGGGAGACCAAGTCTGAGGCATATAAGACATAACCGAAAAACCCCTGCCTGACAAAGCCATATATAGAGGTTCCTGACCAAACTTAAAGTTCCTGCCCCAGTTACCAGGATGACCGGTATAAACCACCGCCTGAGGCAAAGTGGAAAGCTTAGCTGCCAAGGCCTCAAAATCAGCGCTATCCTGATTGTAAAAAACCCTGTTTTCTTTAACCATCAGACTATTATCCCAGGCATATTTATAAACTGGTTTAATTAAGACAAACCCTGATCCTAGCAGACAAGCTAGATAAGTGATAGCTAGTAATATTTTTCCTGTTTTATCTGTCTTTTTAAATAATCTGAACAAGTAAAGAGAACAAGAATAAACAAACCAGGCAGCTAAAAAAAGACCGGTAAACTGAATAAAAACAGCGATTCTGTGCAAATGATACTCTGCCAGACCCGGAATCAGATTAAGTAAGGGGCCCAAAGCAGATCGACCAAAAAATAAAACAAAGTAAACTAAAAAAGAAACGGAAAAAAGATTAACTAAAACCCTTTTGGATTTTAAGCTTAAGATAAAACCAAACAATACAAACAAAGTCAGCAAAGGAAATCTTTGAAAATCAAACATCTCGCCGTTAAATAAAAATACCAAAGACTGCTTTATCCCCCAGGAGTCAAACTTCCAAACCGGATCCCAGTAGGAAAAGTTACGGTAATCAGAATTAAGAAAAAACGGAATAATAAAATAAGACAAAGACAAAAAGGTCAGCCCTCCCCAGATAATCAACTTCCCTGCTTCTTCTTTCCAATTCTTAAAACCACTTTTAAAAGTTTTTAAAAATATAAATAAGGGATAGATAAATAAGCTTAAGTAAAAGATGCCAAAATGGGACTGAGCTACCAGAAAATTAAACAAAACAGCTTTGCCTAAATCTTTCTTTTTATCCAGATAACGCAGGCTGTAAGCAAATGCTAAAGGTAAAAAGAAAACCGCCATCAGCTGGGCGGAAATTCCCCAGGCCCGCCATAAAAAAGAAGTCGGATCAATGCCATAAAGACCGTTGGCAAAAATAACAGTTACCAAAAAAGCCAGAGCAAGGCTGAAAACAACAGGCAGGCTTAAAAGAAAACTACCCAGAAAAAAGCTTAGAGGCAATAAAATAAGCATTAAGGTTCTAACATAAACAAAGAGTTTAAAAGCAGAACCAAAGATAAAAGACAGCAGGGCTAAAAATACCTGAGGCAGGTGAGAATAAAAGACAGATAAAGCAAACCCCTGTCCCCAGCGCAGATTCCAACTGTCAACAAGATAAAACAAACTGAGTTTACCGCTTAAAACACTCTCCCATACTTCTTTGGCCTGATTAATTAAAGCAAAATGAAACGTATTATCATTAACATCCTGCAAAACCAAGAACTCGGGCCAGTAAAGATAAAAGTTAAAGCCAATAAGCAAACCTAAAAAAACCAAACCCAAAACTTTTTCCTTATTAACTGTTGTTTTTTTTAAATTAAAAATCATTTAAAAGTTAAGCTTGTTATTTATAAAATAAAGTCCAAATAATTATCTTTAGTTATGGGCTCAAGTTTAGTTTTGTAAGCCTGAAAAAAAGATTTAGGGGTATGAATTTTACTCTTATCTTTCCATTTAAATTCATAAGCAGCAAGCTTCCCCTCTTTCATTTCAATAAAATCAACCTCAGCTTGTTGGTAAGTTCTCCAAAAATAGTATTGAACTATATTTCTTTGATATTCATGTTTTTTAACTCTTTCTAAAATAAGAAAATTTTCCCAGAGCTGACCCACATCTTGACGTACATCCAGAGGCAGAAATTGATTAATTAAAGCATTGCGAATACCTAAATCCCAGAAATAGTATTTTTTGCTTTTTACAACTTCTTTTCTTAAGTTCCGGGAAAAAGCGCTAAGTTCAAAAATAATAAAACTCTGTTTTAACAAAAATAAGTACCTTTTAATAGTCTTGACATCTATCCCCAAACTGACGGCCAGTTCATTTAAAGATACTTCCGAACCGATTTGAAAAGCCAGAAGAAGTGTCAGTTTTCTTAAATTTTCTGGTGAACTAACATCTTTTAAAGCTAAAACGTCTTTAAACAAATAATCATCACAAATACTTTTTAAATACTCCTGCTTATCTTTTTTATTCGTTAAGTGCAAAAGATAGGGATAGCCTCCATAAATAAGCTGATCGTCTAACAGAAAAGGCATTTGAAAAGGCTTTAAATCTAAAGCTAACTCCTTTGTAGATAAAGGGTAAAGACAGTAAACAATATTTCTTCCGGTTAAAGATTCTTGAACTCCCTGAGATAAAGCAAGAGAAGATGACCCGGTAATATAAAAAAATTTTTGAGGAAATTTATCTATAAGAATTTTTAAAGACAAACCGATATTAGGAACTCTCTGAGCTTCATCCACCACGATAAAATCAAAGTCTCTTACCAGCTTTGATAAAAAAACCTCGGACGTATTGCTTAAGGCTTGCTTAGTTTCCTGAGTATCACCATTAAACCAGCCAATTTTTGTTTGCTCAAAGCTTTCTGTTAATTGCTTTAAAAGCACTGTTTTTCCCACTCGGCGCGGGCCGTAAATTAAGTTTACAAAACCTTTTTTTTGCCTGTTTTTAATGGTATTTAATAAGCTTCTTGGTATCATTCCTTAAAATTATATTAAATTTATGGACTATTGTCAATATTTTTATATTAAATTTATGGACTAACTCTCATGTCTTACTCTAAACTAATGTTTTTTTAGCAAAAATAACTAAATTTATATCGATTTTAGTTAAATAGATGTTTTGTTTTAGCTAAAATGATCAAGCTAAAGCTTTTACCTTAACTTATTTTATTAATACCGGATTAAACCAGTCA